>NZ_JBEAFH010000003.1:0-106246 GCF_040061575.1 Klebsiella sp. CB_Kp196
CGTCTGCGGGCCGGTAGCCCGGACAGATGCGCAGCATCGCCTCCGGGGAATTCAGCCACGCTGCGCACCGCTCCCGGGGGCGGCGCTTAACGCGCCTTGCCCGGGCTACAGGTTCACCGCTGTCTGTGGGCCGGTAGCCCGGACAGATGCGCAGCATCGCCTCCGGGGAATTCAGCCACGCTGCGCACCGCTCCCGGGGGCGGCGCTTAACGCGCCTTGCCCGGGCTACAGGTTCACCGCCGTCTGCGGGCCGGTAGCCCGGATAAGGCGCAGCAGCGCCGCAATCCGGGACAGACAACAGCAATATTATTCGATACCTTTGCTGCGCAGATAATCTTCGTAGTTACCGGTGAAGTCCACAACGCGCTCCGGCGTAATTTCAATCACTCGGGTCGCCAGCGAGCTCACAAACTCACGGTCGTGGGAAACAAAGATCAGGGTGCCCTGATACATCTCCAGCGCCATGTTCAGCGATTCGATCGATTCCATATCCAGGTGGTTGGTTGGTTCATCCATCACCAGGATATTCGGTTTTTGCATCATCAGCTTACCGAAAAGCATGCGGCCTTTTTCGCCACCGGAGAGCACTTTCGCCGGCTTCTTGATATCGTCCTGACTGAACAGCAGACGACCCAGGATGCTGCGCACCGCCTGCTCATCATCGCTTTCCTGTTTCCACTGGCTCATCCACTCGAATACCGTCAGATCGTTTTCAAATTCATACTCATGATCCTGCGCGTAGTAGCCAATCTGCGCGTTCTCAGACCATTTAACGGTACCGTTATCGGGCGTCAGATCGCCGACCAGGGTTTTCAGCATCGTGGATTTACCCACGCCGTTGGCGCCCAGAATGGCAAGCTTCTCCCCCACTTCCAGCAGCAGATTGACGTTTTTAAACAGCGGGCCGTTATCAAAGCCTTTCGCCAGCGCTTCCACTTCCAGGGCGTTACGGAACAGCTTCTTATCCTGCTCAAAGCGAATGAACGGGTTCTGACGGCTGGACGCTTTCACTTCGTCCAGCTTAATTTTGTCAATCTGACGGGCGCGCGAGGTCGCCTGGCGAGATTTAGAGGCGTTGGCGCTAAAGCGGCTGACGAAAGATTGCAGGTCGGCAATCTGCGCTTTTTTCTTGGCGTTGTCCGCCAGCAGACGTTCGCGCGCCTGGGTCGCCGCGGTCATGTACTCATCGTAGTTGCCCGGGTAAACGCGCAGCTCGCCGTAATCCAGATCCGCCATGTGGGTACAGACCATATTCAGGAAGTGACGGTCGTGCGAAATGATGATCATGGTGCTGTCGCGATCGTTGAGGGTCTGCTCCAGCCAGCGGATGGTGTCGATGTCCAGGTTGTTCGTCGGTTCATCAAGCAGCAGAATGTCCGGGTTAGAGAACAGCGCCTGCGCCAGCAGCACGCGCAGCTTCCAGCCGGGAGCGACTTCGCTCATCGGGCCGTAATGCTGTTCAACCGGGATGCCGACGCCGAGCAGCAGTTCGCCGGCGCGCGCTTCAGCGGAGTAACCGTCCATCTCGCCGTACAGCACTTCCAGGTCAGCCACTTTGTAGCCATCTTCTTCGCTCATCTCCGCCAGGGAGTAGATGCGATCGCGCTCCTGCTTCACTTCCCACAGCTCGCCGTGGCCCATAATGACCGTATCCAGCACGCTGAACTCTTCAAACGCAAACTGATCCTGACGCAGCTTACCGATACGCTCGTTCGGATCGAGGGAGACGTTGCCCAGCGTCGGCTCAAGATCGCCGCCGAGGATCTTCATAAAGGTGGATTTGCCGCTACCGTTGGCGCCAATCAGGCCGTAACGGTTGCCGCCGCCAAATTTGACGGAAATATTTTCGAACAGCGGCTTACTGCCGAACTGCATGGTAATATTGTTGCAAAGAAGCAAAATTGATACTCTCTTGTAAGTTACTGAGGTGATTATGAAACAAAACGGACAAGCTTACTCTTACATAAGATTTTCATCAAAGAAGCAAGAGCAAGGCGACTCTGTAAGACGCCAAACCGAGCTTGCAGAACAGTACGCACATGCGAATAACTTGATTCTATCAGATAAGAACTTTCAAGACCTCGGAATCTCAGCATTCAAGGAGGGAAACAGACCTTCACTCGGTGATATGCTCGAAGCAATAGAGAAAGGTCAGATCGAACAAGGCTCAACTATCATCATTGAATCGTTAGACCGCCTGAGTCGCCGAGGCATCGATGTGACTCAACAGATAATTAAGTCGATTCTGCAACACAACGTCTTTATCGCTTCATTGGTCGATGGTCTATTACTGAACCGAGAATCCGTCAACGACCTCGTAAGTGTTATCAGGATAGCTCTAGCAGCTGACCTTGCATATAAAGAGTCCGAGAAAAAGTCACAGCGTCTACGAGAAACAAAAGGACAACAGCGACAACGAGCGTTAAACGGTGAAGTTATCAACAAAATCCTACCTTTCTGGTTAGAACGAAAACAGGATAAAATTGTTTTTAGTGATAGATTGGATACAGTCAAAAGAATCATAGAGTTGCGACGAAAAGGACTTGGAACAAATAAAATCGCTAGAACGTTAAATGATGAAGGGCATAAACCATTACGTTCTGCTGGTTGGAATCATACAACTGTAGGAAAAACAATCAACTCAGTTGCACTTTACGGTGCATACCAAACATCAGAGACGACCAAAGACCGGAAAGTCATTCTGCTTGATATCATAGAGAATTATTACCCTGCTGTTATCAGCAAAGATGAATTCATACTTTTACAGTCTGATCAGAAACAGAACAAACCTGGATATAAGTCTGAACACAATGCCTTCGCTGGAATATTAAAACACGAATGTGGAGGAGCCCTTGTCAGAAAATTCCATGTCATTTCTGGAAAAACATATCAATACCATGTTTGTGCTAACGCAAGAGATGGAAAATGTCACGTAACAAAGAATTTTAAAAATATTGAAGTAGCACTCTTTCGGATAATGAAAGAACTTAAAGTCGAGAAGAACACCAATTTTGATCAAACATTACTAGCAGAACGGGATGCAATAAAGGCGAATATCCAACGGTTAAACGATGTGCTTATTGAGTTTTCGGAACCGCCTAGAAGTGTAATACAAACAATACATAACTTAGAGAAAAAAGTAGAGGAACTTGAAGCAAAAATCAAGATGCAGAATAGTATGATAATATCAGAGCAGGCTTTTGATTTTAATTTATTGCAGGAGATTCAACAGCCCCAAGAACTGAACATGATGCTTAAGCGAATCATAGAAAATATAACCATCTATAATATTGGTAAAAAATGGAGAATAAAAGTTTTATACAGAAACAGACACGTTCAGAGCTTCATTTGGGATGGTGAAAAAACGAGCTTTATTTCTGATACTAAAAAAATATTAGATCTCGCTAACTCATGGATTTAATATGTATACGAAAGAAACATTCCTTAGCCACACTGACATATTAGCCGTAAAGTCTAGCCAGATCGATTCTGGCTTTATTCCCTGAGAGACGGGGAGTCTAAGAAGTCAATAGTTCAGTGTCAATTTACATCTAAAACTCTGTAGAATTCACAGAATGACGCACAGGTTCACTGGTTTCTACCCATCATTCAATCGCCATGAATCACTCTTTATCTTGTCAGAACATTCAAAACAACCCAAGGTATCATTTAATACCAAAACCCCGTAAAACTCGATACAGGGCGTTTTAGCACAATGACTATTAATCACATCATATTCACTACATCTACAAGCTGAACCCATTGCTCCACTTCTTATGGGATCATTGATCTGCTCCCTGTGTAAGACCCCCAGAATATTCCCTTTGCCCTTCACTAGCAGATAAAAGCGTTTAAATCAATATGTTGATGATATCCACAATCATCGTTTGATGTTTTTTACACCACTATATCGATCGATTAAAACGATCGATTTTCAATTCTTGATAGGAACAACAGATCAATTTAACATATAAGCCGCATAGACAAAGAACCTATGTACCCTTTACTCAGGGTTTGTTAATAACAACTAAAACAAGGATGCTCTAAAAAATGAAACCGTTAAAATCTTTTAAAATCATTATGTTGCTATCGATTACTCTCCCAGCAGCAGCACTAGCAACTCCAAGTAGCTTCAATGGTTTCCATGATATTGGTTCTATAGATGAATTAATGGCCCTTCCACGAGAGGAGCTTTGTTCGAACGGCGGGCCGTCGCGAAGTGAAATCGATCTAATACTCCTTGATGGGCCACTAGCCCTGCCTATGTATCAAAATGATCCAAATGCAGCTCGCTTGCTTCTCAAAGAACAATCCCAAAAAATCAGAGCCAAGATTAAGCAAAAATGTTCAGCCAAAGATAGTGTCCCCCTACGAAAACTGACGAAGGCAATGCTTAGTAATGAGGAAGAAATGTGCAAAGCCGGTGCGCCAACTAAAGACGAACTCAAGGTTTTTATAAAGGAATCGAACGAAATTGATATTGATGAGCAACTAAGAAAAATGCCTTATGAGGGACGCCTTCTTATGGAGGAGGCCGCAAAATTGAACGGAACTACATTCCGTGAAATGTTCATAGACGATGTGACTAACGCTGCGGCAAAAAATTGGGAAAAAGCCTGTTCAGAAAAATCATATCTTAAAAAGAGTAAAAAGAAAGGCAGTGATAGTAAAAATAATGACACAGAACCAAATTTCGAAAGCGAAGACAAGGCTGATTTCAGCAAAGAATATAATGTTAGCGATCAAAAATTAAACGACGCATGGCAAAATTTAAATAAAGAAACCCGTAAGAGTTTGTTACCCGCACAAAGACAATGGATAAAATCAAAGTCTGCCTGCAATGGCAACTGGGAATGTCTCACTAATATGACGAACGAGCGTATTCTTGAACTGGAAGCTGAAAATGGAAAATAATGGACTAGTTAGAGTATTGAAAAACGAATGGTTGCAGTCATCTCCTGATAGTTCCTACTCCGGGAAACATATAGTTGGACGATTTCATCTAACAGATACGTTCATCGTAAAATATATGATGCTGGTACATGAAGTCGATATACCGGATTCGTGGGTTAGTAATAGTTTCACTAACATACCAGATATCGATACCCGCAAGGTTATGTATATGGAATGCAGTGATATGTTATCGAATGACACAATGAACGAGATCCGTAACGCGATTAAATCCCCACCAGAAAACATGAGATTATATCGAAATAGCGATCAAGTAATTAGTATAGAAATCATGGAAGAATGAAATGAATTCATCATACGTACACTATATTAAAAAATCCTTTATAGCTGTTGCTATAATTTATGGCATCGGTAACATCTTGTACGGACTATCAACCACTCCAGACCAACCTAACACACCGGAAACAAAGGTCGTAGAAAATACGAATACAGCCCCGTCACACCAACCAACGGAACCAACAAAGCCACTGACAGTTGATATATTTCCGAGAATGTACACAACCGGGGAAGTGTATGCACGATTTCAAGAGCATGAATTCCGCGCAAAAAATGACTTCAAAAATTGTCGATTGATGGTTACAGGGAAAATAACAGATATTGGTACTGTTACTTTCAGCAAAAAGCCTTTGGTAACATTAAGTATTCCCGGTTCTGATGAGGGGGTGAAGTTCATATTCGAAAATACGGATTCCAATAACGACGAAGTGGCTGCGTTGGATATCGGAAAATCGATAGTGATCGCCGGGATAAATGCAGAAAAAGGATCCTTTGGTGGCGTATTTCTCGAGGACTCTATACTAATGTCAGACATGATCTCCAAGGAACCACACAAACAACGACAAATTCTTGTTCCCAGTGGTGGAATTTTTGACAGAGTGATTTGTCGTAAGTAAGACGTTTTCATACTCTCCAAATGCAGGGGGACATCCCCTGCACGGTTCACCAAAAACTTACCTTATCATTCAATAAGTCATGACCTACGGTTTAGGATTAGCTCAAGGCATCTCCGACCATTAAACCCGCTTTACATCCCATTTCACAGGTATTACAGCCGCTGGAATGCGGATTATAGCCAACAATGCATACATCATGTAACGCATATGAAGCAGTGATAACCATGAAGCGCCCAAGATTAAAAGTAGTAACGTTTGGACACCAACCAAAGACACTCGCATCTGGACCTAACCATCTAGGATAGTTTTAAAGGTACTTTGCTCAATTCTTTTGGTTCCAGCTTGTGCAAACCACCACCATAAACCCGACCTTCACCCAATAAGATCTCTGAAGGGATATTGTTAAGTTGTTGCCATATACTGTCAATGAGCTTTGGATCTTGGTTTAACAATTCCAATAAAGCAGGCTTGGGATACAATGCTAAATAGGAGTTCGCCACCGTTGCTTGAGAACGGTTACGAATGAAGCGAAACGGCCTCCCGCTCTTGCTATCGGAACGCCCCATATATGTACAGACAATCGGAGCTGGTGGTCGCTGCTCTTGGTCATACCATCGCTTTCTTCCACGACATAAATAACCGGCATCAACGCCAGCAGCTTTCCCTTCATCTAAATAAGCTGCCACTGTTGGATAGGTATCTCTAATTTCATCCTCATCCATTTTAGGATCAAGCAAGAACATACGACTAACATTATCGGGCATACCATCAGCATCACCCAATATTTCATCACCTTCTACATAGCGTGGGCTAGGCAGGATGGGTCGTAAAACTGCCAGTGGAAGGTTTCGCTCCTGTACCTGCTGATCAGTTAGCACAAAAAACTTATTGTCGCCTGTAGCTAACCCCCGCTTCACAAAAAACAACTCACCAAGCTGCTGGGTTCCCGTAACGTTTTTATCTCGAACATCATATGTGGGAAACCGAGTCCACTTTCCTTCTTCTGCAAGATCCTTTCGACACAAAGCCTTTTCAACTTGCGGAGATAAAAGGCTGCCTCCAAAGGTAAAAATCGTTTGGTTCTCTTTGGTTGGCAATTCATTCTTAAACCACACTACTGCAGAAGAAACAAGTGCATCACTAAACTGAACATCATTAGGAGAAAATCGATGAATTTTCAGCAGGGTCACTTTTTCCAACAAGTAACGTTTTACTTCATGTCCGTAGTTAACATCCATGAATTCGGACGGGATTAACCATCCAGCAATCGCGCCAGGAGCCATCCAAGCATGGGCTTGCAGCAGAAAATGCGCATAAAGCCCAGCGAACCCACTCAATTTGCAATCACTAGCTTCGAAACTCCGCTTCTGTAGTCTCACCTTGTCATCGGCAGACAAATGATGATGCCGAACATAAGGTGGATTACATATGATCAAATTAAAACGTGGGTTGGGTTCAAACTTGGTAAAATCACCATGAGTCAAGTGTAGTCCCAAGGGTGCCCAAAGGGTTTGAGCTGGTTTGCCATAGTGTGGATCAATTTCAAACGCAGCCGCATGTGCAATCAAATCCGCATCAGAAGCAAAAACTCGCTTCAGAGCAGCGTAGAACGCACCACTACCTAGCGCTGGATCAAGAAAACTGATTGGATAGTTCTTAGGCAATAACCCTTTAGCATAAGTTAGGATGTCCTGAGCTAGCGCCGACGGAGTGGCGTACTGACCAAGCCTATTTCGTTCCGCAGAAGTTTTCTTTTTGTCTAAGGCAGATTGTATGGATAACCGCTCTGCTTCCAATTTTTCAATCATCACAACCCCAGCTCTGCCATGTCATCAATTCGGTGTTCCCAAATCCAGTCAATTCCTTCAGCAGCTTCGTAACCTAAATATCCGCTGTCGAAGTAACCACATAGGAATAGTACAAAGCGTACACTCTCCCCATAAGATTGTTTGAGCTGTGCCATTTTTGTGGCCTCTTCCTTGCGCCGTTTATTCGTATTTGTGAAATCCCCCGCAGACTTGGCCTCAATCAACAGAGGCAAATCACCTTCTTCTGCATTGAGAGGCATTATGACTGCATCAACGGGGATATTGACCGTATTATTACGGACTTTTACGTTAAGACGAAAGCTGAACGTGCCGGGTTCCATCTCCAAAAAGTTAACGCGGGCGTTGGAGTCTATTTCAGTATATCCCCTTGCTTCTAACCATGCTTTGACCTTTGTTAGCTGTCGCTTTTCCTGCTCATTACGGATTATGGGATTAGCCTGAGCACCACATAGCCGATCGGCTACGATTGTCGCGGCCCGGTGGATTTCCTCTTGTTTAGGTTCATCCCCTCGGGCTAGCCATACAAAAATATCCGGATCTGCCATTCGCTCCACGATCTCCCCAATCTTTTGCAACTCTCGATCGAGGACATCTGCTGCCATGCGTACGGGCAGTCTGTTATCCTTCTCCATGGTTTTGACTAAGCTAGGATTTACACCAGCTAGCCCGATCAATCTATCAACCGCAAGTGGTGGACAGGTAGCCATCCTTAACGTAGCAAGAATGCTAGGGGTTTCTCGCATGGTTTGTGGTCGAATATCCCGCAGATATGACGTCACAAGAAGGCTAGCTTCAACGGAAGCTGTAGCTGAAATTCGCGTAGCACGAAAAGTTCCTGGCGCGAAATCTAAAAACCATTGATTATACATATCTACAGAACGCGCTACGTCTTCTTTCCAACGCTGTGGCTTATCAAGATTGATCGCCATATATCATAATTCTCCATAAACATAACAATTACCAATCGGCAATCCATTGAGTAGAAACTTTGTCAAAGGTCACCTAATTTATCACAAATCAGAACCAGGCGCCTGGAGCAAGAGTCTATATAGATACGATTGTCTGCTCCCGACAGATTAACATACCATGATGTTTGGAACCCCCGCTTCTAGCTCCATGCTCCATGCTCCATGCTCCAGATTAAACGCAGTTTCACTAACAAAAGCTAAGCCCTTGCCCCACCATAAATTTAGACCTAGCAAGCTCGTGCGTCTCCAATACACAATCATTAACATTCATCAATATAATCAATTAATATAATTACAAATGAAACCACCCCACCCTTAACAGGTGAGTTTCATTACCATGAAAACTAACTGCAAAATCTCATTTGGGTATACCCGATATAGACCATGAAACATTGTCTCAATAGGGTTTCAATGAACTCTATTGACTACAAATACAGGTGATGTATCATATGGGTATCAATTAAACACCCTAATGAGAAAACCCATGAATGTCCGTATCTATTGCCGCGCATCTACAGAAGGCCAACATGCCGATCGTGCACTGATTAGCCTGCGCGAATTTGCGCAAAGCAAGAACTGGCAGATTGCCGCAGAGTACATTGAGAATGCCAGCGGTGCGAAGCTGGATCGCGTAGAGCTAATGCGCCTCCTTGCGGAAGCTCAACCGGGTGATCTGCTTCTTATTGAAGCGATTGACCGTCTCAGCCGTCTTAAACATGAAGAATGGGCTGAACTCAAAGCTACGCTGAATAGTAAAGGGCTGGTTATTGTATCAATGGATTTGCCAACCAGTTGGCAGATGGTTGAAATGTCCGGGAATGACCTTACCAGTGGCATTCTGCGTGCAGTCAATGCAATGCTGATCGATATCCTCGCGACAATGGCACGACAAGATTATGAAACCCGGCGTAAACGTCAGGCGCAGGGGATCGCGAAAGCAAAACAGGCAGGTTTGTACACGGGGAAAGAAAAAGATCTGGAAGCCCGTGACACGGTTCGCGAAATGCTGGCGCAGAACGTTAAACCAGCTCACATCATGAAAGCTGCGGGTATCAGTCGCGCCACGTTTTACCGAATCAAGAAGGAGTTAGTAAGCTAATTACATTAGCCCGGACTCTGACTGACAGTATCAGCGGTAGACTGCAACCGAATCTGACCGCCCACTCTGAGTGATGAGCAATCATGCTTCCCTATGGAACAGATTCTCAATGGTGGCATCACTTAATAATGAAGGAGGCAGCCCAACGAATCGTAACAGGAAAGCCCGCAGTAAGCGAGGAGCAAACATTAACGCCGCACCCAGCGGAAAATTTATCCGACGGCAGCGCCTTGTTAGGTTTGATCTTCATCGCCACTAGAGCTTTTAGGCAGAGCTGTGTAATGTTGCTCAAGGTTTTCAATTCCTGAATTAGGAATATACACAACTGTCTTCCCAACCTCTGCCTGTGTATCTTGAATTTCTTTGAAATCAGATTTTGCCTGGTCTGAAAGGTCGATTCCTCCCATCAGGACATGACCGTCACAATCCGGGTTACGCCTTATATTGAATCGCCACGGGTTTAACAGACACCTCAGAGTCATTTAAGATGACTTAAAGAGAGGTGCCCATGAGCGGTAAACGTTATCCCGAAGAGTTTAAAATTGAAGCAGTCAAACAGGTTATTGATCGCGGTCATTCTGTTTCCAGCGTTGCAACACGTCTCGATATCACCACCCACAGCCTTTACGCCTGGATAAAGAAGTTCGGTCCGGACTCATCCACTAATAAAGAACAGTCAGATACTCAGGCCGAGATCCGCCGACTCCAGAAGGAGTTGAAGCGGGTTACTGACGAACGGGACATATTAAAAAAAGCCGCGGCGTACTTCGCAAAGCTGTCCGACTGAGGTACGCCTTTATTCGTGACAACTCCCGTTGCTGGCCTGTTCGTCTGCTCTGCAGGGTGCTGGATGTTCATCCCAGTGGCTTTTACGCCTGGTTTAAGCAACCGTATTCTCAGCGCCACCAGGTAGATCTGAGACTGACGGGACAGATCAAACAGTTCTGGCTGGAGTCCGGTTGCGTTTATGGTTATCGCAAGATCCATCTGGACTTGCGGGATAGCGGGCAACAGTGCGGAGTGAACAGAGTCTGGCGACTGATGAATCGTGCCGGGATAAAGGCTCAGGTCGGGTACCGGAGCCCGCGGGCACGCAAAGGCGAGGCCAGTATTGTATCGCCCAACAGGCTCCAGCGACAGTTCAATCCGGATGCTCCGGATAAGCGTTGGGTAACGGACATAACCTACATCAGGACCCACGAAGGCTGGCTGTATCTTGCCGTGGTTGTTGATCTGTTCTCACGCAAAATTATCGGCTGGTCAATGCAATCCCGGATGACAAAGGACATTGTCCTGAACGCACTGCTGATGGCTGTATGGCGGCGTAATCCCCAAAAACAGGTGCTGGTTCACTCGGACCAGGGCAGTCAGTACACAAGCCATGAGTGGCAGTCGTTTCTGAAATCACACGGCTTGGAGGGGAGTATGAGCCGTCGCGGTAACTGTCACGATAATGCGGTTGCAGAAAGCTTTTTCCAGTTGCTGAAACGCGAACGGATAAAGAAAAAGATCTACGGAACGCGGGAAGAAGCCCGCAGCGATATTTTTGATTACATCGAAATGTTTTATAACAGTAAGCGTCGGCATGGTTCAAGCAATCAGATGTCACCGACAGAATATGAAAACCAGTATTATCAACGGCTCGGAAGTGTCTAGATTATCCGTGGCGATTCAATAGGCATAATCTCTTGGGTTTTAAAATCTACTTGAGTACGCTAAAATTAAAAGTTAGCCAACAACCATATCCAAAACACACCATTCAGAAGCCCTGAGAGCGTCCCTCAGCCCTTTTCACTACAAAATCAACCATACCCAAGACCGTTCAAATGAAATCGCTCTACGAGCTTCCTACGCGATATTTACGAGTGTTGCGTTTTGCAACCTAGTTTCGATGTTGAATAGTTTCGTGTTCCCTTTCCCGTCTGCAACTTACTTCTCTCTTTTGCCAGATAGGATAACCAGAATACCGGGCCTTCAAGTGACTCAGGATCATCACGGTGAACAACGTAGTGATCAGGATAGTCTTTAGTAGCCTTAGACAAGTTTACCAGCGTCGCTTTACCACCCGTCAGTTTCATCCAGACTTCAGTAATAATACCAGCTATCCCTCTGTCCGGAGTACCAAACCAGTTGACCAGCCTATGTGGAAGCGCAATCCAGCAATGGTAATGGGGTTGTGATGCTTTTTCCTGTTCACACACCCAGCCATAAGCAAAGTTGATTATTTTTTCCGAAAAGCCGTTGTTCCTAGACTCCAGACGTGCACGTAATCGCTTGAACAGTTGACGTATGTATTTGTTACCAGCTTCTACAGAAGTGAATTCAGGGAGATGAAGATCAAAACGGGTAAGGAACACTCGGCTATAAAGCCCCAGCACTGCTTTTAGCTCGTTGACCATCGCCACAAGGATATCATGCCGAACACCAGATCCTTTGGAGTTAATAGGGTATTCATGACCATCATGGACAAAAGAGCCGCCATTGATGATTTTGTAACGACCGTGCTCATGGTAGACGGTATGGAAGCAAGGGACTGATAGAATCGATGAATGGGACTGAATTTGATGTTGTTGCATTATTGTTAAATCTCATTTTTTTTTATTTTTTCTGATAAAGATCACACCACACTATTAAATAGTTACTACCTAATAACCACGGCAAAATGCGCGCATTTGCTACATAGCAAAACCGCTTTGTATCTGACATAGAGGATGTTTTCAAGGGGGGAAATACTACGGAACAAAGTTTACGAAAGTATTTACTCAACTTATAATTATATCAACCACAAAATAATTATGCAATCTTTTTTTCAGTGTCGGACAACTAATTCAACTTTCATAGATTACCCTTCCAACGTTCTTAGGGGATATCTAGCCACTAGGCCAGAGCGAAGTTGCAGTTGATGAAACCAAAACATGCAACAATGAAAACGAACTTTGACAGGTTGACGGAAACAGATACACGCTTGATTTTATTCCCCTCTTTGAAACTGCATGGTGACGTTGCTGGATACTAGCACGGGGTTATCCTGAAAATAGAGAATGAGAAGTGTGATGAACCAGACATTATGCCAGCAAATGCTTCACTTTTCACGGGGCGTTATAAAATCATCAATGACGCCTGTGTTAGGGTCATGTCATATTGCGCGGTTACACTGCTTAATGCGTAATTTTTTACCTTAATCTGGAAGGAACCTATGACCACACACTCCCGCCATCCGGCTTTCTTATCGCTGCAGGGCGGTATCAACTTTCGTGACCTGGGCGGCCAGCGTACCGCCGACGGCCGTCGCGTGCGTACCGGGAAGTTATTCCGCTCCGGCTCGCTGCATATGATGACGGCAGATGACCTCACCCATCTGGACGCGATCCCGCTTAGCCGGGTGATTGATTATCGCGACCCGGGCGAAGTGAATCGCAGCCCCGATAAGCTGAACGAAGCGGCTCACTACCTCAACGCCCCGGCGAATCCGCACGTTCGCGACGTCAACGCCAAAGTCACCGAGCTCAACGCCGCCACCCTGAACGCCCTTAACGGCGAGCAGTTTATGCTGGCGCTCTACCGCCAGCTGCCGTTCAATAACGCCGCTTATCGCCAGCTGGCCGGTTGGCTGATGGAGCCTTTCGACGGCGCGCTGCTGCAGCACTGCGCGGTGGGAAAAGACCGCACCGGCGTTGGCTGCGCGTTGACGCTGTTCGCCCTCGGCTGCGATCGTCATACGGTCATGGAGGAATATCTGCTCACCCAGGGCATGCTGACGCAGGTCGAAGATTTCATGCTCCAGTCCCTCGGCAATGCGCTGACCCCCCGCGGCCGGCAGAACCTGGCGGAAATGATGACGGTGCATGAGTCCTACCTTGCCGCCGCGCTTTCGCAAATCGACGAACGCTACGCCAGCGTCGATGCCTGGCTGGAGAAAGAGTATCAGCTCACGCCGCAGGCGCGAGAAGCGCTCCAGTCGCGGCTTCTGGAGGGGTAATCCCCTCCCGTTTTCAGGCTGCAGAGCCCGCGTTGACGGGCTACACTCAGGGTCACAGGAAAAAAATGTGATTTCGTACACATCTCATTTACCTGTTTGCCGGAAAGCACATATAATGCGCTCCCATCGACTTCCTGTTTAAACTGACAAAGGCCTGTGCGGCATTAACATCGCCCACGACATAAAGATTATGAAATTATCAACACTCTTCGCGGCAGCCTTCGCCATCGTGGGCTTTTGCAACACAGCTTCTGCTGTAACCTACCCTCTGCCCACCGACGGCAGCCGTCTGATTGGCCAGAACCAGGTGATCACCATTCCGGAAGGCAACAAGCAGCCGCTGGAATATTTCGCCGCTGAATACCAGATGGGTTTATCCAACATGCTGGAAGCCAACCCGGGCGTGGACACCTTCCTGCCGAAAGGCGGCACCGTGCTGAATATCCCGCAGCAGCTGATCCTGCCGGACACCGTGCATGAAGGTATCGTCATCAACAGCGCGGAAATGCGCCTCTACTACTATCCGAAAGGCACCAACACCGTCATCGTGCTGCCGATCGGTATCGGCCAGTTAGGCAAAGACACGCCGATCAACTGGGTGACGAAAGTTGAGCGTAAAAAAGCCGGTCCGACCTGGACGCCTACCGCCAAAATGCACGCTGAATATGCCGCAGCCGGTGAACCGCTGCCGGCCGTTGTTCCTGCCGGCCCTGATAACCCGATGGGCCTGTACGCGCTGTATATCGGCCGCCTGTACGCTATTCACGGTACCAACGCTAACTTCGGCATCGGCCTGCGCGTCAGCCACGGCTGCGTGCGTCTGCGTAACGACGATATCAAATTCCTGTTTGAAAACGTGCCGGTCGGCACCCGCGTTGAGTTTATCGATGAGCCGGTAAAAGCCACTACCGAACCTGACGGCAGCCGCTTCATTGAAGTTCACAACCCGCTGTCCACCACGGAAGAGCAGTTCCAGGGCGGCGAAATCGTGCCGATTAACCTGACCAAATCAGTACAGGCGATTACCAGCCAGGCTGACGTAGACCAGAGCGTGGTCGATCAGGCGATCCAGAACCGTTCCGGTATGCCGGTGCGTCTGAACTAAAACGCATCGCACAGAGTGGCGGGCCCGGTGCCCGCCATTTTTTTATCCGTTATTGACCAGAATAATTCCGCCGTGGTCGTAGCGATAGTGGCAATGGGCATACTCCAGCGGCGTACCGTCCTCCAGATAGATCACCTGCTCCACCTCCAGCACCGGGTCGCTCGCTTCGCAGTTGAGATGCTCCCTGTCCAGCGCCTGCGGTTTCATCGCCCGCACCACCCGATACGATCCCATCATCTTCAGCCCCAGCGCCTCCTGCACGTAGCGAAATACCGAGCTTTCGAGATGCGTTTTATTCAGGCCAGGCACCAGCGCAACGGGCATCACGGTGAGGTCCAGCGACACGGGTTCCTCGTTGAGCAGCCGCAGGCGGACGAAATCATAGACCGGGGCATCGGCGTCAATCAGCAACGAGCTTTGCTCTTTTTCCGACGGAAAACGCAGCTCGAAGCGAATCACCCGGCTGGTCACTTCCCCTACATGCTCCCAGGTTTTGGTGGCGCCAAAATAGTCGCTGCCGGGCAGCTCCCACTGCGAAAGCTGGAGGAAGTTTTTGCGCACGAAGGTTCCCTGCCCCTTACGGGTGTAGATAAGGCCTTCGACAATCAGCTGGCGCATCGCCTGCTGGATGGTCATCCTGCTGGTGCTGAACTCCGCCGCTAAGGCGAACTGGTCGGGTAACGGCGCGCTGGCGGGATACTGCCGGCTGATAATACGTTTTTTGATTTCCCGCGCGATACTCAGATATTTGGCCGTCATTCCCGGATCCTTTTACGTGTCTGATAGTGGCTGGCGGGCAGAATATACCATCTGCCCGCGCGAGGCGCCGCTACATCTCTTCGCCGTGGCTGCGGATGGCCCGCTTCAGCCAGGCATAGCTTTTCTTCGGGACGCGCTTAAGGTCCTTAAGGTCGTGGTTTTCACGGTTCACGTAGACAACCCCGTAGCGCTTGCGCATATCGCCCTGCGAACTGAGAATATCGATTAACCCCCAGCCCAGATAGCCAATCACCCGCGCGCCGTCCTCAAACATCGCCTCTTTCATGGCGTTGATATGGTCGCGATGATAGGCGATGCGGTAATCGTCAGCGACCGGATTTTCTCCGTCCCAGGACTCAATCACCCCGATGCCGTTTTCAATCGGGAATACCGGCAGACGCCAGTCGTTGTAGTAGCGGGTAATGATGGTGCGAAAGCCCAGCGGGTCAATCTGCCAGCCCCACTCGGTGGCCTGCAGAAAGTCATTCTTTTTATCGCCAAACTGCATGTAGTGGTTCACCGGCGTGCCCGGCGGGATCGGGTCGCTATCCAGCGCCTTGCTGGCGTAGTAGCTAAAGGCCAGATAGTCGATTTTAACCTGCGCCATCAGCGCCAGATCCTCTGCGCGGTAGATATCCGCAAAGCCTTCGCGGGCGACAACGTGCATGACCTCCGGGCTGTAGCCCTCTCCGGCGAAGGCGCGCAGCAGGTTCTGGTTTAAAAACTCATCGAGCTGCTGGGCGCAAAGGATATCGCGCGGTTTGCAGGTCGCCGGATAGACCAGCGCGTGGGCCAGCATGCCGCCCATCAGGCACTGCGGCTTCGCCTGGTGCAGATACTGCGTCAGGTGCACGTGGGCCATCATCACGTGGTGCTGGATCTGATACAGCTCGCGCAGGGTCTTCTCGCCGCGCATATAGCCTGAAATCAGAAACGCGTCCGGCATGTGGTAGAGATTCTGTTCATTAAAGGTCAGCCACCACTTCACCTTGTCACCAAAGCAGTCGATCATCTTCTGCCCGTAACGAATAAAGGCTTCCATCACCCGACGGTCGGTAAAACCGTTGTAGCGTTCAGCCAGCGACAGCGGCATATCGAAGTGATAGAGGCAGATCATCGGCTCAATGCCGCGGGCAAGCAGTTCATCGATAAACTGGTGATAAAAGGCGATACCTTCTTCATTGAACTCACCGTCGCCTTCCGGGCAAACGCGGCTCCAGGCAATCTGGAAGCGGTAGCAGTTCATGCCCAAATCCTGCATCAGGTCGAAGTCTTCCCGGTAGCGGTGGTACGAGTCGGTTGCCACCTTCCAGTCAGACGCAAATTCCGCCGGCTGGCGGATATCGTAAACCGACATCCCCTTCCCGCCCTCATTCCACGCCCCTTCGGTTTGCATACTGGAAACCGAGTTACCCCATAAAAAATCTGCCGGTAGTGTTCTGTTCATCGCTCGCACCTATGACTAGTCATATTAATTTCATGACTAGTCATATAAACGAAATTCTCCCGTCAGGCAAAGTCCAGGATCGCGTTTTGTGAGCGCAACGGATAAAAAAACCGGATCGCGAAACAGACGATCCGGCGTGCAAGAGAGGAAGTTACTGCTGGGCGAGCTGGTCGCGGCGGTATTCGCCCTGGCGCTCCAGCATCCAGCCCGGATACTCTCGCGGCAGCGCGCTGACCGCGTCAAGCCGCGCCAGTTCATCATCATTCAGGGCAATGCTGGTCGCCGCGAGGTTATCGGCGAGCTGCTCAGCGCGCTTCGCGCCAATAATCACGCTGCTTACCGCCGGCTGATGCAGCAGCCAGGCCAGCGCGATTTGCGCCACCGAAACGCCCTTCGCATCGGCAATCTCGCGCATCACATCAATGCAGTCAAAAGCCCGCGCTTTATTCACCGGCGGGAAATCAAACTCCTGACGGCGGCCGCCGCTCGCCGAGTGCCCATCGCGATCGTACTTACCGCTGAGCAGCCCTCCCGCCAGCGGGCTCCAGACCATCAGGCCCAGGCCTTCGCTCTGCATCATCGGCACCAGCTCGCGCTCCAGATCCCGTCCGGCAAGGGTGTAGTAAGCCTGCAACGAGGCAAAACGCGCCAGCCCCAGACGTTCGGAAATGCCCAGCGCTTTGACTATCTGCCATGCCGCCCAGTTCGACACGCCGATATAGCGGACGTGCCCGTGCTGCACCAGGTTATCCAGCGCATACAGCGTCTCTTCGATCGGGGTCGCCGGATCGAAGCCATGGAGTTGATAGAGATCGATATGATCGAGCTGCAGGCGACGCAGGCTCTCCTTCACGCTGCCGATGATGTGATAGCGCGAACTGCCGCGCGAGTTCACGCCTGCGGTGCCGGTTTCGCCAAACACTTTGGTCGCCACGACGACGTTTTCACGCGGTACTTTCAGATTCTTCAGCGCCTGGCCGGTAATCTCTTCCGAGCGCCCTTCTGAATAGACGTCAGCGGTGTCGATGAAGTTGATGCCCGCATCCAGCGCGCTGCCCACCAGTTGCTCTGCCTCCGCCTGGCGCAGCTGCCCCACTTTCCCCCACAGGCCGCCTTCGCCGCCGAAGGTCATGGTGCCGAGGCACAGCTCAGAGACAAAAAGGCCGGTATGGCCCAGTTTTTGATAACGCATAGGACTCTCCTTCAATCAGGGTGATTCACCATCGTGAATAAAGTTATACCCCGGAAAAGGAGAGCGCGAATGTGGCGTTTCTGTCCGTTTCTTGCCCAATTCTCTGAAAATCAGAGCTGCAGCAATCCGTACCCTACCAGCGCGGCCCACAGCAGCATGGGCAGAGAGTAGATATGGAAACGCCACCAGATACGGCGATCGCCAGCCATGCGCAGCGCAATCAGGTTTGCCAGAGAGCCCGGCAGCAGGCCGAACCCGCCGACGTTTACCGCCCAGGCCAGCAGCACCGATGGTGGAACGTAATTGAGCAGCAAAATGGTCGCCGGGACGTTGCTGATAAACTGCGACAGGCCAATCGACGTCAGCCACAATCCGCCTGCCGAGAGCTGGCCGACGCCGTTAAGCGCATGCTGGAGAGCCGGTAGCTGGGTCAACAGGTGAACGTCAATAAACATCGCCATGAAGACCAGCAGCAGCGTCCAGTCGACGTGGATAATGACCGCCCGCGCCAGCAGCAAAAAACCCAGCGCGATCAGCGCCAGTCCCCACAGCTCCTGCTTCAGCTCTAAGGCGGTCAAAAAGACCCCATAGAACGCCAGGCAGCTCCAGACCAGCTTTGGCCGCCAGGAGGGCGCCCTGTCGCTACTCTGATAGTCGAGACGCTTCGCGGGGAAACAGAACCAGCACAGCGCCAGCAGGGTGAGCATCATCGCTGCCGCCAGCGGCAGCATCTGGCCGATAAAGGCCGGAAAGGAGAAGCCCGAGCGCCCCCAGAGAAGAATGTTTTGCGGGTTACCGATGGGCGTTAACAACGACCCGGCGTTCACCGCCAGCGCTTCAAAAATGATGAGACGGCTTGTCGGGATGGCGCACCATTTTTTCAGAGTCAGCGTGAGCGGCACGACGATGAACAGCGCCACGTCGTTGGTTAAGAAGGTGGATAGCAGCGCGGCCGCCAGCACCATAAAGATGGCCAGCTGGCGCTCGGTCACAAAGCGGCGCGCCATTTTGCGACCTATTACGTCAAAATAGCCGCTCAGTTCAATACCTTTGGTCAGTAGCATCAGCCCGCTAAGGGTGATAATCGTATGCCAGTCAATGGCGTGTAGCCAGCCTGCAGGGGCAAACGGAACAAAAAAGCTTAAAACAACGCCGACGATCAGCAGCAGATGCAAAAAACGGTCGCGGATTAGCGACTGAACAAAGACGAGGTTCATTCTCCCGGTGACCCCTGCTTGAGGGTAAACTGTTTAAACATCGCCAGCGTCTCTTCGCTGACGTGGTGCTCCATGCCTTCGGCGTCGCGACGCGCAATTTCCGGGCTAACGCCGATCACCAGTAAAAAGTTTTCGACGATCTGGTGGCGTTCGCGGCTTTCATGCGCCAGCTTCTCACCTTCCGGGGTTAAAAAGATCCCCCGCCATGGGATCTGTTCGATCAGCCCGACGCTGGCCAGTCGTTTTAACATTTTCGCAACCGTTGGCTGCGACACCCCAAGACGCGCGGCCATGTCCACCTGACGGGCTTCCCCCACTTCCATAATCAGATCGGAGATCAGCTCCACGTAGTCATCAATCAGCTCCCGACGATGCGCCTCGCGCACCTGACGAAACCCCTCAACGTGTTCTTCGACATTCACTAGCTGCGTCACTTTTTTTGTTATTGGCTTACCTGCGCGACGGTTCATTGTGCTTCCTCATTCCTGTGACGCATCAAGCATCATATAAAAGGATCCCTATTGTAATGGATCGCGCACAGAGAACAAAAAATTAACGTTTTAGCCATAGCTATAAAATATAGCCTGTGCTATATCTGTATGTAATACACACATCCTTCAAGGAGTGAAGGACGAAGTTACAGGAGGTCGAGATGAATGAATTCAAGAGGTGTTTAAACGTGTTTACCCATTCTCCTTTTAAAGTACGGTTAATGCTTGTCGGTATGCTGTGCGATCTGATCAACGGCAAACCCCAGCAGGATAAACCCAACAACTAACGCGGCGTCGCGGTACGCCGCTTCATTTTTCTGTCATAATTTCCCGTCAAACTGGCTGATTACTCAGCGCTACGGCAACTTTTTTCAAGTTTTGTAAGCTTCCTCCCAAAACAATCCGTTATGGATGGTTGACCTTAACATTTGCAAGCCCTATCTTTTGTCAGCCCTGCCACTACTGCGGCTCGCAGAGACCCTCTTCACGCACTGTCCAGCAGGTTTTACCCCTTGATGCCAGGGGACGCACATGGCTCTTTTTGATTGTTTACTATGAATGTCACGCTGAAAGAAACGCTGGTCGCCCGCGGACTGGTACTGAACCCATGGACAGGATTCTACTTTTTACAATCGCTGTTTATTAACCTGGCGCTGGGCTACGACTTTAGCCTGCTCTATACCGTTGCTTTTACCTGCGTGCTGCATCTGCTGTGGCGCAGCTTTCCGCGCGCGCAAAAAGTAGTGATCGGCGCCTATTCGCTGCTGGCGGCCATGTACTATCCTTTCGGCCAGGCCTACGGCGCGCCCAATTTCAACACGCTGCTGGCGCTGCATGCCACAAACATCGAAGAATCCACCGAGATCCTGACCATTTTCCCGTGGTACAACTATCTGCTGGCCGTGTTTATCTTTGCGCTCGGCGTGATTGCCGTACGGCGCAAGCCGGACGCATCGGCGCGATGGGGGAAAATGGAGACGCTGGGGCTGCTGTTCTGCACCGCTATTTTCTTTCTCCAGCCGGTGCAAAACCTCGCCTGGGGCGGCGTCTTTAAGGTTACCGACACCGGCTACCCCGCCGTACGCTTCGTTAAAGATGTGGTGGTGAATAATAATGAAGTGCTGGATGAGCAGGCGCGAATGGCGCAGCTGGCGAATATGAAAGACAGCTGGCACGTGCTGGCGGTAAAGCCCAAATATCATCTGTATGTGGTGGTGATCGGCGAGAGCGCGCGTCGCGATGCGCTCGGCGCCTTTGGCGGCCACTGGGACAACACCCCGTTCGCCAGCTCGGTAAAAGGCTATCTGTTCAATGACTACGTTGCCGCCAGCGGTTCAACGCAGAAATCGCTCGGTTTAACCCTCAACCGGGTGGTTGATGATAAACCGCAGTTTCAGGATAACTTTGTCACCCTCGCCAACCGCGCCGGTTTTCAGACCTGGTGGTTCTCGAATCAGGGGCAAATTGGCGAATACGATACGGCGATTGCCAGCATCGCCAAACGCGCGGACGAAGTTCAGTTCCTCAAGAACGGCGATTTCGAGGCCAATAAAAACACTCAGGATGAGCAGCTATTAAAGCTGACCGCGCAGGTGCTTGCCACCCGCCGCACCCAGCCGCAGCTGATTGTCCTGCATTTGATGGGTTCGCATCCGCAGGCCTGCGACCGCACTAAAGGGAAATACGCGGTTTTTGTTCAGTCGAAAGAGACCTCCTGCTATCTCTACACCATGACGCAAACCGATACGCTGCTGAGCGATCTTTATACTCAGCTACAAAACTCGGGCGAAACCTTCTCGATGACCTATTTTTCCGATCACGGTCTGGCTTTTAAGGAGCGCGGGAAAGAGGTGCAGTATCTGGCGCACGATGATAAGTACCAGCAGAATTTCCAGGTCCCCTTTATGGTGATCTCCAGCGATGATAAAGCGCATAAGGTCATTAAAGCGCGGCGGTCCGCCAACGACTTCCTCAGCTTCTTTTCGCAGTGGACCGGCATCAGCGCTCAGGAGATTGCCCCGCGCTATCGTTTTATCTCGGAACAGAAGGCCGGCCCCATCTACATCACTAACTTCCAGCTGAAGAAAGTGGACTATACCCATCTGGGTACCGACGCGTTTACCGTCAATTAACACGGTTGCGTAAACCGCAGGCAAAAAAAATCCGCCCCTTGAGGCGGATTTTTTATATCACCGGAGTGATTAGAAGCGGTAACCTACGCCAGCAATCCAGGTGCCAACGTCAACGTTACGAATGCGAGACTGCTCGTAGGAGAAGTCCAGAGCAACGTTTTCGATCGGGTTGAACTGCAGACCAGCACCGTAAGAGAAACCGTAGTCGCTCATGTCAGATTTGTTCGGGTAGCTGTTGTCCTGGAATTTACCGTAACCAACACCCACTACGCCGTAGATGCTCGCCCAGTCATTCAGACGGTAAGCCGGACCTGCGGTGATGCCGTAGTACTGGCCTTTTTTGTAAACGCCAGACTCAGAACGATCTTTTTCGGTGTAGGTGAAAGAACCGATAACACCCAGCGGGTTGTTGTCTTGCTCGTAGCGGTACTTCAGGTTGAAACCGCCTGCTTTGTTCGCTTCACCCTGCATGTCGCTCTGCGCGTAGCCACCGGTAACGGTAGAAGTCGCGGCGAAAGCAGTGGTACCTACGGATGCAGCCAGAACAACGGCCAGTGCTGAAAAACGTGCAATTTTATTCATAACCACCTCAAATGTGTTTCTAATAAGTCCTAAGCCTTAAATATAACAAAAACTTTTGGGAAACTCTTTTCACTTTACATTGTCTAACGTACTTTTTCATGTAACTAAAGGTTTCTACGTTTCTATAACAAACTGGAAAACAAACCTTTTTTACAAATATACTCCTATTAAGGCTCATAAAGCGCCAGACGTGTATCCAGATTATTCCTAATCTTCTGGTGAAATTATCTTCAACCCCGCGCTATTGTACTGCTTTTACACCCCTTTTTTTCAACATTAGCTCAACCGGCGCGGGGTAATTCATTTACACTGGAACCTTTACCGCATTTGACAAAATTGACAGGAGAAAGGATGCCCGGCTCGTCCCGCAAAGTACCGGCATGGTTGCCGATACTGGTTATTTTAATTGCCATGATTTCGATCCAGAGTGGCGCCTCGCTGGCCAAGTCACTCTTCCCGCTGGTGGGTGCGCCAGGCGTTACCGCCCTGCGCCTCGCGCTCGGCACCTTCATCCTGGTGGTTATCTTCAAACCCTGGCGCCTGCGCTTTGCCCCGGAGCAGCGCCTGCCGCTGCTCTTCTACGGCCTGTCGCTCGGTGCGATGAACTACCTGTTCTATTTATCGATTCAACGCATTCCGCTAGGCGTCGCCGTCGCGCTGGAATTTACCGGCCCCCTGGCGGTGGCGCTCTTTGGCTCCCGTCGCCCTCTCGATTTCGTCTGGGTGGCGCTGGCGGTACTCGGGCTCTGGTTTCTGCTGCCGCTGGGGCAAAGCGTGGCGCAGATCGATCCCATTGGCGCGCTGCTGGCCCTCGGCGCTGGCGCCTGCTGGGCGGTCTACATTCTGACCGGCCAGCGCGCCGGCGAAGAGCATGGCCCCGCAACGGTCGCTATGGGGTCGCTGATCGCTGCGGTGGTCTTCGTCCCGATGGGGATGATCCAGGCCAGCGATACGCTCTTTCAGTGGGGGCTGCTGCTGCCGGGACTGGGGATCGCCATTTTATCGACCGCGCTGCCCTACTCTCTGGAAATGGTTGCCTTGACCCGCATGCCCAGCAAGACCTTTGGCACCCTGATGAGCATGGAGCCGGCTCTCGCCGCGCTTTCCGGAATGGTGTTTCTTGGCGAAACGCTAACCGCGGCCCAAACGCTGGCGCTGGGGGCGATTATTCTTGCCTCGATGGGCTCCACGCTGACGATGCGTCGGGAAACGAAGATTCAGAAGGTCGACATCAGCTAGCGAAAAGGAGCTGATTGACGAGAAACTCAATCATCTCCTTAATTTATAAACTATTTTTCCTGACTAACAGCCCTGCGCTATCAGACCGATAGAGACTACCGCCGCTGCAAAGCTCAAATCCGTTGCTATACTTAATTCCGCAAGTTATTGGGATGAGACGCTCCGAATAATTCGAATTTGAAGTATGACGAGTACAAATATCAAGAGGATATGACACTATGAGTACCGCAAAACTGGTTAAAACTAAAGCAACGAATCTGCTCTATACCCGTAACGACGTCGCTGATAGCGCGAAGAAAGCGACCGTTGAGCTGCTGAATCGCCAGGTGATCCAGTTCATTGACCTGTCTTTGATTACCAAACAGGCTCACTGGAATATGCGCGGTGCAAACTTTATTGCCGTTCATGAGATGCTGGACGGCTTCCGCACTGCGCTCGTCGACCACCTTGATACGATGGCAGAACGTGCCGTACAGCTTGGTGGCGTAGCGCTGGGTACGACTCAGGTCATTAACAGCAAAAGCCCGCTGAAAAGCTACCCGCTGGATATCCATAGCGTCCAGGACCATCTGAAAGAGCTGGCCGACCGCTATGCGCTCGTCGCCAACGATGTGCGTAAAGCCATCGATGAAGCCAAAGATGAAGATACCGCTGATATCTTCACCGCCGCTTCACGCGACCTGGATAAATTCCTGTGGTTCATCGAAGCCAATATCGAGTAAGGCCAACTGCCGTCAGCCACGCTGGCGGCTTTTTTTCTTTCCACTTCCCCGCCGCGCACCACTTCAGTGCATGAGAATGTACAAAATACGCGCAAAAGTAAATCAATTGTAATAATCACCTCACACAATCGTTACGCCGAGATTGTTTTAACATCAGGGTTTGCGTTAAAAATGCTCTTGTTATGCGATGCCTTTATGACGCACCAAAACTGCGCCCCATATCGGTGCATTTAACGTTATCCGTTATCAAAATTGTGCAACAGGACTCTTACTGCTTGTTATAAAACAACAGGTTGTAAAAGTGGCATGATTTTTTCATAAGGCAACTCGTTCTCGCAGGGGATCGTCCCGTGGATATAAAAGGAAATGCTATGAAGTCTGTATTTAAAGTTTCACTGGCTGCACTGACCCTGGCTTTTGCGGTTTCTTCTCACGCTGCTGATAAAACACTGGTTGTCGCGACCGACACGGCGTTTGTACCGTTCGAATTTAAACAGGGCGATAAGTATGTCGGTTTCGACGTTGACTTGTGGGCTGCCATTGCGAAAGAGCTGAAGCTTGACTACACCCTGAAGCCAATGGACTTCAGCGGTATCATTCCGGCGCTGCAGACCAAAAACATCGATCTCGCGCTGGCGGGGATCACCATCACCGACGAACGTAAAAAAGCGATCGACTTCTCTGACGGCTACTACAAAAGCGGCCTGCTGGTCATGGTTAACGCGAATAATAACGATATTAAAGATGTCAAAGATCTGAACGGTAAAGTGGTTGCCGTGAAGGGCGGCACCGGCTCCGTTGATTACGCGAAAGCCAATATCAAAACCAAAGATCTGCGCCAGTTCCCGAACATCGATAACGCCTATATGGAACTGGGTACCGGTCGCGCTGATGCGGTTCTGCACGATACACCAAACATCCTTTACTTCATCAAAACTGCGGGTAACGGCAAGTTCAAAGCGGTAGGCGACTCGCTGGAAGCGCAAAACTACGGTATCGCCTTCCCGAAAGGCAGCGACGAGCTGCGTGAAAAAGTGAACGGCGCGCTGAAAACGCTGCGTGAGAACGGCACTTACAACGAAATTTATAAAAAATGGTTCGGTACTGAACCCAAATAATAATTAGCGATACTCTCTTCCAGGCCTGCTGTGGTCTGGTAGACCTGGAGCTCTCCGGGCTACCCGTCAGCAGGCCTGAATAGTTTTCTCAGGGGGTTTTCCTCTGTTTTCGACACGGTAACAGGAACACATTATGCAGTTTGACTGGAGTGCCATCTGGCCCGCCATCCCAATTTTACTGGAAGGCGCCAAAATGACGCTGTGGATTTCGGTCCTCGGCCTGGTCGGCGGTCTGATAATCGGTCTGGTGGCCGGTTTCGCCCGCTGTTTCGGCGGCTGGATTGCCAACCACATCGCGCTGGTCTTTATCGAAATCATCCGCGGCACCCCGATTGTGGTGCAGGTCATGTTCATCTACTTCGCCCTGCCGATGGCGTTTAGCGATTTACGCATCGACCCGTTCTCGGCGGCGGTGGTGACTATTATGATCAACTCCGGCGCCTATATTGCGGAAATCACCCGCGGCGCGGTGCTGTCGATCCATAAAGGCTTCCGGGAAGCCGGCCTCGCGCTGGGCCTTTCTCGTCGCGAAACTATCCGCTATGTGATCCTGCCGCTGGCGCTGCGCCGTATGCTGCCGCCGCTGGGCAACCAGTGGATTATCAGCATCAAAGATACCTCGCTGTTTATCGTCATCGGCGTGGCCGAACTGACCCGTCAGGGCCAGGAAATTATTGCCGGTAACTTCCGCGCGCTGGAGATCTGGAGCGCCGTTGCGGTTATCTACCTGATCATCACCCTGGTGCTGAGCTTTGTTCTGCGTCGTCTTGAAAGAAGGATGAAAATCCTGTGATTGAATTTAAAAACGTTTCCAAGCATTTTGGCCCAACCAAGGTGCTGCATGATATCGATCTGAAGATCAACCAGGGCGAAGTCGTGGTGATTATCGGGCCGTCCGGTTCCGGTAAATCGACCCTGCTGCGCTGTATTAACAAACTTGAAGAGATTACCAGCGGCGATTTGATCGTCGACGGTCTGAAGGTCAACGACCCGAAGGTTGACGAGCGGCTGATTCGCCAGGAAGCCGGGATGGTATTCCAGCAGTTTTATCTGTTCCCGCACCTGACGGCCCTGGAAAACGTGATGTTCGGCCCGCTGCGCGTTCGCGGTACCAATAAAGCGGCGGCGGAAAAACTGGCGAAAGACCTGCTGGAGAAAGTGGGCCTCGCGGAACGTGCGCACCACTACCCTTCTGAACTTTCAGGCGGACAGCAGCAGCGCGTGGCCATTGCCCGGGCGCTGGCGGTTAAACCTAAAATGATGCTGTTTGATGAGCCGACTTCCGCGCTTGACCCTGAACTGCGTCATGAAGTGCTGAAAGTGATGCAGGATCTGGCCGAAGAAGGCATGACCATGGTTATCGTTACCCACGAAATCGGCTTCGCCGAAAAAGTGGCGTCGCGCCTGATCTTTATCGATAAAGGGCGCATTGCGGAAGATGGCGATCCGCAGATGCTGGTGAATAACCCGCCCAGCCCGCGCCTGCGCGAGTTTTTGCAGCACGTAGCCTGATCCCCCCCGGCTCTCCCTTCGCGGGAGAGCCGCTTTCCAGAATCATCCCAACCTCGCTCTGCGGATCTCATCTTCTATACTTATTGGTTTGAGATGCAATGGAGGTGCCTGTGCCGCGGATTTTGTTACTGCTTGCCCTACTCTTCACCGCTCCGCTATGGGCCGCGACGCTGCCCGGCGTTCCGGCAACCACAGCGGACCCGTCCAGCAGCAGTGAACCCGATGTGGCGCAGAAGAAAGCGGCCTACGGCGCGCTGGCCGACGTGCTTGAAAACGCCGACGCCCGTCAGGAGCTTATCGAGCAGCTGCGGAAAGCCGCCGCCACGCCGCCGCCGGACAGTACGCCGAAGCTGACGCCGCCGGAAATAAAAGACGAGACCACGGTGCTGGAGAACGTCACTCACATCAGCCGCGAATACGGAGAGCAGCTCTCTTCGCGCTTCTCCCAGCTGTGGCGCAACATCACCGGTTCTCCGCACAAAGCGTTTAATTCTCAGACTTTCACCAACGCCGCCTGGCATTTCCTGCTGCTGGCGGGCCTGGTCTTTGCGTTCTGGTGGCTGGTACGCCTGGCGGCCCTGCCGCTGTATCGCAAAATGGGCCACTGGGGACGGCATAAAAACCGCGACCGCAGCAACTGGCTTCAGCTACCTGCAACGATCGCCGGCGCGTTTATTTTTGACCTGCTTCTGCTGGCGCTCACGCTCTTCGTGGGCCAGCTTTTAAGCGACCGCCTGAACGGTAACAACCCCACCATCGCCTTTCAACAAAGCCTGTTTCTCAACGCCTTCGCGCTGATTGAATTTTTCAAGGCCATTCTGCGGCTTATTTTTTGCCCCCGCATCCCGGAGCTACGCCCGTTCAACCTCAGCGATGAAGCGGCGAAATACTGGAACCTGCGTCTCAGCGCGCTGAGCAGCCTGATTGGCTACGGGCTCATCGTCGCGGTGCCGATTATCTCCAACCAGGTCAACGTACAGTTCGGAGCGCTGGCCAACGTGGTGATTATGCTGTGCATTACGCTCTGGGCGCTGTACCTGATATTTCACAATAAGAAATTGATTACCCAAGGGCTTATCCATCTCGCCGACCGCTCGCTGGCCTTCTTTAGCCTGTTTATCCGCGCCTTTGCGCTGATCTGGCACTGGCTGGCCTGCGCCTATTTTATCGTGCTGTTTTTCTTCTCCCTGTTTGATCCCGGCAACAGCCTGAAATTTATGATGGGCGCGACGCTGCGCAGCCTGGCCATCATCGGCGCCGCCGCGCTGGTCTCCGGTATTCTGTCGCGCTGGATTGCGAAAACCATCACCCTGTCGCCGGAAACCCAGCGCAACTACCCCGAACTGCAAAAACGGCTGAACGGCTGGATCTCCGCGTCGCTGAAAGCCGCGCGTATCCTGACGGTCTGCGTGGCGATCATGCTGCTGCTCAGCGCGTGGGGGCTGTTCGATTTTTGGCAGTGGATGCATAACGGCAGCGGGCAAAAAGCGGTGGATGTGCTGATTCGTATCGCACTGATCCTCTTCTTCTCGGCAATTGGCTGGACGCTGCTCGCCAGCCTGATTGAGAACCGGCTGGCATCGGATATTCACGGCCGCCCGCTGCCCAGCGCCCGCGCCCGAACGCTGCTGACGCTGTTTCGCAACGCGCTGGCGGTGGTCATTAGCACCATTACTATCATGATCCTGCTTTCGGAAGTGGGCGTGAATATCGCCCCGCTGCTGGCCGGCGCAGGCGCGCTGGGCCTGGCGATTTCGTTCGGCGCGCAAACCCTGGTCAAAGACATTATTACCGGGATTTTTATCCAGTTTGAGAACGGCATGAACACCGGCGACCTCGTGACGATTGGGCCGTTAACCGGAACGGTGGAGCGCATGTCGATTCGCTCCGTCGGCGTACGCCAGGATACCGGCGCCTATCATATTATTCCGTGGTCTTCGATAACCACCTTCGCCAACTTCGTGCGCGGTATCGGCTCGGTGGTGGCCAACTATGATGTTGACCGGCAAGAAGATCTGGATAAGGCCAACCAGGCGCTGAAAGACGCGGTCGCGGAAGTGATGGCGCAGGAAGAGATTCGCGGGCTGATCATTGGCGAGCCCTCTTTCGCAGGATTGGTGGGCTTAAGCAATACCGCCTTCACCCTGCGCGTCACCTTTACCACCCTGCCGTTGAAGCAGTGGACGGTAAGGTTCGCCCTCGACACTCAGGTGAAAAGGCATTTTGACCTCGCGGGCGTGCGGGCGCCGGTACAAACTTACCAGGTTCTGCCGATGCCGGCACCGGCGGGACCGCCGGCACCCGCCGAGCCCACGTTATAAAGCGCGGCGACGTTTGGCTTCGTCCATAAAGGTCCAGGCGATAAAGCGGCTCTGCTTATTTCCCTGGGCCATCTCTTTTTTCACTACTTTCACCGCGCCGACGTCGGTCAGCGCACGGTAGAGCGGCGGCAAATTGTCGCCGCGAGAAACCAGGGAGGTAAACCACTTCACCTGACGGCCAAACTGCTGGCTCTCCGCAATCATCTGCGTAATAAACGCAACCTCGCCCCCTTCGCACCACAGCTCCTGCTGCTGGCCGCCAAAGTTCAGCACGCTCTCCTCGCCCAGTCCCAGGTTGCGACGTTTACGCTCACCGCCCGCCTGCGCGCTGGCGGCGGAATCATGGAAAGGCGGGTTACACAGGGTCGCGTCGTAGGTCTCATTTTTATGAATAATGCCGGTCAGAATCGCTTTAGCGTCTTTTTGACGACGCAGGCGGATCTGGCGAGTCAGGCCGGGATTGCCGTTGACGATAGCCTGGGCGCTGGCGAACGCGTCGGCGTTCACTTCGCTGCCGGTAAAACGCCAGCCGTACTCGTGCACGCCAATGAGCGGATAGATGCAGTTTGCGCCAACGCCAATATCGAGAATGCTGGCGTTGGCCGGGATCGTCCCGCTATCCAGCGCCAGCAGATCGGCGAGATGATGGATGTAGTCAGCCCTGCCCGGCACCGGCGGGCAGAGAAAGCCGTCGGGAATATCCCAGTATTTCACCGCGTAGAAGTGCGCCAGCAGCGCTTTATTCAGCGCCTTCACCGCCAGCGGATTGGCAAAGTCGATGGTCTGCCCACCCACCGGGTTAAGGGTGATAAAGCCCTGGAGCTCAGGGTGGGCCTGGCACAGCGCGGGCAGGTCGTAGCGTTGTTGGTGACGGTTACGCGGGTGTAACCCCGGTTTCTGGGCTTTCATGGCAATCTCCTTTGAACAGCCGCGTAAGATACCCGTTGACGGCGGCGCGGTAAATAAGTGAGTCTGGTTATCTCTTTTTTGTCACGGGTGTCGTATGTATTTCTACCAACCTTCGCACGGACACGGGCTGCCGCACGACCCGCTTAACGCCATTATCGGGCCGCGCCCCATCGGCTGGATAGCCTCCCTTGATAACAGCGGCCAGCGTAACCTCGCGCCGTACAGTTTTTTCAACTGCTTTAACTATCGGCCGCCGATTATTGGTTTTGCCAGCAGCGGCTGGAAAGATAGCGTACAGAATATCGCCGAGACTAAAGAGTTCGTCTGGAATCTGGCCACCCGGCCTCTGGCGGTCGCGATGAACGAAACCTCCGCCACCCTTCCCCATAATGAAGATGAATTCATCCGCGCCGGGCTGACTGCCGCTCCCAGCCGCATCGTCAGCGCGCCGCGGGTCGCCGAAAGCCCGGTAAACTTCGAGTGTCGCCTTTCACAATGCATCCAGTTAACAACCGCAGAAGGACGAGCGGTTGACACCTGGCTGGTGCTGGGCGAAGTGGTGGCGGTGCATATCGATGAATCGCTGCTGGAAGACGGAATTTACCAGACCGCCAGGGCCCAGCCGATTCTGCGCGCCGGAGGCCCCAGCGCCTATTATGGCATTGATGAAAGCCTGCGCTTTGACCTCGTTCGTCCGGACGCCCGCTAACCCTCCCACCCGGCCTGTACTAACGCCGTTTTCCAGGCCGGGTAGCTGAATGCCATTTCCCGCGACAACCTCGCCTGCCCGGCGCGCCTTTATGTAGAAAAAATGCAGCCAATGTAAATAAATGTATTTATTTTTTTATAAATGAGTGATAGAAATTCGCCTGTTGTTTGATAATGATTATCACAATCATTATCAAACTCATTGCTTTTGTAAAAAATCACCTGCAGTGGTCGGGGCGAAGCAACGCTTCGTCTGCGGTCGTTATGGCCTAATTAAAATCATAAGTCACTTATTGATATGGAAAAAAATAACAATTTGCCGTTCAGCAGTTTTCACTCGCTCACTCTCTTCACCGGCTTATGCCTGAGTCTTTCTCCGACCGGCCAGCTGCTTGCCGCGGATAGCACTGAAAAAAATAGCGGCGAAACGCTGGTGGTCGAAGCGCAGACGCCATCGCTGTACGCGCCGACCCGCTCCGCCGATCCTAAATTTTCACGCCCGATCGCCGACACGACGCGGACGGTTAGCGTGGTCTCTGAGCAGGTGATGAAGGACCAGGGCGTCACTAACCTCACCGACGCGCTGAAAAACGTTCCCGGCGTCGGCGCTTTCTTTGCCGGCGAAAACGGCAACTCGACGACCGGCGACGCGATTTACATGCGCGGGGCCGACACTTCCAACAGCATTTACGTCGACGGCATCCGCGATATCGGCAGCGTCAGCCGCGATACTTTTAATACCGAGCAGATCGAAGTCATCAAGGGACCTTCAGGCTCCGACTACGGACGCAGCGCGCCGACCGGTTCAATCAATATGATCAGCAAACAGCCGCGCCTCGATTCCGGCATCGACGCCTCCGCCAGCGCGGGCAGCGCCTGGTTCCGACGCGGCACCCTGGATATTAACGAGGCCATTGGCGAAACCAGCGCGGTGCGTCTGAATCTGATGGGCGAGAAAACCCACGATGCGGGCCGGGACAAGGTGAAAAACGAGCGTTACGGCGTCGCGCCATCGGCCGCATTTGGCCTCGGCACCGAAAACCGCCTGTATCTTAACTATCTGCACGTAACCCAGCACAACACGCCCGACGGCGGCATTCCCACCATCGGTCTGCCGGGCTATTCCGCCCCTGGAGCCAGCACCTCGGCGCTGAATCACTCCGGCAAGGTCGCCACCAGCAACTTCTACGGCACCGACTCCGACTACGATGATTCCACAACCGATACCGTGACGATGCGCTTCGAGCACGACCTGAGCGACACGACGACGATTCGAAACACCACCCGCTGGTCTCGCGTGAAGCAGGATTACCTGATGACTGCGGTGATGGGCGGCGCGTCAAACATCACTCAGCCAAACCCCAACGATGTCGGCACCTGGACCTGGTCGCGCCTGGCGAACACCAAAGATACCAGCAACAAGATCCTGACCAACCAGACTAACCTGACGTCGACGTTCTATACCGGGGCCATCGGTCATGACGTCAGCACCGGTGTGGAATTTACCCGCGAAACCCAGACCAACTACGGGGTATATCCGCTCACGCCTCCGGCGGTGAATATTTATCATCCGAACAGCGATATCTCCATCGGCGGCCTGAACCGCAGCGGCGCCAACGCTAACGGACAGACGGATACCTTCGGCGTCTATGCTTTCGATACGCTGCAGATAACCCAGGACGTCGAACTTAACGGCGGGATCCGTCTGGATAACTACCAGACCAAATACGATAGCGCCAGCCTGTGCGGCGGTACCGGACGCGGCGCCATCGCCTGCCCGACCGGAGTCGCGAAAAATACCCCCGTCACCACCGTCGATACCTCAACCAGCGGTAACCTGGTTAACTGGAAGGCTGGCGCGCTGTACCACCTGACCGATAACGGCAACCTCTACGTCAACTACGCCGTCTCCCAGCAGCCGCCGGGAGGGAGCAACTTCACCCTCGCGCAAAGCGGCACCGGCAGCAGCGCCAACCGAACCGACTTTAAACCGCAGAAGGCCAAAACCAGCGAAGTCGGCACCAAGTGGGAGCTGATGGATAAGCGCCTGCTGCTGACCGCCGCCCTCTTCCGCACCGATATTGAAAACGAAGTCGAGCAGAACGACGACGGCAGCTATTCGCAGTACGGTAAGAAGCGCGTTGAAGGCTATGAGATCTCTCTGGCCGGTAATATCACGCCCGACTGGCAGGTGATTGGCGGCTATACCCAACAGCACGCCAGCGTTCGTGAAGGCGCGAATACCGCCCAGGATGGCACCAGCGCGCTGCCGTATACGCCAGAGCACGCGTTTACCCTCTGGAGCCAGTATCAGGCCACCGATGCGATCGCCGTCGGCGCCGGCGCGCGATACGTCGGCAGCATGCATCGCGGCAGCGACGGTGCGGTCGGCACGCCTTCCTATACCGAAGGCTACTGGGTGGCTGATGCCAAAGTCGGCTATCGCATTAACCGTAATCTCGACCTGCAGCTGAACGTCTACAACCTGTTTGATACCGACTATGTCGCCTCGATTAACAAGAGCGGCTACCGTTATCACCCGGGTGAACCGCGAACCTTCGTGCTCACCGCCAATATGCACTTCTGATCCACACCGGGGCGGCTGCGCCCCGTTTTCTCCGGAGATAAAACGATGATGTATCATATTCCCGCCGTTCTCAGCTCTCAGGAAGTGGACGATTTTATCGCTCAGCTGCAGCAGGCGGAATGGGTCGACGGGCGCGTGACGACCGGCGATCTGGGCGCCCAGGTCAAAAATAACCAGCAGGTTGATACCCACAGCAATCTTTACGGCGAACTTCAGGGCAACGTACTGGCGGCGCTGAATCGCAGTTCGCTGTTTTTTGCCGCCGCTCTGCCGAAAGCGATTTCCAGCCCGCTGTTTAATCGTTATCAGCAGAGCGAAACTTATGGTTTCCACGTCGACGGCGCGGTACGCAGCCAGGCGCAGGGAGGCTGGATGCGCACCGATCTTTCCGCCACGCTCTTTTTAAGCCCCCCGGAGAGCTACGAAGGCGGTGAGCTGGTCGTGAACGATACCTACGGACAGCATTCGGTTAAGCTCCCTGCCGGGGACCTGGTGCTCTATCCTTCAAGCAGCCTGCACTGCGTCACTCCGGTGACCTCTGGCGTTCGCGTCGCCTCGTTCTTGTGGGTTCAGTCAATGATCCGCGACGATAAACGCCGCAGTATGCTGTTTGAACTGGATGGCAATATTCAGAAATTAAAAAGCCGCCACGGCGAAAGTGACGAAGTCCTGTCTCTGCTTAATCTTTACCATAACCTGCTGCGTGAATGGTCAGAGATCTGAGCCTTGTCTGGTCATTTTTTATCCCCATATTCTCTATACTAAAGAGAGGCGAGATAGCGAGGTGAACTATGGCATCAGGCTGGGCGAATGATGACGCGGTGCAGGAACAGATCGACAGCACCATCAACGACGCGATAGCTCGGGCGCGAAACGAACTGTCATCGGGGGAAAGCAACAAATTTTGTGAAGAATGCGGGGAGCCGATTCCTGAGGCGCGCCGACGGGCGGTGGCGGGGGTGAAATACTGCGTAAAATGCCAACAGGAGAAAGATTTACATAACAATACATTTTCAGGATATAATCGCAGAGGCTCCAAGGATAGCCAGCTTCGCTGACCAATATTTACCGTTCATTACGCACATCGCGTTATCTTTTCGCGCACGTTTTTTGGCAAACGGCGTGGCAAAATGTGCCCTTCCAGCCCCCCGTTCGTCGCCCCGACCTGTTTCGCCGCCGCCGGCTAAAATAATTTATTAATATTCAATAAATTAATAGTCGTTCAAAAAATTAGATGAAGACTGTTAATTTCCTTCGATTTTATCTCCCGCTAAAAACCGTGATACTTATCACATCGACGGAACATCGTCCCCTATACAGAACAACCTGCGAGAGATTAACTATGAAAAACATCAAATATGCTGCCGCCGCTATCGCCCTTTCCGCTCTGTCTTTCGGCGCGTTCGCCGCTCAGCCGGTGACATCGGCTCAGGCAGAGAGCATGAACAAAATTGGTGTGGTTTCCGCTGAAGGCGCGACGACGCTGGATGGACTGGAAGCTAAACTGGCTGAAAAAGCCGAGGCCGCTGGTGCAACCGGCTATAGCATTACCTCCGCTAACAGCAACAACAAACTGAGCGGTACTGCGGTTATCTATAAATAATCGTCAGTTATCCCTGTAGCAACAGCAACACCCTGTAATGCCACTGTTTTAACCCTGTAAGATCCTTTAATACCCTTGCCTTGCCCGTCCATGCCACTGGACGGGCTTTTTTTTGCCTGCGATCCTGCGATAGGGTTACCAGCTCTCAGCCACCTTCGCCAGCCCCTGCTCCAGAGACAAGACCACGCCGGTGGCTAAAAGACAGCAGGCCAGCTGAATTTTCAACGATGACGGCAGCGGTTCGCTCCCGACCATACAGCGCTCGATCCAGCGCGCGGTCACTTCGGGATCTTTTGACTCCGGCAGAGCGACTGCCTGCGCAGCGGCGCCATCCTGACGCTCGTTAACCACCCGCGTACCGGTCTCATCAATCAGGCTAATCTGCGGGCAGCGCTGCGGGTTAGCGTAAACCTCGCCTTCGGTACCGTGCATCAGCAGCGCCCGGCCGCCGATCCCGGCAAAAAATTTCGCGACCCGACCGACGTACTCAGGATGCGAAACGCTCGACAGGCGCAGCGCCGCATCTTCGGCAAACGGCGTCGCCAGCTTGGCCAGGGTGTGTGCGCTGTTACGCACGCCCATGCGCCAGCGCATCGCCAGCTGTTTTTCCAGCGGCGGACAAAATACGCCGACCGGAACGTAAACCGGCTGGTGACTATCTAACCGCGCCTGTGCCTGGCCCGCGTGAAGCGTTGCCGGGATCCCCATCAGGTCAAAAATGGTTTCCGTCAGCACGCGGGTGGGATCGTGGCTCACGCCGTGAACGATAACCGGGAAGCCGAGCTTATGCAGCAGGACGGCCAGCAGCGGCGTCAGGTTAGCCTGTTTACGCGCGCCGTTATAGCTGGGGATCACAATCGGCATCGGCTTGCCGACCGGCGGCGTCAGCTTAATGGTGTGCTCCTGCATCGCTTCATAGAAGCCCTTCATCTCCGCTTCACCTTCGCCCTTGATGCGCAGGGCAATAAGAATGCCGCCGAGCTCAAGGTCAGGCACCTCGCCGTTAAGCATCCGCGAGTAGAGCGCGCGGGCCGTTTCCACGTCCAGGTCGCGAGCGTGGTTTTTTCCGCGCCCGACTTCTTTAACGATCTTGCTGTAGTCCATTGCAGGCTCCTCTGAGCGTCTCACCGCGTCGACATTGCACCGCTAACGCCGTTTGCGACGCGTCTGTTTTGTTTTAGTTTTTACTATAACCTCAGGGACGGCTGGCTGCTCTATCGGAAATATGGGTAATGCATTCAATAAACGCTTACCGTAGTTTTTGGTCAACAGGCGTTTATCATAAATTACCACCTCTCCCCAGCAGCTATGGCTACGGATCAGGCGGCCAACCTGTTGAATCAGGTTGAATGACGCGCTGGGCAGGCTCTGAACTTCGAACGGATAGCGGTTGAGGCTTTTGAGCCATTCGCCTTCGGTGATCACCACCGGGCTGTCAATCGGCGGGAAAGCGATCTTGTGGATATGCACCTGGCTTAACAGTTCGCCTTTTAAATCCAGGCCTTCCGCGAAGGATTGCAGCCCAACCAGTACGCTGCGCTCGCCGCCTTCAACGCGTTTACGATGCAGCTCGACCAGCCGGTAGCGAGGCTTATCCCCCTGAACCAGCAGCAGCAGGCGCAGATCGGTAACCTGTTCGAGAAACCGCTGCATCGCTCTTCCGCTGGCGAAGAGTACCAGCATGCCGAGATGCTTTTTGCTCTCAACCTGTTCCCGGAAATAGGCGGCCATCTCGGCAATATGCTGCTCTTCGTTATCGATAAGAGGTTCATAATGCATCTGCGGAATGACGATTTTACCCTGTTCGACGTGATTAAAGGGCGAATCCAGCGCCACAAAGCGGTCTCCCGCTTTCTCTTTCAGCCCGCTCATCTCCTGCAGACGCGAAAAGCTATTAAGCGAGCGTAGCGTCGCAGAGGTAACGACGATATGCGGGACGCTGCGCCACAGCAGCCTCTCCAGCTGATCGCTGACGCGGATCCCCACGCAGTGGAACCAGATATGCATCTGGCCATCCCGCAGGTCGCGGGTGACCCATTTGGTCACCGGCGCGCCAGAGGACTGCGCCAGCGATGCCAGCCGCCACAGTTTACTTTGGCTTTCAAACATCCCCAGCGCTCGGTTCATCTGCAGCAGAACCCGGTGCAAACGCACCACGTCGTGACTGCCGGTTTTTTCGCCCAGATCGTTAAGGAACAGCTCCGCCAGACCGCGCAGCGTTTCGGTGAGCTTCGCCAGCCGCTGGCAAATCTCCATCACTTCCTGCGGCAGCTCCCCCATCGGGAAGCGGTGCTCCGCCTCCTGCCCGGCCGGCATGTACAGATTGAGGATATTATTCAGGGAGGAGATAAGCTCATAGAGCTCCTCGCAATGCCCATTCAGACGCTCGGGATTCGCCAGCGGCGGCGTGGTTTTAGGGCGAAACTGCTCCATGCAGGTCGCGACCAGCTTCGTAAAAAGATCCAGCTGCAGGCGGTACCAGGGGGCGGTGATTTCCGCGCTCATTTCCAGCGCATCGCGGGCCACCTCCGGAAGATGGTGGCCTTCATCCAGCACCAGCAGCAGATGCTTCGGTTCCGGCAGCACCGCTTCGCTTTCCATCGCCGCCATCACCAGCGCATGGTTCGCCACCACCACTTCTGCTTCCTGGATTTCCCGGCGGGCGACAAAAAACGGACATTCGCGATAATAGTGGCAGTTGCGGTTCAGGCAGCTGGCTTTATCGGTGCTCAGGCGGCTCCATAATGAATCATCCACATTTTTATCGGTATGATCGCGCAGGCCGTCCCATTTGTAGCTATCAAGGTCCGCTTTCAGCGTCGCGCACAGCTTCTGTTCCGCCTGGTTGTTAGGCGTGAGTTCGTCATCAAGAAAGGCCAGTAAATCCTGCTGCGTTGGCTCGGTGCTGGCAAGCGCGGCCAGGTTACGCGGGCAGACGTAGCGCCCGCGGCCAAAGGCGGCGGTAAATCGCAGGTCGGGAATGATTTTGCGCAGCAGCGGCAGGTCTTTACTGTAGATTTGGTCCTGCAGAGCAACGTTGGCGGTACTGACCACCAGCGTTTTTTGTTCTTCACGGGCAATGGCGATGCCGGGAATCAGGTATGACAAGGTTTTGCCGACGCCGGTCGGGGCTTCTATCGCCAGATGTCGCCCCTCTTCCCCGGCGAGCGTCTTCGCCACATCGGCAATCATCTGCCGCTGCGGAGGACGGGGAATAAAGTCAGGGATTTGTTCCTGAAGCGCCTTATACCAGGCGGCGATTTGCGCTTTCAGCGCTGCGGTCAAAGCCATGAGAAAACCTGAATACTGTATAAACAGCCACTATTGTGCCATTTTTTAGCCGTCGGAAGGAACGTCTTTCTGAGCAAACTGGAATCACGCTCGAGGTTATGCTGAGCGAAGCGCGTCCGGGTAAGGAGTCTTACCCGGACAACCCATCAGTGGCTTAGCCGCGCGATTGCGACACTCGCCACAGGAGTGACGGGATAGTGTTACTCCGCCGCGGCGGGTTTACGCGGGCGACGACGGCGAGGAGGCTTACCGTCCTGAGTTCGCGCTTTCGACGCTTCGCCATCGGTACGACGCGGAGCGGACTGCTGACCGCGACCTTGCCCCTGGCCACCGCGGCCCTGACTCTGGCCACCGCGACCGCCGCCGCGCTGCTGCTGACGACCGTTCTGAATCGGCTCGGCTTTAATCGATGGATCCGGCTCGTAGCCCGCCAGGGCAATACGCGGGATCTCTTTTTTCAGCAAGCGTTCGATATCATGCAGCAGTTTATGTTCATCAACGCAAACCAGCGACAGCGCTTCACCCGTTGCCGCGGCGCGCCCGGTACGACCGATACGGTGCACATAGTCTTCCGGTACGTTTGGCAGCTCGTAGTTCACCACGTGCGGCAGCTCTTCAATATCCAGACCGCGCGCGGCGATATCGGTGGCCACCAGTACGCGAATGCCGCCGGATTTAAAGTCAGCCAATGCGCGGGTACGCGCGCCCTGGCTCTTGTTGCCGTGAATAGCGGCGCTGCGGATGCCGTCTTTATTGAGCTGTTCCGCCAGATGGTTTGCGCCGTGCTTGGTGCGGGTAAAGACCAGCACCTGCTGCCAGTTACCTTCACCGATCATCTGCGACAGCAGCTCGCGTTTGCGCTTTTTATCGACAAAATGCACCAGCTGGCTCACCTGCTCAGAGGCGGTGTTGCGGCGGGCGACTTCGATCTCCAGCGGGTTATGCAGCAGCTTTTCCGCCAGCGATTTAATGTCATCGGAGAAGGTTGCGGAGAACAGCAGGTTCTGACGTCTGGCCGGCAGCTTCGCCAGCACCCGGCGAATATCGTGAATAAAGCCCATATCCAGCATACGGTCGGCTTCGTCCAGCACCAGCACTTCGACTTTGTCGAGGCTCACGGCGTTCTGATGTTCAAGATCCAGCAGACGACCCGGCGTTGCCACCAGGATATCGACGCCGCTGCGCAGCTTCATCATCTGCGGATTAATGCTCACGCCGCCGAACACCACCAGCGAGCGAACGTTGAGGTATTTGCTGTAATCCCGGACGTTCTCGCCAATTTGCGCCGCCAGCTCGCGCGTTGGGGTCAGGATCAGCGCACGCACCGGGCGACGCCCTTTAGCATGCGGCTCCTGTTGGATCAGATGCTGAAGCAGCGGCAGCGTAAATCCCGCCGTTTTGCCGGTACCGGTCTGAGCGCTGGCCATCAGATCGCGCCCCTGTAATACTGCCGGGATAGCCTGCTGCTGAATTGGGGTTGGCTCAACGTAGCCCTGCTCAGCGACGGCGCGCAGGATTTCAGGATTCAGGCCAAGGGAATCAAAAGACATAACAACTCCGAACCGCCCCGGCCCGTCACAGGCGTAGTTTTCAGGGAGATTATTGCGAAAGAGATGGCAAAAACCACAATGCCATGAAGCTGCGCAGTCTAGCAGATTTTGTGACGAACCGCATAAAATCTGCCGAAAAGAATCCTCCGGCTAACAAACCACTACTCCCCGTCCTGTCGATGAGAAGCGGCGATGGCGCTTCGCGCCAGGCGTCCCCGAAATAGCCCGTTTAATGCCTCGACGGGGAAACCGCGAACAAAAGCAGAAAAACGCCGCCGCAGAACGCGGCGGCGAAAGCGATTAACGCAGGCGATACTTAATTTTTTCGACCATCTTCGCGGTGGAGATGCCGTAGCGGTCGTGCAGCGTCGGAAGCGCGCCGGCCAGCAGGAATTCGTCAGGCAAACCGACGGTATCCAGCTCGCAGCGTACGCCTTTACGCATCAGCAGCGCGGCAACCGCCTCCCCCAGCCCGCCGACCGACGTGTGGTTTTCCGCGGTCACCACCAGACGGCCGGGCTTCGAAGCCTGCGCAACGATCGTTTTTTCATCAAGCGGTTTGATGGTGGGGACATGCAGCACCGCCGCGCTGATATTATCGGCCCGCAGTTTTTCAACCGCCTCGAGGGCGCGCATGGTCATCAGCCCGGAAGAGATAATCAGTACATCGTTACCGTCCTCCAGCAGCTTCGCCTTGCCCAGCTCAAACTGATAATCATATTTATCGAGCACCAGCGGCACCTTACCGCGCAATAGACGCATATAGACCGGACCGTCGTGGTCGGCAATCGCCGGTACCGCCTGCTCTATCTCCAGCGCATCGCAGGGATCGACGATGACCATGCCGGGAATACCGCGCATAATCGCCAGATCTTCCGTTGCCTGATGGCTCGGCCCGTAGCCGGTGGTCAGGCCCGGCAGCGCCGCGCAGATCTTCACGTTCAGATGCTCTTCGGCAATCACCTGATGGATAAAATCATAGGCGCGACGGGTGGCAAAAGCGGCATAGGTGGTGGCGAAGGGAATAAATCCCTCCTTCGCCATTCCCCCGGCGGCCCCCATCAGCAGCTGCTCCGCCATTCCCATCTGGAAGAAGCGATCCGGAAAGGCCTGGGCGAAAATATGTAGATCGGTATACTTTGACAGGTCCGCGGTCATACCGACGATTTCCGGACGCTGGGCCGCCAGCTTCGAGAGCGCGACGCCAAACGGCGCGGAAACGGTCGCCTGACCTTCATCAGCAATGGAGGCGATCATCGCCGACGTTTTTAAGCGTGGTTTACTCTGGCTCATTACAGCACTCCTTCCGGTTTGTTGGCGTCCAGCACCGCAATCGCTTTTTGCCATTCGTCGGCATCGACGCGGATAAAATGGTTCTTATCGCGGGTTTCAAGGAACGGCACCCCTTTGCCCATCAGCGTGTCGCATAAAATGACCCGCGGCTGGTTGCCCGCATGATTTTTCGCGTTATCAAAGGCGGCCACCACCGCCGCCAGATCGTTACCGTCCACGCGCTGCACGTACCAGCCGAAGGCGGCCCATTTTTCATGCAGCGGCTCAAAGCCGAGAATTTTGCGCGAATCGCCGTCCGCCTGCTGTTTGTTCACGTCAACGAGGTTAATCAGGTTAGTCAGGCCGTAGTGGGCGGCCGACATCGCCGCTTCCCAGGTTGAACCTTCGTCCAGCTCCCCATCCGACATAGAGTTAAGAACCCAGGATGCGCTGCCCTTCTTCTTCAGACCGAGCGCCATCCCGACGGCGATGGAGAGCCCCTGCCCCAGCGAGCCGCCGGACATCTCCATTCCAGGCGTATAGGTCGCCATGCCCGACATCGGCAGGCGGCTGTCGTCGGAACCGTAGGTCTCCAGCTCCTCTTCCGGGATAATTCCCGCTTCCAGCAGCGCCGCATAATAGGCGATGGCGTAATGACCGTGAGAGAGCAGAAAACGGTCACGCCCTTCCCACTGCGGATCTTCCGGACGGTAGCGCATCGCGTGGCTGAAGGCGGTGGCCAGCACATCCGCATAGCCTAATGCCTGGCCGATATAGCCCTGCCCCTGGACTTCGCCCATTTGCAGGGCATAGCGACGGATACGCCACGCCGCCGCGGCAACTTGTTGTGTTTCTGTCATCTTCATCTGATTGCCTCGCTTAGTGGATTAACATGCCGCCGTTCACGTCCAGGGTGATACCGGTCGAGTAGGAAGAGAGATCGCTGCCGAGGAACAGGGCGGCACGCGCGATATCCACCGCATCGCCCAGACGGTTCATCGGGATCCCGGCGAGGATATTGGCCGTCATGTCGTCGGTCAGCTTGCCGGCGGTAATATCGGTCTGAATCAGCCCGGGCGTGATGCAGTTTACGCGGACGTTATCCGGGCCAAGCTCGCGCGCCATCGCCCGCGCCAGGCCGAGCACACCGGCTTTTGCCGCGCTGTAGTGCGGGCCGCCGAAGATACCGCCGCCGCGCTGGGCGGAAACCGAAGAGATACAGACAATGCTGCCCGATTTTTGCGCCCGCATCGCCGGAATAACCGCCTGCGACATCAGCAGCGTGCCGCGCAGGCTGACGTCCAGCACAGCGTCATAGTTGGCGCGCTTAATTTCCATCAGCTTCAGCGGCTGGGTAATGCCGGCGTTATTCACCAGCACATCGACCCGGCCATATTTCGCCAGAATCTGTTCGATTGCGGCCTGCACCTGAACTTCATCGGCGACGTTCGCTGCCAGACCAAGATGGCCTTCGCCCAGGGCCGCCGCTGCGGCTTTGCTGGCTTCGCCATTGAGGTCGATAATGACCACGCTGGCGCCGTTCTCGGCAAATAATTTGGCGGTGGCAAAACCCAAACCGCGTGCGGAGGCCGCGCCAGTAATAATGGCGACTTTATCTTTTAATAACATATTTTCACTCCATGACATGACGTCATATTAATTAACAGAAATATTGCCGTTATTGTGGCTCATCGAGGAAAAGAATCACCACCAGACCTATTGCGGCGCAGATACCAAAATAGGTGAATACAGAATTAAAGCTGCCGGTCTGATCAAGTAAAAAACCGGCGGCCATCGGGGCGACAAAGCCGCCAAGGTTGCCGCCGCTATTAATAATAGAAGAGGCAATCGGATAGGTTTTACTGTCCGAAACGGCCATTCCGTAGGCGGTAAAAGCCGGCCAGCCAATATTCAAACAAAAACCGACAAAGAATAATCCAATACATACCGCCCAGGTGCTTGCTGGAATGTTCAGCATAATGAGCATCATGACCACGGTTGAAATCGCGGTGAACATCATGGTGGGTTTACGCCGGCGGCCTAACACTTTATCCGAGATCCAGCCTCCGCCAATCGCGCCAATAAAGCCGCCGATGCACGGCATACTCGCCACGAAGCCCATACTCATCACGTCAAAACCGCGCTCTTTCACTAAATACAGCGGGATCCACGTTAATAACCCGTACAGCACGCTGACCATCATAAAATAGGCCAGACAGTCACCAAGAATATTTTTCGAGGTAAATAATCCTTTCGCCGTATCGATAGGCGCCATCTTTTTCACCCGAATAATTTTATCCAGCCAGGTGAAGCGGTCGGCAATTAATATATTTTCGCGGACGGCGTTTTTATCGGTTTCACGCCCGGCATTAATCTCTTCCAGTTCGCGTTGCGAAACAAATCCGCTTTCCGCGGGCGTTGACTTAACCAACAGGTACCACGCGACCGCCGCCACAATCCCCGGTATCGCAAAGGAGAAAAAGACCCATCGCCAGCCCCAGGTAACCGCGATCCACACCGCCAGCGGCGGTACGATTATCGGCGCAAACATGGTGGCGGCGATGTAGACGCCCGTTGCCGTGGCCTTCTCTTTCGGCGGGAACCAGTTATTAATGGTTGAAGCCAGCCCCACCGGGCACGGCCCTTCGCTAAGCCCCAGCCCCAGTCGCACCATCTTCAGGCCAAATACCGAGCTCACGGTGCCCATCAGCCAGGTAAAAGCGGAAAAGCCGAAAATAGACAGCGAGACCAGTCCCCGGGTGCCGCGTCTGGCAATAAAAAAACCGGCCGGGATCTGGCTTACCGCATAGCCGAGGAAAAACATGCTGGCGATGGCCCCGGCCTCAAAGTTGTTGATATGAAACTCGTCAATAATGAACGGCAGTACCGCGCCGATATTCGTTCTGTCGGCGTAATTTATGGCATACACCAGGAAAATCATCGTCAAAACCACGAAACGATATTTTGTTTTTCTGGCGTCAGTACAGACAACAGTATCTATACGTGACATAGGGTATCCTCTTTATTTTTTTATGTTTTTGTCGCGACCCTTACCGCATCGCGCCCTGTTATCAGGCCTGTAGTTGCAATATAACAATCCCAAAAAGAAAGGGTATTCAAAAAAGCTCAATTGCGCGTGAGAAAAATTTGCTTCGTGACTGCACTCAAATTCCTGTCAATTTTTTTTTTCGAGCGTTGTGCATTTAAAACTGTTAACTTCATCACGGATTGCGCCATCACTTATTTTCCGGCTGTGCTATGCTGACCATCATTTTCTGGGATAACGGCTGGACGTCCTTCTCTCTGAGTAAAAAAAACGCCTTGCGTTATTCCCCCCGCCGGAGGAAATCATGAACCAGCCGCTGCAGAATAAAAGCTTGCCGATGCCATCCTTACGTAATATCCAGGCCTTTATTGAAGTGGCTGATACCGGCAGCCTGAACCTGGCGGCAGAGAATCTTAATATTACGGCCTCCGCGGTAAGTCATCAGATAGCCAGCCTGGAACAGTATCTGGGAAAAAAGATATTTTCCCGTAGCAGTAAAGGGATGGTATTAACCACAATTGGCGAAAAATACCTTAAAGAGGTTTCCGGGGCGTTAAATATTATTGGTCAGGCCACTAACCAGGTGATTAATGATATCCACCAGGATTATTTACGGATTCATTCCGCGCCGAGCTTTGGATTATTGTGGCTGATGCCCCGTCTGAATAAATTTCGCCAGGCCTGGCCGGAGCTTAAAATTAGCCTGACCTGCTCTTATGAAAGCATCCAGTTCTCCCGCGATAATATTGATATCGATATTCGCCACGGGCTCTCACAGTGGCCAACCCTGGTGGTCAAGACCATAAAAAATGAACGCGTGCTCCCCTTTAGCTCATCGACTTATTTAGCCGGCCGCGACGTTCAGTCCATTGAAGACCTGCTGGCCTGCGACCTTATTCATTCCGATAGCACGCTGATCGGCTGGAGCAACTGGCTGTCGTGGCATAAGGTTCGCGGCTGGAATAAAAACTTTATTTTTAATTTTGACCGCTCCTATATGAGTATTGAGGCTGCCCGGATGGGGATGGGGATTATTCTTGAGAGTAATTTGCTGGCCGGGCAGAGCGTGAGCCAACGCCACCTGGAACCCGTCTTTACCCGCGACGTCAGCATGCCGGTTAACGCGCATCACTTCGTTTTACCGCACCCGAATGAACAAAAAGAGAAAGTGAAGATCTTCTTTGCCTGGGTTGCCGAAGAGCTGAGTCGCGAAGGATTTCATATCTAGCAGCAAACGGTGGACAAACCGCCAACCTGCGCCTAGAGTTAATCAATCGATTGATTAACTTTTCTCGCGCGATGACAACCACTCCTACGACCAGTAAGGGCGAGCAGGCGAAAAGCCAGCTTATCGCCGCCGCAATCGCCCAGTTTGGCGAATACGGCCTGCACGCCACAACCCGCGATATTGCCGCCCAGGCCGGGCAGAATATCGCCGCCATTACCTACTATTTTGGTTCCAAGGACGATCTCTATCTCGCCTGCGCCCAGTGGATTGCCGATTTTATCGAGCACAATTTCCGCCCCCACGCGCAGGCGGCGGAAGCGCTGTGCGCTGAGCCTGTTCCGGATAAAGCCGCCATGCGCACCCTGATACTGGGCGCCTGCCAGAATCTGATTTTGCTGCTGACCCAGGACGACACCGTCAATTTGAGCAAATTTATCTCCCGCGAGCAGCTGTCGCCAACGCCGGCCTACCGGCTCATCCACGATCAGGTGATTGCTCCGCTACACTGCTACCTGACCCGCTTAATCGCCGCCTATACCGGCCTTAACGCTGACAGCACGGAAATGGTCCTCCACACCCACGCGCTGCTGGGCGAAGTTCTCGCTTTTCGCCTTGGTCGGGAAACGGTGCTGCGCCGCGCGGGCTGGGCTGAGTTCGATCGGAACAAAACCGCGCAAATTATTGAGGTTATCACCTGCCATATTGATTTCGTTCTGGAAGGATTATCGCAAAGGAGTCTGGAGTCATGAAAAAACCGCTCATCGTCGTTGTGCTGCTTCTCCTGCTGGCCGCTGTCATTGGCGGAGGCTGGTGGTGGTACCAGAGCAGCCAGCAGAAAGCGCTCACGCTGTATGGCAACGTGGATATTCGTACCGTCAACCTCAGCTTCCGCGTGGGCGGGCGGCTGGCGTCGCTCAGCGTCGACGAGGGCGATGCGATTAAAGCCGGGCAGACCCTGGGCGAGCTGGACCGCGCGCCCTACGAGAATGCCCTGCAGCAGGCTCAGGCCAACGTTTCCACCGCCCAGGCGCAGTACGACCTGATGATGGCGGGGTATCGCTCGGAAGAGATCGCCCAGGCCGCCGCCGCGGTCAACCAGGCGCAGGCCGCTTACGACTATGCGCAGAATTTTTACCAGCGCCAGCTGGGGCTGCGCAAAAGCAGCGCCATCTCCGCTAACGACCTGGAAAACGCCCGCTCATCGCGCGATCAGGCCCAGGCGACGCTGAAGTCCGCGCAGGATAAGCTGCGCCAGTACCGCGCCGGTAATCGTCCGCAGGAAATCGCCCAGGCCAAAGCCAGCCTTGAACAGGCGCAGGCCGCGCTGGCGCAGGCGAAGTTGGATCTGCACGATACCACGCTGACCTCACCGTCCGACGGGACGCTGATGACCCGCGCCGTCGAGCCGGGCAGCATGCTCAGCGCTGGCGGCACGGTGATGACGTTATCGTTAACCCATCCGGTGTGGGTGCGCGCCTATATCGATGAAAAAAACCTCGGTCAGGCCCAGCCGGGTCGCGAAGTGCTGCTTTACACCGATAGTCGCCCGGATAAACCCTACCGCGGCAAAATCGGCTTCGTCTCCCCTACCGCTGAATTCACGCCGAAAACCGTGGAAACGCCGGACCTGCGCACCGATCTGGTTTATCGCCTGCGTATTGTGGTCACTGATGCCGACGACGCGCTGCGCCAGGGGATGCCGGTCACCGTCACCTTCAGTCACGGAAACGGCCAATGAGCGAGGACGTGATTACGCTGAGCGGCCTGACCCGGCGCTTTGCCGGCATGGATCGCCCGGCCGTCGCGCCGCTGGACTGCACCATTCACTCCGGCTATGTGACCGGTCTGGTGGGCCCGGATGGCGCCGGAAAAACCACCCTGATGCGCATGCTCGCCGGGCTGCTGAAGCCCGACGCAGGCAGCGCAAAAGTGATCGGCTTCGACCCGATTGCCGACGATAGCGCCCTGCATGCGGTGCTCGGCTATATGCCGCAGAAATTCGGCCTGTATGAAGATCTGACGGTGATGGAAAACCTGACGCTCTACGCCGATCTGCGCAGCGTGACCGGCGAGGCGCGGGAAAAAACCTTCGCCAGGCTGCTGGAGTTTACCTCCCTCGGCCCCTTTACCGGCCGGCTGGCGGGCAAGCTTTCCGGCGGCATGAAGCAGAAACTTGGCCTGGCCTGCACCCTCGTCGGCGAACCGAGAGTCCTGCTGCTGGACGAACCCGGCGTCGGCGTCGACCCTATCTCCCGCCGCGAACTGTGGCAGATGGTGCACGAACTGGCGGGCGACGGAATGCTGATCCTCTGGAGCACCTCTTATCTTGATGAGGCCGAGCAGTGCCGGGACGTTCTGTTGATGAACGAGGGCCAGCTGCTCTACCAGGGGGCGCCAAAAGAGCTGACGCAGACCATGGCCGGACGCAGCTTTTTGGTTTCCAGCGCCCGGGAGAATAACCGCCGCCTCCTCCAGCGTACGCTGAAGCTACCGCAGGTCAGCGATGGCGTGATTCAGGGTAAATCGGTACGCCTGATCCTTAAAAAAGAGGCCAGCATCAGCGATGTACAGAAGGCTGGCGATATGCCGCCGCTGGAGGTCGCCGAAACCGCGCCGCGCTTCGAGGATGCCTTTATCGACCTGCTGGGCGGCGCCGGTACTGCCGAATCGCCGCTGGGCAACATTATCCACACCGTGGAAGGCTCCCATGAGGACACGGTGATTGAGGCGCAGACCCTGACCAAGAAATTCGGCGATTTTGCCGCCACCGACCACGTTGATTTTCAGGTCAAACGCGGGGAGATTTTCGGCCTCCTCGGGCCTAACGGCGCGGGAAAGTCCACGACGTTTAAGATGATGTGCGGCCTGCTGGTCCCCACCTCCGGGAAAGCGCTGGTGCTGGGCATGGACCTGAAAGTCAGCTCCGGCAAGGCGCGTCAGCATCTGGGCTATATGGCGCAGAAGTTCTCGCTCTACGGCAACCTTTCCGTTGAGCAGAACCTGCGCTTCTTCTCCGGCGTCTACGGCCTGCGCGGACGGGCGCAGAACGACAAAATCGCCAGCATGAGCGAGGCGTTTGGCCTGAAAAGCATCGCCCGGCAGGCCGCCGACGATCTGCCGCTCGGCTATAAACAGCGCCTGGCGCTGGCCTGCTCGCTGATGCACGAACCGGATATCCTGTTTCTTGATGAACCCACTTCCGGGGTCGATCCCCTCACCCGCCGCGAATTCTGGCTGCATATCAACAGTATGGTGGATAAAGGCGTGACGGTGATGGTCACCACCCACTTTATGGATGAAGCGGAGTATTGCGATCGTATCGGCCTGGTCTATCGCGGCAAACTGATCGCCAGCGGCACGCCGGACGATCTGAAGGCGCTGGCGGCGGATGATGAACAGCCTGACCCGACGATGGAGCAGGCGTTTATCACCCTCATTCACGACTGGGATAAGGAGAACGCCGGTGAGCGGTAAACTGCTATCGTGGCGGCGCGTACGCGCCCTGTGCGTGAAAGAGACGCGGCAGATTGTCCGCGACCCCAGCAGCTGGCTGATTGCGGTGGTCATCCCCCTGCTGCTGCTGTTTATCTTTGGCTACGGGATTAACCTCGACTCCAGCAAGCTGCGGGTGGGCGTGCTGCTGGAGCAGCAGAGCGAAGAGGCGCTAGATTTTGTCCATACCATGACCGGCTCCCCTTATATCGACGCCACCATCAGCGATAACCGCCAGGAACTGGTGCAGATGATGCAGGCGGGACGCATTCGCGCCCTGGTAACCCTGCCGGTGGACTTCGACCAGAAGATGGCCCGCCCCGGCGACGATGCGCCGATCCAGCTCATCACCGACGGCAGCGAACCGAATACCGCTAACTTCGCTCAGGGCTACGTCGAAGGCATCTGGCAAATCTGGCAGCAGCAGCGGGCGGAAGATCGCGGCGAAACCTTCGAGCCGCTAATCGACGTGCAGACGCGCTACTGGTTTAACCCGGCCGCGATCAGCCAGCATTTTATTATCCCCGGCGCGATTACCATCATTATGACGGTAGTCGGCGCGATCCTGACCTCGCTGGTGGTGGCCCGCGAGTGGGAGCGCGGCACCATGGAGGCGCTGCTGTCGACCGAGATTACGCGCGCCGAGCTGCTGCTGTGCAAGCTGATCCCCTACTATTTCCTCGGCATGCTGGCGATGCTGCTGTGTATGCTGGTGGCGGTGTTTATTCTCGGCGTGCCCTTTCGCGGTTCGCTGGTGATTCTGTTTTTTATCACCAGCCTGTTTTTGCTGAGCACCTTGGGAATGGGGCTGCTGATTTCCACCATTACCCGCAACCAGTTTAACGCCGCGCAGGTGGCGCTGAATGCCGCATTCCTGCCTTCAATTATGCTGTCCGGGTTTATTTTTCAGATAGACAGCATGCCGGCGATAATCCGCGCGGTGACCTACGTGATCCCGGCGCGCTATTTTGTCAGCACCCTGCAAAGCCTGTTTCTGGCGGGCAACATCCCGGTGGTGCTGCTGGTGAACGTGATGTTTTTAATCGCCTCGGCGGTGATGTTTATCGGCCTGACGTGGCTGAAAACCAAACGGCGTCTGGATTAATTTGCCTGCGTGCCCCCGGGTTGCGGCTAACGTCTTACCCGGGCTACCGTTTCTGCCAGATTGGGTAGCCAGGATAAGCGCAGTCCGGGAATACAAAGCAGTATAAAGAGAGAATATAAGATGTTCCATCGCTTATGGACGTTAATCCGCAAAGAGCTACAGTCGCTGTTGCGTGAACCGCAGACGCGGGCGATTTTGATTATGCCGGTGCTCATTCAGGTGCTGCTGTTCCCCTTTGCCGCCACGCTGGAGGTAACGAACGCCACCATCGCCATCTATAACGAAGACAACGGCAAGCACGCCGTGGAGCTGACCCAGCGCTTTGCCCGCGCCAAAGCCTTCACCCACGTGCTGTTACTGAAAAGCCCTCAGGAAATAAGACCGACCATCGATGAACAAAAAGCGCTATTGGTCGTGCGTTTCCCGGCGGATTTTTCGCGCAACCTCGACACCAACCAGACCGCCCCGCTCCAGCTGCTGCTGGACGGGCGCAACTCCAACAGCGCGCAAATTGCCGCCAACTACCTCCAGCAGATCGTCAAAAGCTATCAGCAGGACCTGCTGGAAGGCAAAGCCAAACCGAACAATAGCGAGCTGGTGGTACGCAACTGGTATAACCCGAATCTCGATTACAAATGGTTCGTGGTGCCGTCGCTGATCGCCATGATCACCACCATCGGCGTAATGATCGTCACCTCGCTCTCCGTTGCCCGCGAGCGCGAACAGGGGACGCTCGACCAGCTGCTGGTCTCGCCGCTGGCAACCTGGCAGATCTTTATCGGTAAAGCGGTCCCGGCGCTGATTGTCGCCACCCTGCAGGCGACCATCGTGCTGGGGATCGGTATCTGGGCCTATCAGATTCCCTTCGCTGGCTCACTGCTGCTGTTTTACTTCACGATGATCGTTTACGGTCTGTCGCTGGTAGGATTCGGACTGCTGATTTCGTCGCTGTGCTCCACGCAGCAGCAGGCGTTTATCGGCGTATTCGTCTTTATGATGCCGGCGATTTTACTCTCCGGCTACGTTTCGCCGGTGGAAAATATGCCGGTATGGCTACAAAACCTGACGTGGGTGAACCCGATTCGTCATTTCACCGATATCACCAAGCAGATCTATTTGAAGGATGCGAGTCTGGAAATCGTGTGGGGAAGTTTGTGGCCGCTACTGGTCATAGCGGCCACCACCGGCTCGGCGGCGTATGCGATGTTCCGAAGAAAGATCGCGTAATACTCGTCATCGTTCAAGCCACAACTGTGCTGGCTCGCCTTGCTCCCCCCAGTCACATAGTTATCTATGCTTCTGGGGATTCGCTGCGTTGCCGCCTTGTTGTAGCCCGAACGATTTAGCGTATCTGTTTTTATCTTTTGCCAGCAGTGAAACCACCGCCGGACCGGCCAGTATTGCCAGCCCGGCGAGGGCCAGCAGCAGGTTATTGTGCAGCACGCGCGACAGCAGCCACAGCACGATCACCGCGGTGCCGAAGTACCAGGTGGTGGTGAGTTCCTCAAGGAAATCACCGACGTCGCGCCAGCGCTCATCGTGATGGCGCTGCAAAAACAGCATCGACACTAACGTGACGCCGTACAGCACGCACAAACCTAATCCGACGCGCACCAGCGCGCCGCTCATCCAACCCATCACCAGTACTGCCACGACCAGTAGATGCAACATAATCTGCCAGCAACTAAGACCCGTTGCGACGCGTACACGTTGTTGCCACTTCATGGCTTCTCTCCTGAAGGATTTTTCTCTGCTACTCAGAGTACCGCACTTTACGGAAAATTCCGTATCACCGCATCTTTTTGTGACCTCTACTACACTATTTCCTACAGGAAAGTGACATTGCCCAGAGAAATAAGGACAAACAAATGCCGCGATTTTCGTTAAACGTGCTGACAATTAACACCCATAAAGGGTTTACTGCGTTCAATCGCCGCTTTATTTTGCCCGAATTACGCGAAGCGGTGCGCAGCGTCAGCGCCGACATTGTTTGCCTGCAGGAGGTAATGGGGGCGCACGAAATTCATCCGCTGCATATCGAAAACTGGCCGGATACCACCCACTATGAGTTTCTGGCCGATACCATGTGGAGCGATTATGCCTACGGCCGCAACGCCGTTTACCCGGAAGGGCATCACGGCAACGCGGTCCTCTCCCGCTTCCCCATCGAACATTATCAAAATCTCGATGTTTCGGTCGGCAACAGCGAAAAGCGCGGCCTGCTCTACTGCCGCATCGTCCCGCCGGAAAGCGGCATCGCTATCCATTTATTCTGCGTGCACCTGGGACTGCGCGCTCATCAACGTCAGGCCCAGCTGACGATGCTGGCAGACTGGGTGAACGGTTTACCCGCGGGCGAACCGGTGGTGGTAGCCGGTGATTTTAACGACTGGCGGCAGCAGGCGAACCGCCAGCTTAAAGCCCAGGCCGGGCTGGAGGAGATTTTTACCCGCGCCAGAGGGCGCCCGGCGCGCACTTTCCCGGTCAGCTTTCCGCTGCTGCGACTTGACCGCATCTACGTAAAAAACGCCCACGCCAGCCAGCCCAGAGCGCTGGCGTTAAAACAGTGGCGTCATCTGTCCGATCATGCACCGCTTAGCGTGGAGATACATCTGTGAAATGCAGCTGGCAGGAAGGAAACCGCATTCGGCTATTAGAAAATGGCGATAACTATTATCCGGCCCTGTTTGCCGCCATCGGCCGCGCGCAGCAGCGGGTGATCCTTGAGTCTTTTATCTGGTTTGAAGATGACGTCGGCAAACAGCTCCATGCCGTTCTGTTAAAAGCGGCCCAGCGCGGCGTGCGCGTCGAGGTCTTACTGGACGGCTACGGCTCGCCGGATTTAAGCGAAAGCTTTGTGGGCGAGCTGACGTCGGCTGGCGTGATTTTTCGCTATTACGATCCGCGCCCGCGCCTGCTCGGCATGCGCACTAATTTATTTCGCCGTATGCATCGCAAAATCGTGGTGATCGACGACGTTACCGCCTTTGTCGGCGGCATTAACTACTCCGCCGAGCACATGACCGATTACGGTCCGGAGGCCAAACAGGATTACGCCGTACAGGTCGAAGGGCCGGTGGTGCTCGATATTCTGCAATTTGAACTCGAAAACCTCCCCACCAGCGAAGCGACCCGACGCTGGTGGCAGCGGCGTCGGCATAAGCCTGAAATCAACCGCAACCCCGGCGAAGCGCAGGCGCTGTTTATCTGGCGGGATAATCAGGATCATCGCGATGATATTGAGCGTCACTATCTGAAGATGCTGACCAGCGCCCGCCGGGAAGTGATTATCGCTAACGCCTACTTTTTCCCCGGCTATCGGCTGCTGCACGCTATGCGCAACGCTGCCCGCCGCGGGGTGCGCGTTAAGCTCATCGTTCAGGGTGAGCCGGATATTCCGATTGTCAAATTCGGCGCGCGCCTGCTCTACCACTATCTGGTAAAAGGCGGCGTGCAGATTTTCGAATATCGCCGCCGTCCGCTGCACGGCAAAGTGGCGCTGGCGGACGATCACTGGGCCACTGTGGGCTCCAGCAACCTCGACCCCCTGAGCCTGTCGCTGAATCTGGAAGCCAACCTGGTGATTCACGACCGCGAGTTTAACCAGACGCTGCGCGATAATCTCAATGGCTTAATCCTTAACGACTGCCGCGAGGTCGATAAGCGCATTTTGTCGAAACGAACCTGGTGGCGGCTCGGCATTAGCGTGCTGGCGTTCCACTTCCTGCGCCACTTCCCTGCCTGGGTCGGATGGCTACCGGCCCATACGCCGCTGCTGTCGCGGGTTCAGCCCCCGGTACAGCCAGAAATAGAAACCCAGGACCGCGTGGACCCGGAAAACCAGGAGGTGAAATCCTGATGGCGAAATCTCACCCTCGCTGGCGGATGGCGAAAAAAATCCTGACGGTGCTCTTTTTTATCGCCGTCGTCGTTCTGCTGGTGGTCTATGCGCAAAAAATCGACTGGCAGGACGTGTGGAAGGTCATTCGCGATTACAACCGTACGGCGCTGCTCAGCGCCATCGGGTTGGTTATCGCCAGCTACCTGATCTATGGCTGCTACGACCTGCTGGGGCGCGCTTACTGCGGCCACAAGCTGGCTAAACGCCAGGTGATGCTGGTGTCGTTTATCTGCTACGCCTTTAACCTGACGCTCAGCACCTGGGTGGGTGGGATTGGTATGCGCTATCGGCTCTACTCGCGCCTCGGCCTGAGCGGCGCAACCATTACCCGTATCTTCTCCCTGAGCATTACCACCAACTGGCTGGGCTATATTCTGCTCGGCGGCATTATTTTTAGCTCCGGCATGGTGAAGGTGCCCGAGCGCTGGTATATCAGCCAGTCGTCGCTGCAAATTCTGGGCGTCGTTTTACTGCTGATTTCCGCGTTTTACCTGTGGGCCTGCGCCTTTGCTAAAAAGCGCCATCTGACGATAAAAGGCCAGCGGCTGGTTCTGCCGTCCTGGCGCTTCGCGTTATTGCAGATGGCGGTTTCCAGCCTGAACTGGATGGCGATGGGGGCGATTATCTGGCTGCTGCTGGGCCCGCAGGTGGACTATTTTCTCGTGCTCGGCGTGCTGCTGGTCAGCAGCATTGCGGGGGTTATCGTGCATATTCCGGCAGGCATTGGCGTGCTTGAGGCGGTATTTATCGCCATGCTTTCCGGGGAAGAGATTTCGCGCGGCGCGATTATTGCCGCCCTGCTTGCCTATCGCGCCCTGTACTACTTCCTGCCGCTGCTGCTGGCGACCATCGGCTACCTGATTCTGGAGAGCCGGGCGAAGCATCTGCGGGAGAAAAACCAGCGCAAGCTGGCGGGCGAGTAGTCAAAAAAGCCCCGGTCGCGGATGCTGACCGGGGCTACAGGTTCATCGTTTTCTGCGGTCTGGTAGCCCGGATAAGGCGCATCGCGCCGCCATCCGGGAACGAGTTAACGACGGTTGCCGAAAATGCGCAGCAGCATCAGGAACAGGTTGATAAAGTCCAGATACAGCGTCAGCGCCCCAAGAATCGAGTATTTGCGCAGCGTTGACGCATCGCGAACGTCAATCTGCTCGCCGATGTTTTTCAGCTTCTGGGTGTCATAGGCGGTCAGGCCGACGAAGACGATCACCCCGATGTAGGTCACCGCCCACATCAGCGCTTCGCTCTTCAGCCAGAAGTTAACCAGCGACGCCAGCAGGATACCGATAAGCGCCATAAACAGCATATTGCCGAAGCCGCTCAGGTCGCGTTTAGTGGTATAGCCGTAAAGGCTCATCACGCCAAACATCCCGCCTGCCACCACGAAGGTACTGGCGATCGATGAGTAGGTATAGACGAGGAATATACTGGATAAGGTGAGCCCGGTTAGCGCCGAATAGAGCATAAACAGAGTGGTCGCCATTCCCGCGCTCAGCCGCTGCACCATGCCGGAGAGCACAAATACCAGCCCCAGCTGGGCGATGATCAGGCCGAAAAAGGTTATTTTGCTGGAAAAGACAAACATCATCACCGCAGGGGTGTTGGCCGCAAACCACGCGATAAACGCCGTGAGCAGCAGCCCGACCGTCATCCAGCCGTACACCTGCGCCATATAAGTTTGAAGTCCGCTGCGACCCTGTACGATCGACCCGGAACGAGGATATCTATCCATGACTGTCTCCTGATTAACGAAATTTATCTTCTAAGCGTACCACACTACCAGCGTTCTGCCGCTTCACGGTCGCTATCTCGCGCATCGACCCAGCGCTCGCCTTCCGGCGTCGCCTCCCGCTTCCAGAACGGCGCGCGGGTCTTCAGGTAATCCATAATAAACTCCCCCGCCGCAAACGCGCTACCGCGGTGGGCGCTGGTGACGCCGACAAAGACAATCTCCTCCCCGGGCCACATCTCGCCGATACGGTGAATCACCGTCACCCGGCCCAGCGGCCAGCGCTCGCGCGCCTGTTCCACAATCTCCGCCAGCGACTTTTCCGTCATCCCCGGATAGTGTTCGAGGGTCAGCGCTTTGACGCTGTCGCCAAGGTTGTGGTTGCGGACCTTGCCGGTAAACGTCACTACCGCGCCGTCTTCATCGCGCTCGGCCAGCCAGGGGTATTCGTCGCCGACCTTAAAGCGGTCATGGCTGACAATAATACGCGTCTGCGTCATGTTACCCCCCGGTGACCGGCGGGAAAAACGCCACTTCATCACCGGCCGCCAGCGGGTGATCAAACGTCGTCAGCGTCTGGTTTACCGCCGCCAGCAGCTTGCCCTCCTCCAGCGCCAGCGCCCAGCGGCCGCCTCGGGCGATCAGCTGCTGGCGAACGGCTTCAACCGTGGTCAGGCCTTGCGGATCGAGCGTCAGGGAGTCGGTGCCGAGCAGTTCGCGCACCTGGGCAAAAAAAAGAACCTTAATCATGGCTATCTTCCACTCTGAAATCGCCGGACTTGCCGCCGCTTTTCGCCAGCAGGCGCACCGGACCTATCACCATATCTTTCTGCACCGCTTTGCACATATCGTAAATCGTCAGCGCGGCGACGGAAGCGGCGGTCAGGGCTTCCATCTCAACGCCGGTTTTCCCGGTCAGACGGCACAGGGATTCGATACGCACCCGGTTATGCTCGGGCTGCGCCTGCAGATTGACTTCGACTTTGCTCAGCATCAGCGGATGGCAAAGCGGAATCAGCTCCCAGGTGCGTTTTGCCGCCTGGATCCCGGCAATGCGCGCGGTGGCAAAGACATCGCCTTTGTGATGGCTACCGTCGATAATCATCGCCAGCGTCGTAGCCTGCATTTCAACATAGGCCTCGGCGCGCGCTTCGCGAACCGTCTCCGCTTTCCCTGAGACATCGACCATGTGCGCTTCGCCGGCGGCGTTAATATGGGTCAGCTGCGTCATAAATTACTTCTTAAGATGAGAGATAAAGTTGCACGGGCGCGTGCGCGCATCGAGCTGCGGCGCAATAATATTGTCCCATGCGGTACGACAGGCTTTGGTTGAGCCGGGCATCGCAAAAATCAGCGTGCGGTTCGCCACCCCGGCAACGGCGCGGGACTGCAGGGTCGAGGTACCGATCTCTTCGAAGGAGAGCATGCGGAACACCTCGCCGAAACCTTCCACTTCGCGGTCAAACAGCGGCAGCAGCGCTTCCGGCGCCTGGTCGCCGTCGGTAAAACCGGTGCCGCCGGTAATCAGCACCACCTGCACCTCATCGCCGGCAATCCACGCCGACACCTGAGCGCGAATGGCGTAGCGGTTCTCTTTCACAATCGCCTTATCGACGATGACGTGCCCCGCCTCCTCAGCCGCGTCGCGCAGCCAGTGTCCGGAGGTGTCGTCCTCTTCGCCACGTCGGCTGGAGACGGTGAGAATAGCAATACGGGTCGGGATAAACTCAGCGCTGGCCTGGCTCATCTGATCGCTCCTTAAAATGAATTATCCGCCAATATAGGACAGGTTCTGGGTAATACCGGTGTTGCCCTGATGCAGGAAGTGGGTCTGTTTTTTGTGCGTTAACGCCTCGGATATGCGCGCCTCCAGCGCCGGCTGCTGCTGCTCATCGGCGAGCAGATCGCGCAGATCGACGCCGCCTTCGCCGAACAGGCACAGGTGCAATTTACCCACGGAAGAGACGCGCAGACGGTTACAGGTAGCGCAGAAGTCTTTTTCATAAGGCATAATCAGACCGATTTCCCCGGCATAATCCGGATGGCAAAACACCTGCGCCGGGCCGTCGCTACGCTGGCGGATCTGATGGATCCAGCCGCGACGCAGCAGCTCATCGCGCAGCACCATGCCCGAGATATGATGGCGGCGGAACAGATCGCTGCCTTCGCCGGTTTCCATCAATTCAATAAAACGCAGCTGAATGCGGCGCGGCTGGATCCACGCCAGAAAAGTGTCGAGCTGGTGATGGTTAACGTCGCGCATCAGCACGGTATTGACCTTCACTTTTTCGAAGCCAGCGGCAAATGCGGCATCGATGCCGTCCATCACCTGATGAAACTTGTCCTGGCCGGTGATGGCGTGAAACTGACGCGCATCGAGGCTATCCACGCTGACGTTAATCGCCGTCAGCCCGGCATCGCGCCAGCTTTCAACGTCGCGCGCCAGCCGGTAGCCGTTGGTGGTGACCGCAATCTGGCGAATAGAAGGGTTTTCCCGCACCGCGGCGATGATGTCGGTAAAATCGCGACGCAGCGAGGGTTCGCCGCCGGTCAGGCGCACCTTTTCCGTCCCCAGGGCGGAGAACGCGCGCGTCACGCGGCGAACTTCATCAACGCTGAGAAAGCCTTTATTGGTGACGGCGCCGGGCTTATAGCCATCGGGGAGACAGTAGGTGCAACGAAAGTTGCATACGTCGGTAATTGATAAACGCAGATAGTAAAACTTCCGCGCAAATGCATCGGTAAGCTGTGAAGCCATAGACACCTTTCCAAATACGGGAGACGCGGTCATTTCTTTTCGCGCCCTGGTGGCAACCGAGGTTGTCACGGCCAAAGCACCATATCTTTCGACACAGGCACAGAGGCTAGAGTGTTAGTGGGTTACGCCGAATAGTAGCGCTTTAATAACGGTTATGCCATTTCCAGTTTCGTTATATAATAATGTATATATCGATACGATCGCGTATTTTCGCTACAGAATAGCTAAAAACCACGCTTTTGCATTGATGTCGGTCAGTTTGTCAGATTCAGCCCATCGTCTTTTAGGGGTAGATCGGTTACTGTGAGCCCGATAAATGGTTATAAGGGATTTTTATGCGCAATCGCACTTTCGCCGATCTGGATCGCGTGGTGGCACTCGGCGGCGGGCACGGGCTGGGCCGGGTAATGTCATCCCTCTCTTCGCTCGGTTCACGCCTCACCGGCATCGTCACCACGACCGATAACGGCGGCTCTACGGGGCGCATTCGTCGCGCGGAAGGCGGCATCGCCTGGGGCGATATGCGCAACTGTATTAATCAGCTCATCGCCGAACCCAGCGTGGCCTCGGCGATGTTTGAGTACCGTTTTAGCGGCAACGGCGAGCTTTCCGGGCATAACCTCGGCAATTTGATGCTTAAGGCGCTGGATCACCTGAGCGTACGTCCGCTTGAAGCGATCAATTTGATCAGGAATCTTCTTAAGGTCGACGCGTTTCTGATCCCGATGTCGGAACAACCGGTCGATCTTATGGCCATCGACCATGAAGGGCACGAAGTTTACGGTGAAGTGAATATCGATCAGCTTGCCAGCGTGCCGCGCGAGCTTATGCTCTCCCCGCCGGTGCCCACCACCCGTGAAGCGATAGAAGCCATCGCCGAAGCCGATTTAATCCTGATTGGCCCCGGCAGCTTCTATACCAGCCTGATGCCGATTCTGCTGCTTGATGAGATGGCGAAGGCGCTGCGCCGCACGCCCGCGCCAATGGTGTTTATCGATAACCTTGGCAAAGAGCATAGCCCGGCAGCCAGCCTGACGCTGGCGGACAGGGTCGCCATTATGGAGCAGCAGATTGGTAAACGGGTGATTGACGCGCTGGTTGTCGGCCCGAAAGCCGATATCGCAGGGGTTAAGGATCGGGTCGTCATTCAGACGCCGCTGGACGCCAGCGATGTGCCCTATCGTCACGATCGCCAGCTGTTGCGCCGCGCGCTGGATAAAGCGATTCAGGCCTTAGGCTAATCCTCAACGCGGCCTTATCCTCGCGACAAAAACAGGCAGGCTTAAAATCTTAAGGTTGTCTTAAAAAAAAACGGGCAGCATAGCGAACATCTCTTTATGTGGACTTCGCTATGTCGTTATTTTCTTTACGTCGGCCAATGCTTAACCGTACGGTCTATTTGATTCTGTTCGCCTGCTATATTGGCCTGGCGCTGAACATCGCTTTCTATCGCCAGGCGTTTACCCTGCTGCCGGTCAACGGCCTGCATAACTGGCTGGTGTTCCTCAGTATGCCGATAGTGGCTATCAGCGTGATGAATATCATCACCACGCTAGCGTCATTTCTTAAGCTTGACCGCCTCGTTATCAGCCTGTTTATTCTGCTTAGCGCCTCGGCCCAGTATTTTATCTGGACCTTTGGCGTGGTTATCGATCGGGCGATGATCACCAATATTCTCGATACCACTCCCGCCGAAAGCTTTGCGCTACTCTCCGGAAAAATGGTCCTGATCCTGGGACTCTCCGGCATTTTGGCGGTGGTCGTGGCCTGGTGGGTTAAAATCCGCAAACCGGCAACCCTGTGGCGCAGCGTGGCGGTAAGGCTGTTGAGCATCGTGGTTTCAGCGCTACTGATTATTCTGGTCGCGGCATTTTTCTATAAAGATTACGCCTCGCTGTTTCGCAATAATAAAGAGCTGGTTAAGTCCCTGAGCCCGTCAAACAGCATTGTGGCCGTGAACTCCTGGTATGCGCATAACAGGATGGATAATCTTCCGCTGGTCAAAATTGGCGAAGACGCGGTTCAGAAGCCGGAGATGCGCAGCGGACCGCGGAAAAACCTGACTATCGTGGTGTTAGGCGAAACCTCAAGGGCGGCAAACTTTTCCCTGAACGGCTACGCCCGCGAGACCAACCCGCGCCTGAAACAGGATAATGTTATCTATTTCCCCGACACCACGTCCTGCGGCACCGCGACCGCGGTTTCTGTACCGTGCATGTTCTCTAATATGCCGCGCGCCCACTATGATGAAGAGCTGGCGCACCATCAGGAAGGCGTGCTGGATATCCTGCAGCGCGCGGGAATTCAGGTTCAGTGGAATGATAACGACGGCGGCTGTAAAGGAGCCTGCGACCGGGTACCGCACCAGAACGTCACCGATCTCAAGCTTAGCGGCCAGTGCATCGACGGCGAGTGCTACGATGAGGTGCTGTTCCATAACCTGGAGAACTATATCGATAATCTGCAGCAGGACGGGATTATCGTTCTGCACACTATCGGCAGCCACGGCCCAACCTACTACAATCGTTATCCGGCGCAGTTTAAACAGTTTACGCCCACCTGCGACACCAACGAGATTCAGAGCTGTACCCAGCAGCAGCTCACCAATACCTACGATAATACGATTTTGTATGTCGATTATGTGGTCGACAAAGCGATAAAATTACTGCAGTCAAAGCAGGATAAATTTACCACCAGCCTGGTGTATCTCTCGGATCACGGCGAGTCGCTTGGCGAGGATGGGGTGTATTTACACGGGCTACCGTGGTCCATCGCCCCGGAGACGCAAAAACACGTCCCGATGCTGCTGTGGCTGTCAGCGGATTATCAACAGCGCTATGGCGTGTCCAGCCAGTGTTTGCAGCAAAAAGCGAAAACGCAAGCGTATTCGCAGGATAATCTTTTCTCCACCCTGCTCGGTCTGCTCGGGGTCAGCACCCGCGAGTACCAGGCAACAGACGATATTTTAACGCCATGTAGAGAGGCAGGCCGATGAAAATTTTAGTCATTGAAGACGATGCGCTCCTGTTACAAGGGTTAATTCTGGCGATGCAAAGCGAGGGCTACGTTTGCGACGGCGTATCAACCGCCCACGAAGCCGCCCTCTCTCTGGCCAGCAACCACTACAGCCTGGTGGTTCTCGACCTCGGCCTGCCGGATGAAGACGGTCTGCACTTCCTGGCGCGCATGCGACGGGAGAAGTTCAGCCAGCCGGTACTGATCCTCACCGCCCGCGATACCGTGGATGACCGCATCAGCGGCCTGGATACCGGCGCGGATGACTACCTGGTTAAGCCGTTTGCGCTGGAAGAGCTGAACGCGCGCATTCGCGCCCTGCTGCGTCGTCACAATAATCAGGGCGATAACGAACTGTCCGTCGGCAATCTGCGCCTGAACGTCACCCGGCGGCTGGTCTGGCTCGGCGAGCAGTCCCTGGATTTAACGCCCAAAGAGTACGCTCTGCTTTCACGCCTGATGATGAAAGCGGGCAGCCCGGTGCATCGCGAAATTCTCTACAACGACATTTACAGCTGGGACAACGAACCGGCCACCAACACGCTGGAGGTGCATATCCATAATCTGCGCGATAAAGTCGGCAAATCACGCATCCGCACCGTCCGGGGCTTTGGCTATATGCTGGTTGATAACGCGGAGACCGAATAACGCTATGGCTTTTTTTGTCAGTGAAAACTGGACTATGCGTCATCGGCTGCTGCTGACAATTGGCGCTATTCTGGCCGTTTGTCAGCTCATCAGCGTGTTCTGGCTGTGGCATGAAAGTCAGGAGCAGATTCAGCTGCTGGTCGCCAGCGCCATTGAAGGGCATAACAATCAGAAGCATATTGAGCATGAGGTTCGCGAAGCGGTAGCCAGCCTGCTGATCCCAAGCCTGCTGATTATCGGCCTGGCGCTGTATATCTCCCTGCTGGCGGTGAAAAAAATCACAAAGCCGCTTTCCAGACTGCAGCTCGAGCTGGAAAGCCGCACCCCGGACAACCTGCAGCCTATCACGCTGAAGGAATCGGTTCCTGAAGTCACCGCGGTGACCACCGCGATTAATCAGCTGGTGTCCCGCCTGAATTTAACCCTCGATCGCGAGCGTCTGTTTACCGCCGACGTCGCCCATGAGCTGCGCACGCCGCTGGCCGGGCTGCGTCTGCACCTGGAGCTTCTGGCGAAAGTGCATGGCGTTAGCGTGGACCCGCTAATTCAGCGTCTCGATCAAATGACCAATAGCATTACCCAGCTGCTTCAGCTGGCGCGCGTTGGCCAGTCATTCTCCGCCGGAAGCTATCAGCAGGTTGCGCTGAAAGAGGATGTAATCGAACCGCTGCAGAGCGAGCTTGAGACTATGCTGCAGCAGCGCCAGCAGACGCTGGCGATCAACGTCAAGGATGGAGAGGCAATCGTGTCGGGCGACGCCACGCTGGTGCAGGTTATTTTACGTAACCTGGTCGAAAACGCGCATCGTTATAGCCCGACGGGGTCGACGATTAAAGTGTCGATAGCGCCTGGCCCAACGCCCATTCTGGCCGTTGAGGATGAAGGCCCGGGAATTGATGAGGCTAAAAGCGGTGAGTTAAGCAAAGCGTTCGTCCGCATGGACAGCCGCTATGGCGGTATTGGTCTCGGGTTAAGCATCGTCACCCGCATCGCCCAGCTGCACGACGCGCAGTTCTTTTTACATAACCGACAGCCCGGGCCCGGCGTTCGCGCCTGGGTACTCTTCCCTAAAGCTTCGCGTCAGAACGTCAGCACCCACTGATGGAAAAAGGCAACGACGATAACAAACGCGCAGGTGACTGCCAGGTATTCGCGGAAGGTTAATTTTTGCATGGCGCTATCCTCAGTAAAGTGAGGATAGTTTCGCCAAACAAGATTAAGCCAACATTAAGCATCACGGAAAATCGCGACAGAGGGGCAACAAATAACCAAAGCGTTTCGGCTCATGTGCCCGCTTTTCTGTCGGGTGGCGGCTGGCGCCTTACCCGACCTACGAAAAACACATCCCGTCCATCGCCCGAAGACCCGGTAAGGCCCGGGCGATATTTATCTGGCAACGCCGCTACGAAGCGGCGATAAACAGCTCGCGCAGCTGGTGAAGCTGGTCGCGAATTTGCGCCGCCTCTTCAAACTCCAGGTTCTGCGCGTGCTGCATCATCTGCCCTTCCAGTTCGTGAATCTTCTGCTGGAGCGCCTTCGGCGTTAGCGCGACGACATCCGCCTCAACCGGTGAGCGAGACTTGCCGCGCCCCTTGGTTTTGGTTTTCGCGATATTCTGACCGAGCGCCAGAATATCGACCACTTTCTTATTCAGACCCTGCGGAACGATACCGTGCTCTTCGTTGTACGCCTGCTGCTTCTCGCGGCGGCGCTCGGTTTCCCCGATCGCTTTCGCCATCGACGGGGTGATTTTATCGCCGTAGAGAATCGCTTTGCCGTTGATATTTCGCGCCGCGCGGCCAATGGTCTGAATCAGCGAGCGTTCAGAGCGCAGGAAGCCTTCTTTATCGGCATCCAGGATCGCCACCAGCGAAACTTCCGGCATATCCAAACCTTCACGCAGCAGGTTGATCCCCACCAGCACGTCAAACTCGCCGAGGCGCAGGTCGCGGATAATCTCCATGCGCTCCACGGTGTCGATGTCCGAGTGCAGGTAGCGCACCCGCTCGCCGTGCTCTTCCAGATATTCGGTTAAATCTTCCGCCATGCGTTTGGTCAGCGTCGTGACCAGCACGCGCTCGTTGATCGCGGTGCGGATGCGAATTTCCGAGAGCAGATCGTCGACCTGGGTGCCTACCGGACGCACTTCGATGACCGGATCCAGCAGCCCTGTAGGACGGACGACCTGGTCCACCACCTCGTCGCCGGATTTATCCAGCTCATAGGCTCCCGGCGTCGCCGAAACATAGATGGTTTGCGGCGCCAGGGCCTCAAACTCTTCAAACTTGAGCGGACGGTTATCGAGCGCCGACGGCAGGCGGAAACCGTACTCCACCAGCGTCTCTTTGCGCGCCCGGTCCCCGCGGTACATACCGCCGATCTGCGGGATCGTGACGTGGGACTCATCGATGACCAGCAGACCATCGGCCGGCAGGTAGTCAAACAGCGTCGGCGGCGGTTCGCCCGGCCCACGGCCCGACAGATAGCGCGAGTAGTTTTCAATCCCCGAGCAGTAGCCCAGCTCGTTCATCATTTCGAGGTCGAACTGCGTACGCTGGCTCAGACGCTGCTCTTCCAGCAGCTTGTTGTTCTCCAGCAGTCCCTTACGCCGCTCCGACAGTTCAACTTTAATCTCTTCCATCGCCTGGACGATGCGCTCGCGCGGGGTGACGTAGTGGGTTTTGGGATAAACGGTGAAGCGCGGGATCGTCGACTCAATATGACCGGTCAGCGGATCGAACAGCGACAGGCGCTCAACTTCCTCATCGAACAGCTCAACGCGCAGCGCGATATCGTCAGACTCCGCCGGGAAGATATCAATCACCTCGCCGCGCACGCGGAAGGTACCGCGCTGGAAGGCCTGATCGTTGCGGGTATACTGCAGCTCGGCCAGGCGGCGCAAAATAGCGCGCTGGTCGATAATCATGCCGACCGTCAGATGCAGCATCATTTTCAGATACAGATCCGGATCGCCCAGACCGTAGATAGCGGAGACCGAGGCCACCACCACCACGTCGCGACGCTCCAGCAGCGCTTTGGTCGCCGACAGACGCATCTGTTCAATATGTTCGTTCACCGACGCATCTTTCTCGATGAAGGTGTCCGAGCTTGGCACGTAGGCTTCCGGCTGGTAGTAGTCGTAGTACGAGACGAAATACTCCACCGCGTTCTCCGGGAAGAACTCTTTCATTTCGCCGTATAGCTGCGCCGCCAGGGTTTTGTTTGGCGCCAGCACCATCGTCGGGCGCTGCAGGTCAGCAATGACGTTGGCGATGGTAAACGTTTTACCTGAGCCGGTGACCCCGAGCAGGGTTTGATGCGCCAGGCCATCTTCCAGCCCCTCTTCCAGGCGACGAATGGCTTCCGGCTGATCGCCGGAGGGACGGAAAGCAGAATGCAGCTTGAACGGTTTACTCATCAATCAGAACCTGAAGAAGGGTTGAACGGCAGGTGTTTAATTCTACTCGCCGGCTCAGCTTTTGCCAATAAAAAATACTGGATATAAAAACAGTACCATATTATCGTAGTCGGACTAATTAGCGCTTTTTACCGCCAACATGGACGAATAAAAACCGCTTTACGGGATAATCGACCACGCCTCAGGGTTATCCCCAAAAAGTATGGCCATTTAACATTTGTCAAGCGAGGGGATGAATGTTTTATGGCAGTCGGTGACACTTTTCTTACAGGCATTGATTTTATTTAAATAATTGATATTTAATAGAATTTAATAAAAGACGGGTTTCGCGCCAATTCGGCCGCAGGCCGCGTACTCTCTAGCTTACCGCAAGTTTTCTAACTCTAATACACAAGGTTATCCACAGGAATAGTGGATAACTGTCTGTAGCCCATGACCTGAGCCACCCGAACAAAACCCGTCGCCCCGGCCAAACTCGCCGCGAAAAAAATTAATTGAATTTTTTTTGCTGTTTATTGGCGAAGAGTGGCTAGATTTTTTGTTATTTTTTGCACCACATTTCAGCGCGCGGGCACCGGGAAAGTGCAAGGTCGGTCCGCTTGCGCCCGGTCGCACCTGTATTGACCAGCAAATACCGAGAGTTCTTTTTCCTGGCAAGAGATTTGCAGAATCTTCTCGTCGCCTGCTATCCCAGGAAAGGAGAAAACGTCTATGTTGAGTCTACGCGCCGTGAACCACTATTACGGAAGCCAGCACACGCTGTGGAATGTTGACCTTGAGCTCAAACCCGGTAAATGCACTTGCGTCATGGGGCGCCAGGGAATGGGGAAAACCACGCTCGTCAACTGTATTACCGGTCATCTACCGGTGGCCAGCGGCAGTATCACCTGGCAGGACGGAGGTTCGGCGCCCTATGACCTGATGCCGCTCTCCGCGCAGTCGCGCAGCGCCATCGGCATTGGCTATGTACCGCAGGATAAACGGATCTTTTCGCAGTTGAGCGTGGAGGAAAATTTGCACATTGCCCTTGCGGCGGGCGGCGAACCGGCGTCAGCGGTCGCCGGAGAGATTTACGATCTGTTCCCCGAGCTGTACGCTCTGCGCCAAAGTAAAGGGATTACCCTGAGCGCCGACGATCAGTACCAGCTGGCGCTGGCCAGGGCGCTGATAACCCGTCCGCGCCTGCTGATCCTCGACGAACCTTCGCGCGGCGGCGGCCAGCGCTTCCTGCACAAGCTCGGGGATTTACTGATGCGCCTGAACCGCGATATTGGCCTGACGGTGCTGATCGCCGAACAGCACCTGCCGTTTATTCGTCGGGTGGCGGATCGTTTCTGTCTGCTGCACTGTGGACGCAGCGTAGCCCAGGGAGACGTTATCCAGCTGGATGCCCCGCTGCTGGCGAAGTGGATGACGCCCGATCCAGCGCGCTGAGGTCGAGATACTGACCGAGATCCTCGCGCTGAGCCGCCTCCGCCAGCCACGGGATCTCGCCAAGAAACGGCGCGGGCAGCACGCGTTTCAGCGTTGCCAGATATTCAGGGTGGCGCCTGGCGGGCGGCTGGATATCGTTGGCTATCCAGCCCGCCAGCGGCAGTCCGGCCTGCAGCACCGCCTGAGCGGTGAGCATGGCATGGTTGATGCCCCCCAGCTTAACGCCGACCACTAAAATCACCGGCAGCCGCTCTTCCTCTACCCAATCGGCAAAGGTCAGCGTTTCTGACAGCGGCGTAAACCAGCCCCCCGCCCCTTCCACCAGTAGCCAGTCGGACAGCGCTTCCAGCTCGCGCAGGCCAGCAGAAATCGCGGCGGCGTCAATCGGTCTCCCTTCATCGGCGCTGATAATATGCGGTGACGTCGGTTCAGCAAAGGTGAACGGATTGACCTGCTCGTAGCGCAGCGCCACGCGGCTATTGCGCTGTAAAGCCAGCGCATCCTCATTACGTAATCCCTGGGCCGTATAGTCGCTGCCGGAAGCCACCGGTTTGTAGCCAGCGCTTTTAAATCCCTCGCGATTGGCCGCCTGCAGCAGCGCGCAGCTGGCGACGGTTTTCCCCACCTCGGTGTCGGTGCCGGTAACGAAGAAACGTTTAGTCACGTTCGATAACTCCTGTAAAAAGATGATACGTCAGCGGGCACTGGCCCTGCTGCTGCGGCCAGGCGAGCTGGAGCTGCCGCAGCTTGCCGCGGCTGAGCGGCGCAGGGCTGCGCCCGTGGTGCAGATGGGTCGCGCCAATGCCTTTAAGCGAGCGCATCGCGCTGAGCGCGTCGGGAAACGGCAGCGTGATGGCGTGGACGTGGCCGCTGGCGCGGCGTTCGGCCAGCGCCTGACGCACCGCCTGCTCGCTGAGAAAACGGTTGGCGTGCGGCCGCTCATCGATGGCTCGCCAGGCCTGATTGAGCTCAGGTAACGAACCTGACAGCAGCGTACTAAACGCCACGCGGCCGCCGGGCCGCACTACCCGGGACAGCTCATCAATGGCGGTCGCGAGATTGTCGCACCACTGAACCGCAAGGTTGCTCCATGCCAGATCAACGCAGCCGTCCGCCAGCGGCAGCGCTTCGATGTCGCCCTCGACGTAGCGGTGCGCGCAGGTTCCGCGGCGGGCCTCCGCCAGCATGTCGACGGAAAGATCCAGCGCCGTCACCCGGCTCCCTGCATCGCGCCAGAAGCGGCTTATGCTGCCGGGACCGCAGCCCGCGTCCAGCACCTCAGGAAAGGTCCTGATATCGAGCTGTTCCAGCAGCAGAGAGGCGCTAAGGCGCTGTAATTCGTCGTGCTGAGCGTAATGTCCCGCCGCGCGGCCAAACGCCGCCGCGACGGCGCGCTTATTCACCGCCGTCATGCAGCACCTCCAGCAGGCGGGCGATATCGGCAGACTCGTGCGCGGCGGTCAGCGTCAGGCGCAGCCGCGCGCTGCCGACGGGAACCGTCGGCGGGCGAATGGCCGTCGCCCAGCAGCCTTCCTCACGCAGACGCGCCGCCAGCCGCAGCGCGCGGGCGTTGTCGCCGACGATCAGCGGTTGGATCGCGCTGCCGGAATCAGTGAGCTCCCCGGGATAGTGGGACATTCCCCGGCGAAAGTCGGCGATATGGCCGGCCAGCGTTTCCCGCCGCTGCTGACCCTCGTCGCTGCGAATCACGGCCAGCGCGGCGCTCAGCGCCACCGCCTGCGCCGGCGGCATGGCGGTGCTGTAAATCAGATGGCGGGCAAACTGCAGCAGATAATCCGCCAGCGCCTCGCTGCACAGCACCGCCGCGCCGCTGACGCCAAACGCTTTACCGAAGGTGACGATAAGCAGATCCGGGCGTACCTGCTGCGCGTAGCAGCTGCCGCGCCCCTCTTCGCCGAGCGCGCCGATACCGTGCGCGTCGTCAACCAGCAGAAGCGCGCCGGCCGCCCGCGCCGCCTGAGAAACCTCAGCCAGCGGCGCGCTATCGCCGTCCATGCTAAAAATGCCTTCGGTCACCACCAGCTGCTGGCCGGATAGCGGTTTCGCCAGCAAATCGTCAAGATGGCGGCTGTCGTTGTGCTGAAAACGCCGCAGCTGCGCCGGGCTTAGGCTGGCGGCTTCCAGCAGCGAAGCGTGGCTGAGACGGTCGGCGACAATCCGATCCTCTTTGCCCGCCAGCGCGGCAATCACCGCCTGATTCGCGGCAAAGCCGGAAATAAACAGCAGCGCGCGCGGATAGCCCAGCCAGTCGGCCAGCAGCTCCTCCAGCGCGCGGTGCGCCTCGCTATAGCCGCTGACGTGGCCGGAGCCGCCGCTGCCGACGCCATAGCGATCCGCGCCCTGCTGCCAGGCCTTGACGATAGCCGGATGCTGGCTGAGGCCAAGATAATCGTTGCTGGAAAAATTGAGCCAGCGCCGCCCTTCGCGGCTGAGCCAGCGTCCTGCGCCCAGCGTCACCGGCAGGCGACTGCGCAAGGCATCCGCCGCCTGCCGTTCCGCCAGCGCCAGCTCGATGCGGTGCTGCCAGCTCATAGCGCCGCCGCGTTGTAATATTCCTCGGTATCCGGGTTCATCAACGCCTGCTCCAGCCGCTGCTGCTGGGCGTTATCGCCTTCCAGTACCTCGGTCTGCTGCGGATTAATCCCCAGCTTGCGGAACAGCTGCAGGTCTTTGTCCTCTTCCGGGTTTGGCGTGGTCAGCAGCTTGCAGCCGTAGAAAATCGAGTTCGCCCCGGCCATAAAGCACATTGCCTGGGTCTGTTCGTTCATCTGTTCACGACCGGCGGAGAGGCGCACGTGCGAGGTCGGCATCATGATGCGCGCAATGGCGATAGTACGAATAAAATCAAAGGCGTCCACGTCGTCGTTATCCGCCAGCGGCGTGCCTTTGACCTTCACCAGCATGTTGATCGGCACGCTTTCCGGCGGCGTCGGCAGATTGGCCAGCTGTAGCAGCAGCCCGGCGCGGTCTTTGACCGTTTCCCCCAGCCCGACAATACCGCCGGAGCACACTTTAATTCCGGCATCGCGCACTTTATCGAGGGTATCGAGGCGCTCCTGGTAGGTGCGGGTGGTGATGATATTGCCGTAGAATTCCGGCGAGGTATCGAGGTTGTGGTTGTAGTAATCCAGACCGGCGCCGGCCAGACGCTGGGCCTGGCTATCGTTGAGCGTGCCAAGGGTCATGCACGCTTCCAGCCCCAGCGCTTTTACCCCTTTCACCATCTGCTCAAGATACGGCATATCGCGATCGTTCGGATTCTTCCACGCCGCCCCCATACAGAAGCGGGTTGAACCGGCTTGTTTCGCCTGTCGCGCCGACTCAAGCACCTGTTCAACCTCCATCAGGCGTTCGGATTCCAGACCGGTTTTATAGCGCGCGCTTTGCGGGCAGTATTTGCAGTCTTCCGGGCAGGCGCCGGTCTTAATCGACAGCAGCGTGCTGACCTGAACCTGGCGCGGGTCGAAGTGCTGGCGATGGATCTGTTGCGCTTCAAACAGCAGATCCAGAAAGGGTTTATTAAATAACTCAGTAACTTGCGACATTGTCCAGCGGGGGTGGTGAGCCATTAGCCTCTCCAAAGGGTTTTGTTAATTGTTGGTTCGGTTTATACTCGTAAACCTAAATGTTTTCAAAATGGTTTACAAGTCGATTATGACAACGGACGATCTCGCTTTCGATCGGCGCCACATCTGGCACCCTTACACTTCAATGACTTCGCCGCTGCCGGTCTATCCGGTCGTGGCCGCCCACGGCTGTGAGCTGACCCTCGCCGACGGCGGGCAGCTGGTTGACGGCATGTCGTCCTGGTGGGCGGCCATTCATGGCTATAATCACCCGCGCCTGAACGCGGCGATGAAAGCGCAGATTGACCAGATGTCGCACGTCATGTTCGGTGGGATTACCCACCCTTCCGCGGTCGCCCTGTGCCGCCAGCTGGTGGCGATGACCCCGGAAAGCCTCGAATGCGTGTTCCTCGCCGATTCCGGCTCCGTCGCCGTCGAAGTGGCGATGAAAATGGCGCTGCAGTACTGGCAGGCGAAAGGCGACCCGCGCCAGCGCTTTCTCACCTTCCGCAACGGCTATCACGGCGATACCTTCGGCGCGATGTCGGTCTGCGATCCGACGAACTCAATGCACAGCCTGTGGCAGGGCTATCTGCCGGATAACCTCTTCGCCCCGGCGCCGCAGAGCCGCTTCGACGGCGACTGGGATGAGCGGGATATGGTGCCGTTCGCCCGCCTGATGGCCGCCCACCGCCATGAAATCGCCGCGGTGATCCTCGAGCCGATTGTTCAGGGCGCGGGCGGAATGCGGATGTACCACCCCGAGTGGCTCAGGCGGATCCGCAGGATGTGCGATCGCGAGGGCATCCTGCTGATCGCCGATGAGATCGCCACCGGCTTTGGTCGAACCGGTAAGCTGTTCGCCTGCGAGCACGCGGGGATTGCGGCGGATATTCTGTGCCTCGGCAAAGCGCTGACCGGCGGCACCATGACCCTCTCCGCCACCCTCACCACCCGTCAGGTGGCAGAAACTATCAGCGACGGGGAAGCCGGCTGCTTTATGCACGGCCCGACCTTTATGGGCAATCCGCTGGCCTGCGCGGCGGCGACCGAGAGTCTGCGCCTGCTGGAAAGCGGCGAATGGCAGCAGCAGGTGGCAGCCATTGAAGCGCAGCTCAGCGTCGAGCTGGTGCCGGCGCACGAATCCGCGCAGGTTGCCGATGTGCGGGTGCTGGGAGCGATTGGCGTTATCGAGACGCATCGGCCGGTGAATATGGCCGCCCTGCAGCGCTTTTTCGTCGAACAAGGCGTGTGGATCCGCCCGTTCGGTCGCCTGATTTACCTGATGCCGCCGTACATCATTACGCCGGAGCAGCTGAGCCGCCTGACGCGGGCGGTAAACGCCGCGGTTCAGGAAGAAACATTTTTTAGCGAATAAGCGACGGTAATGGCGCCTCTCTCGCGCTACACTTTCTGGCTAATCAGCGGATGACTACGAGGAGAGACGATGAAATTAATCAGTCATGATTTACAGGATGGTGAGAAGCTGCCCAATCGTCATGTCTTTAACGGCATGGGCTACGATGGCGATAATATCTCGCCGCATCTGGCGTGGGACGATGTGCCGGCCGGAACCAAAAGCTTTGTGGTGACCTGCTTCGATCCCGATGCGCCAACCGGCTCCGGCTGGTGGCACTGGCTGGTGGCCAATCTTCCGGCCGATACCCGCGTGTTACCGCAGGGAGCCGGCTCCGGACAGGCGGAACTGCCCGAAGAAGCGATTCAGACCCGTACCGATTTTGGCCAGGCCGGATACGGCGGCGCGGCGCCGCCAAAAGGCGAGACCCATCGCTATATCTTTACCGTCCACGCGCTGGACGTCGAAAAAATTGCGGTCGATGAGGGCGCAAGCGGCGCGATGGTCGGCTTTAACGTCCATTTCCACAGCCTCGGCAGCGCGTCGATTACCGCCCTGTTTAGCTAATCCCCGGATGGCGGCGTAAACGCCTTATCCGGGCTACAGGTGAGTGCGATTGGGTAGCCCGGGTAAGGCGTCAGCCGCAACCCGGGTAAACCAAAACAATCACGACTCCGTCACCGCCTGCACGGCGTTTTTGCGCACCCGCGCAAACCACACCGCCGTCAGCAGCCCGAGCCATACCAGACCGGCGATAAGCGCAATCCGCGTCTCCTCCACCATCCCCAGCACCGCGATGACCAGTCCCATAAACAGCAGCGTCAGCAGCGGCGCCACCGGCCAGAACGGTACCGGGAACGCGATATTGCCGCGCTCTTCAGCGGACAGGCCGCGACGCATCGCAAAGTGGGCCAGCAGGATCATCAGCCAGACCCACACCGTCGCGAAGGCCGCCAGCGAGGCAATCAGCACAAACACCTGCTCCGGCATCAGGTAGTTCAGCACCACCGCCGCCAGCAGCGCCACGCCCATCACCACCACCGTCATCCACGGCACCCCGTTGCTGGCGATGCGCTGGAAGCTCTTCGGCGCCAGCCCCTCTTTCGCCATGCCGTACATCATGCGCCCCGCGCCAAAAATATCGCTGTTAATCGCCGAAATACTGGCGCTGATCACGATGATATTCAGGATAGTGGCCGCCGCCGGAATCCCCAGACCATCAAAAATCAGCACGAACGGACTGCCCCGCTCGCCGAAGCTGTTCCACGGGAAAATCGCCATCAGAATCGCCAGGGTGCAGACATAGAACAGCACGATTCGCAGCGGGATAGTATTGATCGCCTGCGGGATCACCTTCTGCGGATTCTTCGCTTCCGCCGCGGTCACGCCGATAATCTCGACGCCGCCAAAGGCAAACATCACGATACCGAGCGAGGCTATAATCCCCTCCCAGCCGTTAGGGGCAAAGCCGCCGTGGCTCCACAAATTCTCCAGCCCGGTTGCCGGAAAGGCGTTACCGAATCCAAAGAAAATGATGCTGCCGCCCGCCACAATCATGGCAATAATCGCCACCACTTTGATCAGCGACAGCCAGAACTCCATCTCGCCGAAAACGCGCACGCTGCACAGGTTCATGGCGCCGATAAAAAAGATAATGCTCAACACCCAGATCCAGCGGGGAACATCGGGATACCACAGCCCCATATAGATGCCGAACGCGGTAACGTCCGCGAGGGCGACGATCACCATCTCAAAGGTGTAGGTCCACCCGGTAATAAAACCCGCCAGCGGGCCAAGATACTGGCGCGCGTAGCTGCTGAAGGAGCCGGAAACGGGGTTGCGTACCGCCATTTCCCCCAGCGCCCGCATCACGATAAACACCGCCGCGCCGCCGATCAGATAGGCCAGCAGTACCGCCGGGCCCGCGGCCTTGATCGCCGATGCCGAGCCGTAGAACAGCCCGGTACCGATGGCGGAGCCGAGGGCGATAAAACGAATGTGCCGGGCATTCAGCCCGCGCAGCAGATGTGGCTTGTTTTGTTGTTGCATATGCAAGTGTCCTGATAGTTTTTATACGACGACAAATATGCGTGTAGGGTGGCCGGGAGGAAGAGATCCTCCCGGCGCAGGTACAGAGAACAGCGATGGTTTAGCGTTGGTCTCAGAGCACGGCAGGCAGCAGCCGCGTCAGATGACGCGCCGCCAGGAGCGCAATGGCGTTTTCGATGTCCGGGGCGAAGAAGCGGTCCTCGGTGTAATGGGTCACCCGTTCGCGCAGCAGGTGGCGCGCCTCTTCCAGCAGCGGGCTGCTGCTCAGGCCTTCGCGCATATCCAGACCCTGCGCGGCTGCCAGCCACTCCACGGCCAGTACGCCGCGGGTATTTTCCGCCATCGCCCACAGGCGGCGGCCGGCGGCCGGGGCCATCGAGACGTGGTCTTCCTGGTTAGCGGAGGTCGGCAGACTGTCCACGCTGTGCGGGTGCGACAGCGCTTTGTTCTCGCTGGCCAGCGCCGCCGCCGTCACCTGGGCAATCATAAACCCGGAGTTGACGCCGCCGTTTTTGACCAGGAAAGGGGGCAACTGCGACATATGGCTGTCCATCATCAGCGCGATACGGCGCTCCGACAGCGATCCGATTTCGGCAATCGCCAGCGCGATATTATCCGCCGCCATCGCCACCGGTTCGGCGTGGAAGTTACCGCCGGAAATCACGTCGTTCTCGCTGGCGAACACCAGCGGGTTATCGGATACCGCGTTGGCTTCAACCAGCAGCACTTCCGCCGCCTGGCGAAGCTGGGTCAGGCAGGCACCCATCACCTGCGGCTGACAGCGCAGGGAGTACGGGTCCTGCACCTTGGTGCAGTTATGGTGCGACTGGGAAATCGCGCTGTCGTCGGTCAGCAGATGGCGATAGAGCGCCGCGGCGTCAATCTGCCCGCGCTGACCGCGCGCTTCGTGAATGCGCGGATCAAACGGACGACGCGAACCGAGCGCCGCTTCGGTGGTTAACGACCCGCAAACTACCGCGGAAGCGAACAGGTCTTCGGCTTCGAACAGGCCGCGCAGGGCAAACGCCGTCGACGCCTGCGTGCCGTTGAGCAGCGCCAGCCCCTCTTTCGCCGCCAGAGTAATCGGCTCAAGCCCCGCCTGACGCAGCGCTTCCGTCGCCGGCAGCCACTCCCCGCCGCGCACGCGCGCTTTCCCTTCGCCAAGCAGGGTTAAAGACATATGCGCCAGCGGCGCGAGGTCGCCGGAGGCGCCGACCGATCCCTTCGCCGGGATCCACGGCGTCACGCCCGCGTTGACCAGGCCAATCAGCGCCTGAATCACGCTCAGGCGAATGCCGGAAAAGCCGCGCGACAGGCTGTTAATTTTCAGCACCATAATCAGACGCGCGAGGTCATCATCCAGCGGTTCGCCAATCCCCGCCGCGTGCGAAAGCACCAGCGATCGCTGAAGGTTTTCCAGATCTTCGGTTGAGATGCGCGTCTGCGCCAGCAGGCCAAAACCGGTGTTGATACCGTAGGCGGTGCGGCCTTCCGCCAGAATCGCGTTGACGCAGGCAACGCTGTCATCAATCGCCGCGAACGCGCTTTCGTCTAGCGTAATGTTCAGCGGCTGGCTGTAGACGTCGCGCAGCTGCGACAGGCTGAGTTGACCCGGAATCAGTGTTAAAGCGTTCATTTAGCGTGCCCCTGCGTTGCTGCCACCATCGGAAGATTCAAACCTTGTTCTGTCGCGCACTCAATCGCGATATCGTAGCCCGCGTCGGCATGACGCATCACGCCGGTCGCCGGGTCGTTGTGCAGGACGCGGGCAATGCGCGCCGCCGCTTCATCGGTACCGTCGCAGACGATAACCATGCCGGAGTGCTGCGAAAAGCCCATCCCGACGCCGCCGCCGTGATGCAGCGACACCCAGGTCGCCCCGCTGGCGGTATTCAGTAAGGCGTTGAGCAGCGGCCAGTCGGAGACGGCGTCGGAACCATCGCGCATCGCTTCCGTCTCGCGGTTCGGGCTGGCGACGGAGCCGGAGTCAAGATGGTCGCGGCCAATGACGATCGGCGCGGAGACTTCGCCGCTGCGGACCATTTCGTTAAACGCCAGCCCCAGCTTCTGCCGCCATTCGAGGCCTACCCAGCAGATACGCGCCGGTAGCCCCTGGAAACTGATACGCTCGCGGGCCATATCCAGCCAGTGATGCAGGTGCTTATCGTCTTTAACGATCTCTTTCACTTTCGCGTCGGTTTTATAGATGTCCTGCGGGTCGCCGGACAGGGCAACCCAGCGGAACGGGCCGATGCCGCGGCAGAATAGCGGGCGGATATAGGCGGGAACGAAGCCTGGGAAAGCAAACGCGTTGCCAACGCCCATCTCCTGGGCCATCTGGCGAATGTTGTTGCCGTAGTCAAACGTCGGCACGCCCATTTCGTGGAATGCCAGCATCGCCTGCACGTGGTCGGCCATTGCGCGTTTCGCCGCCAGGATAGTGCCCTGCGGGTCCGACTCGGCCTTAGCCTGGTACTCTTCCCAGCTCCAGCCTTTCGGCAGATAGCCGTGCAGCGGGTCGTGGGCGCTGGTCTGATCGGTCACCATATCCGGGCGCACGCCGCGTTTGACCATTTCCGGCACGATCTCTGCCGCATTGCCGCACAGTGCGATAGAGATTGCCCGGCCCTCGGCGGTGTATTTTTTGATGCGCGCCAGCGCGTCATCCAGCGACGTCGCCTGTTCGTCAACGTAGCGGGTTCGCAGGCGGAAATCGATGCGGCTCTGCTGGCATTCGATATTCAACGAGCAGGCGCCCGCTAAGGTCGCGGCCAGCGGCTGCGCGCCGCCCATGCCGCCCAGACCGGCGGTCAACACCCAGCGCCCCTTCAGGCTGCCCTGGTAGTGCTGGCGGCCTGCCTCAACGAAGGTTTCATAGGTGCCCTGCACGATGCCCTGGCTGCCAATGTAGATCCAGCTGCCGGCGGTCATCTGGCCGTACATCGCCAGCCCTTTGGCATCCAGCTCGTTAAAGTGTTCCCAGGTTGCCCAGTGCGGCACCAGGTTGGAGTTGGCGATCAGCACCCGCGGCGAGTTTTCATGGGTTTTGAATACACCCACCGGCTTACCGGACTGCACCAGCAGCGTTTCGTCGCTCTCCAGGTTTTTCAGCGCCTTCACGATAGCGTCATAGCATTCCCAGTTGCGCGCCGCGCGTCCGATGCCGCCATACACCACCAGCTCATGCGGGTTTTCGGCGACATCCGGGTCGAGGTTATTCATGAGCATACGCAGCGGAGCTTCGGTCAGCCAGCTCTTCGCATTTAACGTTGTGCCACGCGGTGCACGTACGTCCTGCTGGCGGTATTTGCTTTGCGACATCGGGGGTTTCTCCTGACAATTAACGTTGTGTACGTAGATACATATACTTGTCTATACAAGCATACGCAAGCCAGGATTTAACACAAAAGATACATTTTTGTTATATTGCGTCAGCAATCACGTTTTGCCGACGCGCAGGAAGATCAGGAACCAAAATGGCCCTGCAGACGGTAGCGGCTGCCGGGGAAAATCAGGCGCGCGTGGGAAACGATATGGGTGGTGGACCAGGTGCGGCGGCGGATCAGCAGACACGGGTCGTGCGCGTGAATATGCAGCAGCGCGCACTCCTCCGCCGTTGCCTGCACCGCCTCAACAATGTGCTCCCCTTCGGTCAGAGGGGCGATCAGCGACAGATAGTCGTGGGGCGTGGTCGCGGTATAGTCCTGACGCAGATAGTCCGGCACCACGGAGGCGTTGACGCAGCGGTCCTCAATCTGTACCGGGACCTCATTTTCAAAATGCACCATCAGCGAATGGAAAATCCGCGTACCGGCGGCCACGTTGAGCGCCGCGGCCTGAATCAGATCCGCCTGCGTTTCCTCCAGCAGCACCACCTCGCAGCGGTGCTGATGATGACGAGAGGTAATTTCCTCCGCGATGCTGCGCACTTCAAACAGCGCCGACTGCCCTTTCGGCTCCGCGACAAACGTCCCCACCCCCTGTAATCGCACCAGCCGGCCTTCATCGGTCAGCTCGCGCAGCGCCCGATTGATGGTCATCCGGCTAAAGCCAAACTGCGCCACCAGCTCCGCCTCCGAAGGAATGCGATCGTGCGGACGCCAGACGCCGCTGTGGATCTTTTCGCTAATAGCCTGTTTCACCTTTTCATAGAAAGGCGCAGGCGCGGAACGAGGTTGCGATGAGAACATGGCCGGGCTTCCTTGTGCGAATGGGCGGCGAAACGTCCAGAATATACTGAATCGCTACTGCCACCAATGGGCGATTTGCCGCGCCTCCGCGCTGTGGTCGCGCCCCTGACAAATCCCGGCGGCCGTCGGTTGTCATAGCTTCATGCGATTTCTCCTCGCACCACGCGCTGCCAGAGCGGGCTGCGCCCCGGCTCGTAAACCATCTCAACCGGATGCTCCGCGTCCCAGATAGCAAAATCAGCAACGAAGCCCGGCGCCAGCCGGCCGTGGCTCGCCTGGCGGCCCAGCGCCTGCGCCGCATGACGGGTTACGCCTGCCCACGCCTCCTCCGGCGTTAAGCCAAATTTCACGCAGGCCATATTCATCGCCAGATGCAGGCTGGCGAAGGGGCTGGTGCCGGGGTTGTAGTCCGTCGCCACCGCCATCGGAACCTGATATTCGCGCAGCAGTTCAACCGGCGGCCTGCGGGTTTCGTTAAGGAAATAGAACGCGCCGGGCAGGAGCACCGCCACGGTGCCGCTGCGGCTCATCGCCGCCACGCCCTCTGGGGTCAGGTATTCAATATGGTCGGCGGACAGGCCTTTATAGCGGCTCACTAATTCGGCGCCGCCCAGCGAAGAGAGCTGCTCAACGTGACCTTTTACCGGGATACCTAATGCCTGGGCCGTACTGTAAACCCGTTCAGTCTGCGCGGGGGTAAAGCCGACGTTTTCGCAGAAGGCATCGACGCTTTCAAATAGCCCCTCTTCCCACAGCGTGGGCAGAATGGTTTCGCATACCAGATTGATATAGCCGTCCGGGTCGCCTTTATATTCCGGCGGCGTGGCGTGGGCGGAGAGTAGCGTGGGGGAAATCTCAACGGTATGCGTTGCGGCAAGCTGTTGTACAACCCGCAGCATTTTACGTTCGTTTGCGAGATCCAGCCCGTAGCCGGACTTGATCTCCAGGGTGGTGACCCCTTCGCGCAGCAGACGAGCCAGCCGCTGCCGGGCCAGCGCCAGCAGCACCGTTTCGCTGCTTTCCCGGGTGGCGCGCACGGTCGCGTTAATGCCGCCGCCGTTGGCGCTAATGGTCTGGTAGGAGACGCCGTTGAGGCGCTGCTCCCACTCCTGCGCCCGGCTGCCGCCGAAGACCAGGTGCGTGTGGCAATCAATCAGCCCCGGCGTGAGCAGCCTGCCGCCGAGGTCAATACTCTGCCCTGCGGGCGCCTCGCTTTCGGGCACAATGGCTTCAATGCGCCCATCGCGCACCAGCAGCGCATGATGCTCCACGAGTCCATACGGCTGAGAGAAACGCGGATCGAGCGTGGCCAGACGGACGTTTCGCCAGATTAGGCGTTCGGAAGGTGTGTGTGTCATAGCGGTCAACTTGTCATGGGTTGTATAGACATTTATTTTGATTACGCGAGAAATGTCAACTCAGCCCCCGGCAAATGTTATTTATTTGTGATCAAAAGCGGCTCGTTTCCGGCTCTTATTATGTAAAGAAACAACTTTTTTGCGCTACGTCTTCCCGTTTCGCTTAAGTTGGTATAAAACAGCAGGCTTTAAAGGACCTATACCCTTAATTTATTCTTGCCCGGAGCAACATGAACACATATTCCGTTTCCCGCCTGGCGCTGGCGCTGGCCTTTGGCGTGACGTTGTCCGCCTGTAGTTCGACGCCTGCCGATCAACAGCCCTCAACGCAAACAGCGCCGGGCACGGCCTCTCGTCCAGTTTTAACCGCCGATGAGGCGAAAAACTTCTTACCGGCGAGCTATTTCCAGTCTCTCGATCCTAACGCCGCGGCGTGGAGCCCGTCCGCCATCAGCCTCCCGGCGCAGCCGGATTTTGTTGTGGGTCCTGCGGGTACCCAGGGGGTAACCCACACCACGATTCAGGCCGCGGTGGATGCAGCGATTACCCGCCACTCCAATCGTCGTCAGTTTATCGCCATCATGCCGGGTGAATATGCGGGCACCGTATACGTTCCGGCGGCGCCTGGCGCGCTGACCCTGTACGGCACCGGTGAGAAGCCGATTGATGTAAAAATCAGCGCAGCGATTGATTCAGAAATGGATCCGGTCTCCTGGCGTCACCAGGTTAATCCGGGCGGCAAATATATGCCGGGCAAACCGGCCTGGTATATGTACGACAGCTGCCAGAGCAGACGTGCCGCCACCGTTGGCGTGATGTGCTCAGCGGTATTCTGGTCGCAGAATAACGATCTCCAGCTACAGAACCTGACTATCGCCAACAACCTCGGCGACAGCGTAGACGCGGGCACCCATCAGGCCGTGGCGCTGCGTAGCGATGGCGATCGGGTACAGATTAACAAGGTGAATATCCTCGGTCGCCAGAACACCTTTTTCGTGACCAACAGCGGCGTACAAAACCGCCTGCAGGATAACCGTCAGACCCGAACCCTGGTCAGCAACAGCTATATTGAAGGCGACGTCGATATCGTTTCCGGTCGTGGGGCGGTCGTGTTCGACAATACCGACTTCCGCGTGGTCAATTCGCGCACCCAGAAAGAGGGCTACGTCTTTGCGCCAGCGACCCTGAAGAGCGTGACCTACGGCTTCCTGGCGATCAACAGCCGCTTTACCGCTTCCGGCGATAACGTCGCGCAGCTGGGCCGCTCTCTGGACGTTGACGGCAACACCAATGGCCAGGTCGTTATTCGCGATAGCGTCATTAATGAAGGCTTTAATATTGCCAAACCGTGGGCTGATGCCGTCGGTTCAAACCGTCCGTTTAGCGGCAACACCGGTACTGCGGATGCCAAAGGCAACCCGCAGCGTAACCTGAATGACGCTAACTTCAACCGCATGTGGGAATACAACAACCGCGGCGTGGGAAGCTTTGTCGTCGCTGAACCGAAGCAGTAACGCTTACGCCAAAAGGGGGAAGCTATTCCCCCTTTGTCTCTTTCTCTTCCCGCTGTGCCCTTCCCGCTTCTTCACCGCTATCCCCTCATCCTGTAGGTTATCCCTGTACAGACGCCGTTCTGTACAACTTTTTCACATTATCTTTACAAAAAATAACTCTACAAAACAATATCTTATAAGTCAATGTTAAAAAAACCAACTAAATGTACAAAATTAATTCGGAAAAATTGTACATCCTGAAGATCGTGACTATAGTTATTACGTAAGTTTTAAATTCTGCATTACAGCATTCTTATGATTTAAAAAAATGCACACCATTTCCTTTGAAATGGTGAAGAACCGTAGAGCAAAGATGATTTTTATCCCGCATCTTTGTTTGTTGATTTATTGTCTAACATAACCCGAGATATACCATGCAGATTAAAAATACTATTCCTGCAGAGTTTATTTCTAACTCTGCTTTGCTGAAAAATATCGAACACATGGTGCAGACCCAGACGGAGAGCGAAGCCGTTAGCCACGAGCGTTTAATCGTTGAGGTTCAGCGGCGCCTGAATCTCGAGAAAAATGAAATACTCGCCGATTTATATATCCAAACGCTGCATGTGCTACGTGGTAAAAACCATCACTAAGCATGATATGTGATTTGTTAAATTAAGCCATTATTAACACTTCTACCTCGGAGGACAAATGAATAACGACAAGCAAGGTCACTTTTTTAATCATTACGATCTTTGGATTAACAATAACCTTCTTCGTCAAGGATTACAGCTTGTACTCGATTCATTATCACCAGGCTGTTTTCATGGAAAATATGTCTTTTTCACCAGCGATAACTATTATGCGGTGCTTAATCATCATTACGATCGCAAAAGAGTTCGTTTTGTCCTGCTCACCGACGGTAATGATTTGAACTTCCTGAGCGAAATACCAATGTACAGAATCCCAGCGCGCTCAACGCCCGCTGAGATAAAATCGTTTATTCTCCGCCCCACCTTGTTCGGTAAGAAGCCTGACCGGGAATCTGAAAGTATCGTTTTTACCAATCGCGAAAAAGAAGTGATTCGCCTGATGAACGATGGTGAAGCGATGGCAAATATAGGGAAGTCGCTGAATTTACATATTAAAACAATTTATCAAATTCGCCTGACCTTAATCAAAAAGCTCGGCTGCTCGGGTCGGACAGATTTTTTTAATATTAGCCGCAGCGAAACGTTTAAAGCCTGGACCCAGCTCAATTTCTGATAATTTACCTGCCAGCGCATGTTGCCATGCTTCAGGAAGACAAGCGGCGGAATAACATCTCTAAAAATGTTCCGCTGCTAACCCTCTAAGACGCTTACTCTCCGTGAAACTCAATGGTGAAGCCCTGGCTTTGCCAGTGGCTAAGTAATTCTGCCTGCAAGGGGGTCAGCGCGCGGCCGGTCCAGACAAAAATGTGCTGACCAGGAAACAGTTCCGGGCGAGGAGAATCCAGCGGCTCCGCCAGCACGTTGACGTGCCAGGCGCGCTGCGATAAACGCCACGCTTCCAGCCACAGACGGGTACGGTCTTCATTACCCCACCCCACCAGCAGCGTCTCTTTCCCCACCTTTTTGCGCGATTCCGCAAGAATGGACGCTACGCAATCAATCAGGATACCGTCCAGCATACTGATAATCGCCATGGAGGTATTCGGATCGAGATTGAGCTTACTGCGGACGGGGACAAAGAGCCGGTCAATCAGTTTATCTACGGGATATTCATGGCTGAGGGACATGATGCGGGTGCGTAATTTTGAGGGCTGGACGCCTCGCAGAAGCGTCATCATCTCTTCCTGGAGCAGGACGGCAGCGTCTTGCGTTTCAGGTTGATGGCCTTCCAGAAGCGCCTTAACCTTGCCCACGGAGACTCCGCGATCGATCCAGCGTTTGATTTCCTCAATGCGCTGAACGTCCTCCTCGTCAAACTGGCGGTGGCCTCCCTCGCTTCTCTGCGGCTTTAGCAAACCATATCTTCGCTGCCATGCACGCAAAGTCACGGGGTTGATTCCGCAACGTTCGGCAACCTCACCGATGCTGTAATATGCCATTAGCGCCCTCTAACCTGATAATACTTTACCGACTAAATTAACGAATTTAGCCTGGTTGTACAATTAACTTTTCTTGTACAGCTAAAATAAACAGGTCGGGCGCCGATATACCGGGCAAAAAACAGGGCTTATTTTACCGTTATACACCGCTTTTTAACCGACACGCTGCGCTGAGCCGGGGTCAAAATTTAAAGAAGCTCACACGCTACTTTTTTCTCTGGCCATGCTACCGGCGGAATGCCTCCCAGACACGGACTGGCAAATAAATTTCCCTGGAAATGCGTAATCCCCGCTGACTCCAGCCACATCCACTCCTCCGCCTGCTCGATACCTACCGCAGAAATGGCGATTTCCAGGGAGTGACAGCATTTAATAATCGCCTGAACGATTGCCTGTTTTGGGCCGTGCTTATGGATATCTTTGACCAGCTGGCGATTAATCTTGATGCGATCCGGCTGAAACTGAGCCAGCAGCAATAACCCGGCAAACCCGGCGCCAAAATGATCGATAGCCACGCGAATTCCCGCAGACTTGAGCTTACGCACGGAATCGGTGAATTCATCAAGACGGGAAATGGCTTCGCTTTCGGTAAATTCCACAATAATTTGCTCAGGGATCAAACCGCTGGCTTCAATTTCCGCTAACAGAAATTCGACAGCGTTGGGAACATTCACCAGCGTCATGGGCAGCAGATTAATCGACAACGTGCGTCCACGGAGGTGCAAAAGTCCCGCCATGGCGAAGGCAATGCGCTTGCTGTGGAGATCCGTCCAGTAGATTTCCTCTCGCGAAAGTCCGTCAAAATAGACCGCTGGCGAATCACCGGAAGTCGTGCGCAGCAGCGCTTCGTAGGAGACGACCTCTTTGGCAAACGGATCGATGACCGGCTGAAAAGCAAAGCTGCATTCGGCCTCTTGCAGCGGAGTTTCAGGGTAGCAGGCAGCGTCTTCTATCACAAACTCCCAGCTTTCAGCCTCAGGAATTTCGTAATAGTTTTCCTTTTCCGTGGCTTCGACGAAGGTACGGAAAAAATGGAGCGCTCTGTCGTCATAGGTGAGCTGATATTTTGTGGTCCCTTTATCCAGCACAGCCTGCAGCACTTCATCGCGGTCAAACTCTCGTAAATCAAAGAGTTCCATGCCAATTTTACCAAAGCGCCGCATCGGTCCATGATCCCTGAGCAGCTCCACGAGGTTATGGTGCCGCGGGTCTGCGCAGATAAGACGGTAAATTTCCTCAACCTTCTCTTCAGGTCCTTCTAATAGCTGAAAAAAGTGGGTGCCGTTAAAAAGCAGAATACCCGACACGTTTTCCTGACTATTTTTGACATTTGCTTCAGCAACCATGCTTTCGAGCGATTTAATTGACACGTTGTCGCAGATATGGCTGCGATAAATAATGGTAGTGAGCATGAAGTTTCCGACAGAAGAGATGAAAGCTAATAAGATATTACAGTAGCAGGTCTACCCGCATAAGTCCTGTAAAAGCGCCCGAATCATTAACAAATAAATCACATTAACACCCTCTTTTCGCTGGCGTTCTTGCCTTCCTGTATACCTGTACAATTCGTACATCTCCACTCGATGTTTACCTTAAGATTTGTACAATTTTAAAACCATATAAATCAATACGTTATAAAAAACATTAAGAAAATTAACATATTTTTTCCATTTCCTATGTACAAGTTGATAAACATTGTATAACTTTAATCGCAACTTCACTGATAATTGAACTTACAGGAGCACATATGCAGCAGAACGGTTACATTCCTGACACGGCTAACGCTATTGCCCACTACTTCAATAAAGCGTCGTTACCTTCGCAGCAGGAGACGTTAGGGCAGATTGTAATGGATATCCTTAATGAAGGACGCAACCTGAATCGCAAATCCCTGTGTACGAAACTGCTGGGTCGCCTTGAAGTGGCTTCAGAACCTGAAGAAGAAAACCATTATCAAACGTTGATTGGTCTCTTGTTTGAGCATCAGTGATAAAAGTGGCTTCAGCTATCTGGTGATTTAAGTCGTTACTGAATGAGGAAATATAAGGGATGGGCCAGTATCTGACACGGATTACCGGCTTGCTACTAAATTCCCAGTCAAGGAGATGACAATGATCAGAGATACCGTTATGAATCGCAATGATTATGATCCACTAACCGATTTATTGATTGGAGAGGCTGTCCTCTCTCTACTCAAAAATAAGGGGCCTATTAGTAAACAAGCACTGATCGGGAAACTCCAGGCCATGCAGGCTGGGGAACAGGATAAAAAACGGCGGAATGCACTTGGGCGTATTATCGATGAAATCAGTAATATGGTAGCTCGCCGTGGAAAAAACAATACCGTGGGTACTTCAGGCGCTAAGCATAATTGGGATGAGCCGAATTCGTTATTAGGTTCTCCTCAGCAGCCAGGTACGAATAAAATACACTGACCACTACTGGTCTAATGTTTAACTTACAAAGTAGAGAATATGATGAGACAGACTATGCATCAGCAACCGGATATTTACGCAGGCCTGAACGATACCGCACTCTCTGAATATTTCCGCAACGCAGGCGACAGACTGATCGATGAATCAGCGGTGATGTCGCTGGCTATCAGCAGCATCCTTGAGTCTGAGGGTCACCTCAGCAACAAGGCGATTATTTTGTGGTTAATTACGGCGCTGGAAACCACCAGCGATGTCGTAACTGCAGACGTTATCCGCAAAACCCTGGAAATCGTCGTCAGCTACACCATGGATGATATCTGATTTATTAACCGGCTGTAATTAAACAGGGAAGTCACATATCGCTAAGCGAATGGTTATATTATTACAGAAGCCGTGGATATACGTTAAATCCAGGCGCGGTATCTCTCTTTTTAAAACTCTGCCCCTGTTGTCAGATGAATAATCAGGACGGGGCAGGTTTTCCAAAAAGATAATCATTGTCTGCAATATAATCCGGCAATGAATGCCATTAATCCCCTGCAAAATATTTCCCGTATTGCTGAGCTAAAACATCGCAGCCAGGCGGCGAATTCCCTCGGTCAAAACCGCTGGGGGATGGTTTGCAAAACCGAATAGAACTCCTTCGCGCGACATCGGCCGCTGACAATAGCGCTCAAACGTCTGCACGCCGAAACCTGGCTGGCGCGCCTTAGCGACGACCTCTTCTGCCTTTAAACCCGCTGATAGCCAGCAGACTATGTGAATACCCGAATCCGTTGGATGTACGACCATGCGCCCGGCAAAGTAGCGGGCAATAGCCGCCTCCAGCGCGCTTTTTCGCTCAAAACAGGCTTTGCGAATACGACGGACGTGGCTGGCATAGTGCCCCTCGCTGATGAAACGGGCCAGGACGGCCTGTTCGAGATACCCACTACAGAGATCGGTGTAATATTTCGTCATGGCAAACTGTTCACGCAAATGCTCGGGGACCACTAAAAAGCCCAGCCGGAACTCCGGATACATCATCTTAGAAAATGTGCCCGCGTAGATGACCCGCTGATGATTATCTAACCCCTGCAACGCCTGCAGAGAGCGGGCGGCATAGCGGAATTCGCTATTGTAATCGTCTTCAAATATCCACGCCCGATGGGCTTCCGCCCATTCCAGTAAGGCGAGCCTTCTGGGCAGGCTAAGCGTTCCACTGAGCGGGAACTGGTGCGACGGCGCGGTATAGACCAGCTTAGCTTGCGGGTAATGGCGAATGCCATCCTGAATATCCATGCCCTCCTCGTCAACCCGAACGGGCCGGACCACCGCTCCCCTGGCGGCGAATGCGCCGCGGGCGCCGTTGTATCCGGGATCGTCGAGCCAGACTTCATCGCCCTTTTCCAGTAAAGCCTGAGCGGTGATGGAAAGCGCTTGCTGAATACCGTTGACAATGATCACCCGATCTTCGTGGCAATTGACGCCGCGCGTCGCCTGAATATAGCGACTAATCGCCTGGCGTAGAGGTTGATATCCATAGGGCGTGGCGTGCGCTCCCAGCTCACGACGCGATTGCCGCCAGACGCGCCCCAGCAGCCGCCCCCATAAAGCATGAGGGAAGAGATCGGTACAGCCGATACCGACGGCAAAAACCTGACGCATTTCGCCGCTGTCCTCTCTTTCTGACCATGATGAAACCAGTGCGGCGACATCAGGATTAAGCGGCCCTGCGGCGGCTATTGCCGTTTCGGGCGGCGTCGACGCGTCATACTCGCTAATGAGGTTATCCGGGATATGCTCGCAGACAAAAGTGCCCGCCCCCTTGCGCGTGACGAGGTACCCCTCATCCATCAGGCGGTCAAAACCGGCAATAACCGAGTTTCGCGAGATCGCCATCATCTCAGCCAGCGCCCGGCTGGAGGGGATTTTTGAACCCGCCGACAATCGGCCATCCAGAATCGCCTGACGCAGGGCGTGGTAGACCTGATCTTTAATCACGCCGCGGGCTAATAACAGTTCCTGAAACAGAGGGGCAATGGGTTTTGGCATGAGCGGCAGCGGGCATCGACGGCATAAAAGTGGATCCTATAAATATACAGAAAGTGTCACTTTTTAGGAACCAGAACAGCACCTACCATAGCGCCAGGTCAAATCACCCGGTTGATAAAAATAAGGAACAGCCATGAATAGCAACAAAACCGACGTTAACCTCGCGCAGGTAACCCTCCACCCCGCGGCTGAAAGCGACTTTGCCCAGTGGCTGCCGCTGTGGAAAAGCTACCAGACGTTTTATCGCGTCGACATCCCGGAAAGCATCACGCAGCTCACCTGGAAGCGCTTTTTCCATCCCACCGAGCCGATGTTCTGCGCAGTGGCAAAACAGGAAGGCAGGATAGTGGGTTTCGTACATTATCTCTTCCACCGCTCCACCTGGGCCGAAAGCGACTACTGCTATCTGGAGGACCTCTTCGTTGACCCGGCCGTTCGCGGTCAGCATATCGGCAAGCAGCTGATTGAGTATGTTCAGCTGCAGGCGCGCAAACGTCACGCAGCCAGCCTGTACTGGCACACGCATGAGACCAACCTTCGGGGCCAGCGTCTGTATAACTGGGTCGCGGAGAAAAGCGGCATGATTGAGTATCGTATGCGGGTGAAGTAGCCCCTGCGCAGGCGTAAAAAAACCTCGCCGCGGCGAGGTTTCGTCACTGACAGAGAACTTAGCGAGCGTTGACCACGACCCACATCGGGCCCTGGCCTACGGCATAGCGCCCTTTTTCCTGGAGCAGCCCCTGCTCGCCTTTGATTTCATACACCGCGATATGATGCGATTTCTGACCGGCGGCGATCAGATATTTGCCGCTATGATCGAGGTTAAAGCCGCGCGGCTGGGTCTCGGTATTCTGATAGCCTTCGATGGACAGCACGCTGCCGTCTTCCGAGACGCTGAAGATAGTGATAATGCTGGCGGTACGATCGCAGGCGTAGAGATGACGGCCATCCGGGGTCAGATGAATATCCGCCGCCCAGCGCACGCCGGCAAAATCAGGCGGCATCATGTCCAGCGTCTGCACGCATTCGATTTTTCCGTACGGATCTTTCAGCTCCCAGACGTCAACGGAGCTGTTCAGTTCGTTGACGCAGTAGCCGTATTGCTGATTCGGATGGAACACCATGTGACGCGGGCCCGCGCCTTCAACGGTGGTCACTTCAGCCGGCTCCTGTTCTGCGAGGAAACCGTCGTCGCTCAGGGTAAACAGGCAGATACGATCCTGCTTCAGCGCCGGTACCCACAGGGTGCGATTATCGGGAGAGATATTTGCCGAGTGGCAGCCTTCCAGACCTTCAACCACCGCCACCGCTTCTCGCGGCAGGCCGTCCACCAGCGGCGTAACGCTCACGCAGCCCGCGTTATAGGAAGCGCTGAACACAAAGCGCCCCTGACGATCGGTAGAAATATGCGTTGGGCTACCCGGCAGCGCGGCTTCGCCGGCGAAAGTCAGGGCGCCATTATCGGGCGCAATGCGGTAGGCCAGTACGCGAAACTCCGGACGCACGCCGACGTAGAGAAACTCTTTGTTCGGGCTCACCACCATCGGCTGCACCTGGCCCGGGGCATCAACAACCTGCACCAGGGTCAGTTTCCCCTCAAGATCCAGATCCCAGACGTGAATCTGCTGGCTTTCCGGGCTGGCGGTATAAACGGTTTGTTTCATGAATACTCCTTCCTCACTGCACGTGGAAATTTCATTTTTCAGACTAACGACACCCTGAAAAACACAATATGCATACACAACGCTCTTCAGGTTGCCTCCTGGCAGCCTGAAAGATCAAGTGTATCGGCTCTTTAGCGGTAGATGCTGAAAAGTTTGCCGGAATGGCACAGCGGTGTACCATCATAGCCTGCTAACTTTTCATCATTAACCGGAAACAACCCATGACCTCACGCGTGATTGCCCTCGATTTAGACGGCACGCTCTTAACCGGCAAAAAGACCATCCTCCCCGCCTCGCTCGATGCGCTGGCTCGCGCCAAAGACGCGGGATATCAGATCATCGTCGTCACCGGCCGACATCACGTCGCTATCCATCCTTTTTATCAGGCGCTGGCGCTGGATACACCTGCAATTTGCTGCAATGGCACTTATTTGTATGATTATCATGCAAAAAAGGTGCTTGAATCCGACCCGATGCCGGTAGATAAAGCCCTGAGCCTGACGGAAATGCTGAACGAGCATGATATTCACGGCCTGATGTACGTCGATGACGCCATGCTGTACGAGCAGCCGACCGGGCACGTTATCCGCACCGCCAGCTGGGCGCAATCGCTCCCCGTCGAGCAGCGTCCGGTATTCACTCAGGTCGATTCTCTGGCGCAGGCGGCCCGGGAAGTTAACGCCGTGTGGAAATTCGCCCTGACCGATGAAGATACCGCCAAACTGCAGCGCTTTGCCCAACACGTTGGCCAGACGCTGGGTCTGGAGTGCGAATGGTCGTGGCACGATCAGGTGGACATTGCCCGGGAAGGCAACAGCAAAGGTAAACGCCTGGCGCAGTGGGTCGCGTCGCAGGGCCTGGCGATGCAGGATGTTATCGCCTTCGGCGACAACTATAACGACCTCAGCATGCTGGAAGCCGCCGGTACCGGCGTGGCGATGGGCAACGCGGTGGAAGAGGTCAAAGCGCGCGCCAACGTGGTGATCGGTGAAAACGAAACCACCAGCATCGCCGACTACATCTATCGCCACCTGCTGTAATCAGGCGGCTATCGACACGCTTTTTATCTGCGCATACAGCCGCTGGCCCGGGGTCACCCCCAGCTCATCGCGAGCCCAGGGGCTGATGCGCGCCCACAGGGTACGACCGCTTATCTCCAGCCTGACCTCAACCTGCCCATGACTTTCAATACACTGCATGACCTGCGCGGGTAAAATATTGCGGATACTGGTTTGCTGAGCGGGCTGCAGTACCAGAGAAACGTCCGAGGCCTGAATGCGGATCCGCGCGCTTTCGCCCTGCGGCCTGTCAAGACGGTTAACCCATATCTGCCGATCCCCCAGCGCCAGCGCGGTCATGGCATACTTCGGATGCTGAGCGGCAACGGTCACGTTCAGGATCGTGCTTTGCTGCTCCTGGGGAAGCCAGGGGTGCATCACGCTGCTGCTCCACACCTCTTCCAGACAGCCAAAGGCTTTCACTTTCCCCTCTTCCAGCACCAGCACGTTATCCGCCAGATGCTGGATTTCATCCAGAGAGTGGCTGACGTACAGCATCGGGATCTTGATTTCGCGCGCCAGACGCTGCAGATAGGGCAACAGCTCGCGCTTGCGCGGAATATCCAGCGATGCCAGCGGCTCATCCAGCAGCAGCAGCTCCGGCGCGGTAAGCAGCGCCCGGCCAATCGCCACCCGCTGTTTCTCCCCACCGGAGAGGCCGCCCGGCAGGCGGTCAAGCAGCGGCGCAATGCCGAGCAGCGCCACCAGCTTGTCAAACTGCGCCGCCATAGACTTCGCCATGCCATATTGCAGATTGCCGCGCACTTTATAGTGCGGAAACAGGCGCGCGTCCTGAAAAACGTAGCCAATGCGGCGCTTTTCCGGCGCCAGGCAGATACCTTTATCAACGTCGTTCAGCACTCTGCCGTTGAGGACGATGCGCCCCTGCTGCGGGCGCGTCAGGCCGCTAATGGCGTTAATCAACGAGGTTTTACCCGCGCCGGAGACGCCGAACACCGCCGTAATTCCGCTGGCGGGAAGCGTCTCGCGAATTTGCAGACAGTGGCTACCCAGCGTCTGGGTAAAATCGAGCTCAAGCATGTTTATTTCCCCATCCGCTGACGGCTGAGGCGGGCCAGCCATTCGGAAATCAGCAGCGATACCAGCGCCAGCGCAATCGAAATCAAGCATAAACGCGCGGCCGCGCCTTCTCCCCCGGGGGTCTGGATCAGGGTATACATGGCCGAAGGAATGGTGCGCGTTTCGCCGGGAATATTGGAAACAAACGTGATGGTGGCGCCGAACTCGCCCAGCGAGCGGGCGAAAGCCAGGACGGTGCCAACGATAATGCCGGGTAGCGTCAACGGTAACGTAATAGTGAAAAACACCCGCCAGCGGCCAGCTCCGAGGGTACGCGCCGCCTGCTCGAGCTTGATGTCCACCCCTTCCAGCGCGAGGCGAATGGCCCGCACCATCAGCGGAAAGGACATCACCGCCGCCGCCAGTACCGCGCCGCGCCAGCTAAACGCGAAGCTCAGACCAAACCAGTCATACAGCCAGCTGCCGATAAAACCGCGTCGCCCCATCGCGATCAGCAAGAGATACCCTACCACCACCGGTGGCAATACCAGCGGCAGGTGGAGAATGCTATCGAGCAGCGCTTTACCGGGAAAATCTCGTCGCACCAGCAGCCAGGAGAAAAAGATGCCAAAAGGCAAGCTCAGTACCACCGCCAGGGAGGAGACTTTCAGGCTCAGCAGTACCGCCTGCCATTCAGGATCGCTTAAGAACATTAGTGGGTAGTAAATCCGTAACGTGTAAAGATGGCGGACGCTTCCGGCCCTTTTAAATAGTCATAAAACGCGCTGACCGTGGCATTTTTATGGCCGTCGACGATTGCCAGCGGATATTCCACTTTCTTATGCGAATCTTCCGGGAGGGTACCGACAACTTTTACCCCCTTGCTGGCGACCGCATCGGAGCCGTAAACGATCCCCAGCGGCGCTTCGCTGCGTTCAACCAGGGCCAGCGCGCCGCGCACGTCTTCTGCCGGCGCCAGCTTCGGCGACAGGATTTCCCAGGCTCCCAGCTTTTGCAGCGCCTCTTTCGCATAGATGCCAGCAGGCACGTGTTCCGGGTCACCTACGGCCAGGCGGCCGCCTTTCAGCAGGCTGGTCCAGTCGGTTTTATCACTGATGTTTATCTCGCCCTGCGCGCTGGCTTTTGGCGCCACGACAACCAGGCTGTTACCGAGAAGGGTCGCGCGCGAGGCGGTATCAATGCTCTTTTTCTCGACCGCGTAATCCATCCATTTTTGATCGGCGGAGATAAACAGATCCGCCGGCGCCCCCGCTTCAATCTGCCGTGCCAGAGTCGATGAAGAGGCAAATGAAGAAACCACCTCCACGCCCTTCTCTTTTTTATACTCTTTGGCGATATCCTGCATGGCGTTGGTGAGCGATGCCGCGGCAAAAACCGTCACTTTGCCCTCTTCCGCCAGCGCGTGGCCCGCAACGGAGAGCGTTAACGTTGCTCCGGCAAAAAAGCGTAACCATTGACCTGTCATCTGAATCTCCCGTCGGTTCGTTATGTAATAGACAATATAACGATAGCGCCAGGTTTTTCCCAGCGAAAATTAGGGGTAATCAGCGTTCGAAAAATGGAGGGGGGAAGAAATAAGAACGCCCGGCAGAACCGGGCGCGGGGGAAATCAGTGATTTTGCGGTCTGCTGTCTTTATGACCGGCTCCGGAGAAGAGGTTAAACACTTCGCCCAGCCCGTAAATCAGGCCCAGAATGACCGCCATCACCACAGGGACCATGACTACGGCAAAAACCAGACTTTTCAATAGCTCTAACATGGTTGGCTCCAGAAAGTACGAATAGTTTATTGTAACCAATTCAGCCGGAAAAACACGCCCCATTTGTGCGGTGCCCCGCTGGCCACCGTGAGAGATGCATCTTGCAAGATGACCGCTATCGGTCACAATACCCTTTTTCATCAGGATATGATTATGCAGGCTGAAATTCTTCTTACCCTCAAATTACAGCAGCGCCTGTTCGCCGATCCTCGCCGTATCGCCCTGCTGAAACAGATTGAACAGACCGGCTCGATTAGCCAGGGGGCAAAAAACGCGGGCATTAGCTATAAAAGCGCCTGGGATGCGATTAATGAAATGAATCAGCTCAGCGAGCAAACCCTGGTTGACCGGGCGACCGGCGGCAAAGGCGGCGGCGGCGCGGTCCTCACCCGCTACGGGCAGCGGCTGATTCAGCTCTACGACCTGCTGGCGCAGATTCAGCAAAAAGCGTTCGATGTCCTGAGCGATGATGACGCCCTTCCCCTCGACAGCCTGCTGGCTGCCATTTCGCGATTCTCTCTGCAGACCAGCGCGCGCAACCAGTGGTTTGGCACCATTACCGGCCGCGACCATCAGCAGGTCCAGCAGCACGTTGACGTTCTGCTGGCCGACGGCCAAACCCGCTTTAAGGTCGCGATTACCGCCCAAAGCGCCGATCGTCTGGGCCTTGAGGAAGGCCAGGAGGTACTGGTGCTGCTGAAAGCGCCGTGGGTTGGCATTACTCAGGATGCCGCACAGGCGGAACGGGCCGACAACCAGCTGGCCGGACGTATCAACCACATCGAACGCGGGCCGGAACAGTGTGAAGTGCTGATGGCGCTCCCGGATGGGCAGAGCCTTTGCGCCACCCTGCCGGTGGAACAGACGCGCGATCTGGCGGAAGGGGCGGAGGTGATAGCATATTTTAATGCCGATCGCATCATTCTTGCCACGTTGTGCTAACGGCATTGACATTGCGCTCGCGAAGACGTATCCCTGAAGCAAATCGCTGCAAAAAGTGGGATACACAATGTCATTGTTGCAAATTTCGCAAGGCACGTTTCGTCTTAGCGATACAAAAACGTTAAATATTGAACACCTCCGCGTGCAGGCTGGCGAGAGCTGGGCTTTCGTCGGCAGCAACGGCAGCGGGAAATCGGCGCTTGCGCGGGCGCTCTCCGGCGAGCTGACCCTGCTAAGCGGGCAGCGTGAGTGCACCTTCTCGCGCATCACCCGTCTCTCTTTTGAGCAGCTGCAAAAGCTGGTCAGCGATGAGTGGCAGCGCAATAACACCGATTTGCTCAGCCCGGGAGAAGAAGACACCGGCCGCACGACGGCGGAAATTATCCAGGATGAGTTTAAAGACCCCTCCCGCTGCGCTCGCCTTGCTGAACAGTTTGCAATTAGCCACCTGCTCGAACGCCGTTTTAAATATCTCTCAACCGGCGAAACGCGCAAGACCCTGCTGTGCCAGGCGCTGATGGGCGATCCCGACCTGCTTATTCTTGATGAGCCGTTCGACGGTCTTGATGTCGCCTCGCGCCAGCAGCTCGCCGGGATGTTGGCCGCGCTGAACGGCGAAGGTATCACCCTGGTGCTGGTCCTCAATCGTTTTGACGAGATCCCGGCGTTCGTTCAGTATGCCGGGGTGCTGGCGGACTGCGTGCTGAGCGAAACCGGCGAAAAGCAGGCCCTGCTGCAGCAGGCGCTTATTGCCCAGCTCGCCCATAGCGAAAAGCTTGACGGCATGACGCTGCCGGAGCCGGACGCACCGGCAGCGCGTCTTGCGCTGGACGCCGAAGCGCCGCTCATCGTGCTGAACGACGGCGTGGTTTCGTACAACGATCGTCCGATCATTAACCGCCTGAGCTGGACGGTGAACCCTGGCGAACACTGGCAGATAGTCGGCCCCAACGGCGCCGGTAAATCCACGCTGCTCAGCCTGATTACCGGCGACCATCCTCAGGGATACAGCAACGACCTGACCCTGTTTGGCCGCCGCCGCGGCAGCGGTGAAACCATCTGGGATATCAAAAAGCATATTGGCTACGTCAGCAGCAGCCTGCACCTTGAATACCGCGTCAGCACCAACGTGCGTAACGTGATTCTCTCCGGCTACTTCGACTCAATCGGCATCTATCAGGCCGTATCTGACAAGCAGCATAAGCTGGTGCAGAACTGGCTGGATATTCTGGGTATCGACAAACGCACCGCCGATGCGCCGTTCCATAGCCTCTCCTGGGGGCAGCAGCGGCTGGCGCTGATCGTCCGCGCCCTGGTCAAACATCCCACTCTGCTGATCCTTGACGAACCGCTGCAGGGGCTGGACCCGCTCAACCGCCAGCTGGTGCGCCGCTTCGTTGATGTGCTGATTGGCGAAGGGGCGACGCAGCTGCTGTTTGTCTCTCATCACGCCGAAGACGCCCCGGACTGTATCACCCACCGACTGGCCTTTGTGAGTAGTGGAGACGGTTACACTTACCAGCTGGATCCGCTGTAAAATTAAGCCTGTACAGGGGTCTGCTGATCCCTGTTTTTTTCAGAATAATAGCTACCAGACATAACATCACCCTGTTTTTAAAACAAAAAAACTCAAATGGGCTGTTTAAAAATTTTAGTGTAAACGATTCCACCAATTTGGCCTGTGTCACACTTTTGGCTTCTTTGGTATGCTATCTTCTTCTCACACGATAAGCCTATTGGAGCGAATCATGAAAGTACTGGTTACAGGTGGTAGCGGTTACATTGGAAGTCACACCTGCGTTCAACTGCTACTGCAGGGACACGAAGTGATTATTCTCGACAATCTCTGCAACAGTAAGCGCAGCGTATTGCCGATCATTGAACGTCTCGGCGGGAAAAGCGCCACCTTTGTCGAAGGCGACATTCGTAACGAAGCGCTGATGACGGAAATTCTCCACGATCACGCCATTGAAGCGGTGATCCATTTCGCCGGCCTGAAAGCCGTCGGGGAATCCGTCGCTAAGCCGCTGGAGTACTACGACAACAACGTAACCGGCACACTGAAACTCGTTTCCGCCATGCGCGCCGCGGGCGTGAAAAACTTTATTTTCAGCTCCTCCGCGACCGTCTACGGCGACCAGCCCAAAATCCCTTACGTCGAAAGCTTCCCGACCGGTACGCCTCAGAGCCCTTACGGTAAAAGCAAGCTGATGGTTGAGCAGATCCTGACCGACCTGCAAAAAGCGCAGCCGGACTGGAGCATCGCGCTGCTGCGCTACTTCAATCCGGTCGGCGCGCATCCGTCGGGCGATATGGGGGAAGATCCGCAGGGTATTCCGAACAACCTGATGCCGTATATCGCGCAGGTCGCGGTTGGCCGCCGTGAATCGCTGGCGATATTCGGCAACGACTACCCAACCGAAGATGGCACCGGCGTGCGCGACTACATTCACGTGATGGACCTGGCAGACGGCCACGTCGCGGCGATGGAAAAACTGGCCGATAAAGCCGGCGTGCATATCTACAACCTTGGCGCAGGCGTCGGCAGCAGCGTGCTCGACGTGGTCAACGCATTTAGCAAAGCCTGCGGCAAACCGATTAACTACCACTTCGCACCGCGCCGCGAAGGCGACCTCCCGGCCTACTGGGCGGACGCTGAAAAGGCCGATCGCGAGCTGAACTGGCGCGTGACGCGCAACCTTGACGAAATGGCGCAGGACACCTGGCACTGGCAGTCCCGTCATCCGCAGGGTTATCCCGACTAAGGAACCTTCATGAGCGTATTTAACCCCGTCGACCATCCACATCGTCGTTATAACCCGTTAACCGGGCAGTGGATTCTGGTTTCTCCGCATCGCGCCAAGCGCCCCTGGCAGGGGGCGCAGGAAACGCCGGCAAAACAGACCTTGCCCGCGCACGACCCGGACTGTTTCCTGTGCCCGGGTAATACCCGCGTCACCGGCGACAAAAACCCGAACTACACCGGTACGTTTGTTTTTACCAATGACTTTGCGGCTTTGATGACCGATACCCCTGACGCCCCGGAAAGCGACGACCCGCTTATGCGCTGTCAGAGCGCCCGCGGTACCAGCCGGGTCATCTGCTTCTCGCCAGACCACAGCAAAACGCTGCCGGAACTGAGCGTAGAGGCGCTGGAAGGCGTGGTTAAAACGTGGCAGGAGCAGACCGCCGACCTCGGAAAAACCTACCCGTGGGTGCAGGTCTTTGAAAATAAAGGCTCGGCAATGGGCTGCTCCAACCCACATCCGCATGGCCAGGTGTGGGCAAACAGCTTTCTGCCTAACGAGGCGGAACGCGAAGATCGTCTGCAAAAAGCGTACTTCACCGGGCACGGCGCGCCGATGCTGGTGGATTACGCGCAGCGAGAATTAGCCGACGGTAGCCGCACCGTCGTCGAGACCGAACACTGGCTCGCGGTGGTCCCTTACTGGGCAGCGTGGCCCTTCGAGACGCTGCTGTTGCCGAAAGCGCACGTACAGCGCCTGACTGATTTAACCGATGACCAGCGCAGCGACCTCGCGCTGGCGCTGAAAAAGCTGACCAGCCGTTACGACAACCTGTTCCAGTGCTCATTCCCCTACTCTATGGGCTGGCACGGCGCGCCGTTTAACGATGAAGAGAATAATCACTGGCAGCTGCACGCGCATTTTTATCCGCCGCTGCTGCGCTCCGCGACGGTGCGTAAATTTATGGTCGGCTATGAAATGCTGGCTGAAACCCAGCGTGACCTGACGGCCGAGCAGGCCGCCGAACGTCTGCGCGCTGTGAGCGACGTCCATTTTCGCGAATCCGGAGTATAACTATGAGTCTGAAAGAGAAAACCCAAGCCCTGTTTGCTGAGAAATTTGGCTATCCGGCCAGCCATGTTATCCAGGCCCCTGGCCGCGTTAACCTGATCGGCGAGCATACCGACTATAACGATGGGTTCGTGCTGCCCTGCGCCATTGATTACCAGACGGTCATCGCCTGTGCGCCGCGCGACGATCGTACCGTGCGGGTGATTGCCGCCGATTACGACAATCAGACCGATGAATTCTCTCTCGACTCGCCGATTACCAGCCACGATACCCAGCAGTGGTCAAACTATGTCCGCGGCGTGGTGAAGCATCTCCAGCAGCGGAATAACGCTTTCGGCGGCGCGGATCTGGTCATCAGCGGCAACGTGCCGCAGGGCGCGGGGTTAAGCTCTTCGGCTTCGCTGGAAGTCGCCGTCGGCACCGTGTTCCAGCAGCTGTACCATCTGCCGCTCGACGGCGCGCAAATCGCGCTGAACGGCCAGGAAGCGGAAAACCAGTTCGTCGGCTGCAACTGCGGCATTATGGACCAGCTGATCTCCGCGCTCGGTAAAAAAGATCACGCGCTGCTGATCGACTGCCGCTCCTTGGGGACCAAAGCGGTCTCGATGCCGAAAGGCGTCGCGGTGGTGATTATTAACAGTAACTTTAAACGCACTCTGGTCGGCAGCGAATACAACACTCGCCGCGAACAGTGTGAAACCGGCGCGCGTTTTTTCCAGCAGCCGGCCCTGCGCGACGTCACGTTGCAAGAGTTCAACGCCGTCGCCCACGAGCTTGACCCGGTGGTCGCCAAACGCGTTCGCCACGTGCTGACTGAAAACGCCCGTACCGTAGAAGCCGCTGCGGCGCTGGAAAAAGGCGACCTGCTGCGGATGGGCGAGCTGATGGCGGAATCCCACGCCTCCATGCGCGATGATTTTGAAATCACCGTCCCGCAGATTGATACCCTGGTGGACATCGTCAAGGCGACCATCGGCGATAAAGGCGGCGTTCGCATGACCGGCGGCGGTTTCGGCGGCTGTATCGTCGCCCTGGTGCCGGAAGATCTGGTCGAGACCGTACAGCAGGCCGTTGCCAAAGAGTATGAAGCGAAAACCGGTATCAAAGAGACCTTTTACGTCTGCAAACCGTCGCAGGGAGCTGGACAATGCTAAACCCAACAACGGAGCTGGCGCCGGACGGCCAGCCGTGGAATCTCCACACCCTGCGTAACGACGCAGGCATGACGGTCACCGTAATGGACTGGGGCGCGACGCTGCTCTCCGCGCGCGTGACGCTGGCCGACGGCAGCGTACGCGAAGCGCTGCTCGGCTGCGCGACCCCTGGCGACTATACGCGCCAGGCCGCCTATCTCGGCGCTTCCGTAGGCCGTTACGCGAACCGTATCGCCAACAGCCGCTTTTCCCTTGATGGCCGTAGCGTTAATCTGACGCCCTCCAACGAGGCCGGCCATCAGCTGCACGGCGGTCCTGAAGGTTTTGATAAGCGCCGCTGGCTGATTGTCAGCGCCGACGATCGTCACGCGCTGTTTTCACTCTCCTCCCACGATGGCGATCAGGGGTTCCCCGGCAATCTGACGGCTACGGCGCACTACCGCCTGACCGACGATAATCGTATCGCCATCGAGTATCGCGCCACCGTTGATCAGCCCTGCCCGGTAAACCTGACCAACCACGTCTATTTCAACCTTGATGGCGTGCAGAGCGACGTGCGTAGCCATAAGCTGCAAATCTTTGCCGATGCGTATCTGCCCGTTGAGAGCGACGGTATTCCAGGAGGCGATTTGCAAAACGTCACCCTGACCAGCTTCGATTTCCGCACGCCGAAGATGCTGGCGGACGATTTCCTGCGCGATGAAGACCAGCAAAAGGTCAAAGGTTACGACCACGCCTTTCTGCTCCAGGCGCTGGGCAATGCCAAAAGCCCTGCGGCTCACGTCTGGTCGCAGGACGAAAAGCTGCAGATGACGGTCTATACCTCCGCTCCGGCGCTGCAGTTCTACTCCGGCAACTATTTGGCCGGCACGCCGTCGCGCACGGCGCAGCCTTACGCTGACTGGCAAGGTCTGGCTCTGGAGAGCGAGTTCCTGCCGGATTCACCGAACCATCCGGAATGGCCGCAGCCGGACTGCGTACTGCGCCCCGGCGAAGAGTACGTCAGCCTGACGGAATATCAGTTTATTGCGAAATAATACCCAGCCCTCCTGATGGAGGGCTTTTTTTATCCTTTCGCTGAAAAATACGCCACTTACAGACAAAAACATAACCTCTGTTTTACAAGCACCTTACACTGAGCGACTATTTTCGCTATGGTTAGGGATAAGCATTGCCGTGAGGTAAGTCGCGGCAATATAATGAGAATAGTTATCAATCAATAAATATACACACTACAGATTTCGGGTCGCATCAAGGCGGCGAGAAAGATGACGTGTATTGAGGAGTAAGTGTATGGCTGTAACTAAGCTGGTACTCGTTCGTCACGGCGAAAGCCAATGGAACAACGAAAACCGTTTCACCGGTTGGTATGACGTTGACCTGTCTGAAAAAGGCGTGGGTGAAGCAAAAGCGGCCGGTAAGCTGCTGAAAGAAGAAGGCTTCAGCTTCGACTTTGCTTATACCTCTGTGCTGAAACGTGCCATCCACACCCTGTGGAACGTGCTGGACGAACTGGATCAGGCCTGGCTGCCGGTAGAAAAGTCCTGGAAACTGAACGAGCGTCACTACGGTGCGCTGCAGGGCCTCAATAAAGCGGAAACCGCTGAAAAATACGGTGACGAGCAGGTTAAGCAGTGGCGTCGCGGCTTTGCGGTAACGCCGCCGGAGCTGACCAAAGACGACGAGCGCTACCCGGGTCACGATCCGCGCTATGCAAAACTGACCGACGCTGAGCTGCCTACCACCGAGAGCCTGGCGCTGACCATCGACCGCGTCGTACCGTACTGGAATGAAACCATTCTGCCGCGTCTGAAAAGCGGTGAGCGCGTGATTATCGCCGCTCACGGTAACTCCCTGCGCGCGCTGGTGAAATACCTCGACAATATGGGCGAAGCAGAGATCCTCGAACTGAACATCCCGACCGGCGTACCGCTGGTGTATGAGTTCGACGAGAACTTCAAGCCTATTAAACATTACTATCTGGGTAACGCCGACGAGATCGCCGCGAAAGCCGCTGCCGTAGCGAACCAGGGTAAAGCGAAGTAATTTTCGCGGGATGTAAAAAAAGCGTGGAGCACTCCACGCTTTTTTATTTTGAGACTCGCCGTAAAACCTAACCGCGGCGCGCTTTTACCGCATTCGCCAGCTGACGAAGCAGCGTATCGGTATCTTCCCACCCGATACAGGCATCAGTAATGCTTTTACCGTAGGCCAGCGGCTCACCGCTGTCGAGGCTCTGATTGCCTTCCACCAGATGGCTTTCGATCATCACGCCCATAATCGCCCGCTCGCCGCCGGCAACCTGCTGGCATACGTCTGTGCCGACATCCATCTGCTTTTTAAACTGTTTGCTGGAGTTGGCATGGCTGAAATCGATCATGATCTGAGCGGGCAGGCCTGCTTTCTCCAGACCCACCTTCACTTCTGCCACGTGCTGCGCGCTGTAGTTCGGCTCTTTACCGCCGCGCAGGATAATATGGCAATCGCTATTGCCGCTGGTGTTCACAATCGCCGAATGTCCCCATTTGGTCACCGACAAGAAACAGTGCGGCGCGCCGGCGGCATTGATGGCGTCGATAGCGACTTTAATGGTGCCATCTGTGCCGTTTTTAAAGCCTACCGGGCAGGAGAGGCCGGAAGAGAGTTCGCGGTGCACCTGTGACTCGGTGGTACGCGCGCCAATCGCGCCCCAGCTCATCAGGTCGGCAAGATACTGCGGGGTGATCATATCGAGGAACTCCCCGGCCGCTGGCAGTCCGCTGTCGTTAATATCAAGCAGCAGCTTGCGCGCGATCCGCAGACCATCGTTGATGCGGAAGCTGTTATCCATATGCGGATCGTTGATCAGCCCTTTCCAGCCCACGGTGGTGCGCGGTTTTTCAAAATACACGCGCATCACGATTTCCAGCTCGCCTTTAAGCTCTTCGCGAAGCGCGAGCAGACGCTCGGCATACTCTTTTGCCGCCGCCGGATCGTGAATGGAGCATGGACCGATCACGACCAGCAGCCGATCGTCATGACCTTTCAGGATCTGGTGGATCGCTTTGCGCGCATGCGCAACGGTGTTGGCGGCGTTTTCGGTAGCGGGGAATTTTTCCAGGAGCGCAACGGGAGGTAATAATTCGTTGATCTCTTTAATGCGTAAATCGTCGTTCTGATAATTCATCTTATTTCCAGCGTTGCCATACTTATCTAGTTAAATGCAATCCCTCCAATCTATCTCTTCACTCAAAAAGTGTAAACGTGATTTTACAGTAGCGGCAGAATATTCCTGGAAATAGGCTAAAAAACGCCATAAAGTCGCGGAATAGTGGCCACAAGCTATAATTTTTAACTGTTAGAACTTAATTTTCTTTAGCATTCAGCATTATATATTAATGCCGCTCGCTAACAGCGAAGCTTTAACCACAACGAGTAGAACCTCCGGCAATGCACTGTTGGAAGAGGTAATTCGGTAAATCGATATAACAGGAGCATCCAATGAAAATGAACAAGCTAACCAGTCTTCTCCTCGCAGCAACCCTGGGCATGGCCAGCGGCGCGGCGCTGGCCGCCGATACCGGCGCGCAGTCGAATAACGGGCAGGCCAATTCGGCAGCCGACGCGGGTCAGGTCGCCCCAGACGCGCGTGAAAACGTGGCGCCAAACAACGTGGACAACGGTAAAATTAACGCCGGTTCCACCGATACCGGCGGCACCATGCTCCACCCCAACGGCTCGACCATGAACCACGACGGGATGTCGAGCGATGAAGTCCACAAGAACTCAATGTGCAAAGATGGCCGCTGCCCGGATACCGATAAAAAGGTCGGCCAGGACGAGGCGACGAAAACCGACGGTACCACTCAATAATCTGCGCGGTATCCGCCCGGAAGGAGAGCTAAGGCTCTCCTTTTTTCATTTTATTCACCCCAAGAGGTGAATCATGTCATAAAGTAATCATCAAAATAATAATGTAGGGATGGCACCATGGGGCAATCACACTCGCATAATTCTCCGCAATCCACCGAAGATAATAATGCCCGTCGGCTGCTGCTGGCGTTCTGCGTCACGGCCGGATTCATGTTGGTTGAGGTTGCAGGCGGACTCATTTCAGGTTCGCTGGCGCTGCTGGCCGATGCCGGGCATATGCTGACGGACGCCGCAGCGCTGCTGTTCGCCTTTCTGGCCGTGCGTTTCGCCAGTCGCCCGCCTAATGCTCAACACACCTTTGGCTGGCTGCGGCTGACCACGCTGGCGGCCTTTCTCAATGCTATCGCCCTGGTGGTCATTACGATATTAATCGTCTGGGAGGCCATTCAGCGTTTTCATCATCCGCAACCGGTAGCCGGTAAAACCATGATGATCATCGCCGTTGCCGGCCTGCTGGCCAATATTCTGGCCTTCTGGATCCTCCATCGCGGCAGTGAAGAGCGTAACCTCAACGTGCGGGCCGCCGCTCTGCATGTGCTGGGGGATCTACTCGGTTCGGTTGGGGCTATTATTGCCGCAATCGTGATCATCACCACCGGCTGGACGCCTATCGATCCTATTCTGTCCGTGCTGGTATCGTGCCTGGTTCTGCGCAGCGCATGGCGTTTGCTGCAGGAGAGCGTTAATGAGCTGCTGGAGGGCGCGCCGCGTTCGCTTGACGTCGACGCCTTAAAGCGCGATTTGCGCCGCTCGATACCGGAAGTTCGCGACGTACACCACGTTCATGCGTGGCTGGTTGGAGAAAAAACGGTGATGACGCTGCACGTGCAGGTGGTACCGCCGCACGATCACGACGGCCTGCTTGAACGAATCCAGGGCTTCTTACAGCATAAGTATGAAATTGAACACATTACGGTTCAGATGGAGTATCAGCCCTGCAGCGGCCCGGAGTGCCGTCTGAACATGACGCACGCCGGGCATGGACATCATCATCACCATTAGCGGGAAAACGCGTGAGAGCCGCGCTCACGCGCGCTGTTAATCCACATACGGCTGCCGTTGAGGGCGATGAAGGTCAGCAGCAGATATTCGAGCGACATCGCATAAACGCCCTGCAGGGCGAAAATAACCACGCTGATGACGTTGATAATCACCCACAGCAGCCAGTTTTCGACGTATTTGCGCGTCATCAGGATCATCGCCGCAACCGAGAGAACCATCATGCAGGAGTCCCAGAACGGGAAAGCGTCTGGCTGCAGCGCCGGCATAGCAACCTGCAGGCCCAGGGTGTGCATCAGCGCGACGGCAATCCTGGTCAGAAACGCAAAAACCGGATCGATAAATACCGTCATCAGGCCAATCGCCACCACGCAGGCCGCCAGCCAGCCTAACGCTTTCGGCAGCGGCAGCCAGCGGATTTGCAGTTCCGCCTGGTTATCGCTGGTTTGTCGTGACCAGGCGTACCAGCCGTAGACGTTGGCCGCGAAGAAAAAGATCTGCAGCAGAAGGCTGGCGTAGAGCTGGATCTGAAAGAAGATAATGGCAAACAGCGTGACGTTGATCAGCCCAAAGGCATAGTTGGCAATCTTCTCCAGGCTCGCCAGCCAGATGCACAGCAATCCTGCGACGGTGCCTACCGCTTCAATCCACGACAGGTCATATCCTCCGGCGCCAATGGGTATATGCACTAATATGTTCTGCGTACTAAAAAAATCCATCTTATCCCCAGAGCGTTCTGTAACGCAGTAATGAGCTATCCCCGAAGTGTAGCCGCAAAATCGAGCATTCTGTTTAGCGGAACCAGCGCCCCGGTTCGCAGCTGTTCATCAACGTGAATTTCATGTTCAACGCCTCCCTTTTCCAGCCCCTCCGCAATCGCCTGCAGGCCGTTCATCGCCATCCACGGACAGTGGGCGCAGCTGCGACAGGTTGCCCCTTCGCCTGCCGTAGGCGCTTCCAGCAGCTCTTTTTCCGGTACCGCCTGCTGCATTTTGTAGAAAATGCCGCGGTCGGTGGCGACGATGAGCTGCTTGTGCGGCAGCGTTTTAGCGGCATTGATCAACTGGCTGGTTGACCCCACCGCGTCAGCCATATCGACAATCGCCTGCGGTGATTCCGGGTGAACCAGCACCGCGGCCTGCGGATAAAGCGCCCGCATTCTCGCCAGCGCTTGAGTTTTGAATTCATCATGAACGATGCAGGCGCCCTGCCAGCACAGTACGTCGGCGCCGGTCTGTTTCTGCACATAGCTGCCTAAATGGCGGTCCGGCGCCCAGATGATTTTTTCACCCATGCTATCAAGATGCTCAATGAGTTCCACGGCGATGCTCGACGTCACAACCCAGTCGGCGCGCGCCTTTACCGCCGCTGAAGTATTGGCGTAGACCACGACCGTACGATCCGGATGCGCATCGCAGAAAGCGCTAAACTCCTCGATCGGGCAGCCCAGATCGAGCGAGCACTCCGCGTGGAGCGTGGGCATCAGGATGGTTTTTTCCGGGCTGAGGATTTTCGCCGTTTCTCCCATAAAGCGCACGCCGGCAACCAACAGCGTCGAGGCAGAATGTCGGGCGCCGAAGCGCGCCATCTCCAGAGAATCGGAGATACAGCCGCCGGTCTCTTCGGCCAGCTGCTGAATTTCGGGGTCGGTATAGTAATGGGCCACCATCACCGCATCGCGCTCGCGCAGCAGGCGTTTAATTTTTTCGCGATAAAAGTGCTTCTCATCGCGGTTTAACGGCATGGGCTTCGGAGGAAAAGGATAAATCGCCGCTTCCGGGTCAAACATTACGCTCATCTTGCAGTCTCGTTTCACTGGCTTAACTTTCAGACCGTAATAATGCCTGAAGAAAGGTATTAATCGGTCATGGTGTTTTATATGCTAAACAAGATAGCCGATTGTGCAGAAAATGTCGTGAGGAATTTTTCCCTCAGGAAGCATTTCCCGGAGGCGATGCTACGCATCTGTCCGGGCTGCCAAACCTGCAGAACGCACGAATCTGTAGCCCGGGCAAGGCGCGTCAAGCGCCGCCC
>NZ_JBEAFH010000004.1:0-106017 GCF_040061575.1 Klebsiella sp. CB_Kp196
AAACAAGTGAAGAGCCCATCCTGACGGATGGGCTTTTTGCGTTTTTGTCGTCTGAGAAATCCGTATTAAAGCCCGGCAGGGATCCTTTACCAGACCTTTGTCACGATAGGGCATCCGCAGCACTTAAGCGAAATAAGTATATATCGCTTTGAAATAAAAGGTTTTTTGAACTTTACCTGGCGTCACAACGAGAACGATGAATCGTGCGGAGAGGTTGCCGGCAAAACCACTGAAAGCCGTGACGGCGAATAGCATAGATCTATTTAAACTCAATTATTTATCGAAAACTCATCTACAAAGAATTTATTTTGTGAATAAAATAATTAGCATGAACGTTATATGAAAATAAAAATAGAGATAAACGCGTTTCTGAATATTTAATAGGAATTATATTAAGAATATTACCCGCATAACGCTTAAGTTATTCTAAAGTCATCAGGTTAACAAATAGATACGAAACCCTCTCCCCTGCCAAGCACACAGGCATAACAGCTGGACTTTTTCTGCGAAATGACTTAGTGTCCTTAACACTTTGTTAACTCGATCTGGTTTAAGTTAATTCAAATTTGCTAAAAACATAGGGTGCATTGCCTGTATGGAAGCTAACCCGGTAACGTCTTTTGACGAATAGTGCATGTTACCGGCTGGCAATATGAGAATATAAATGAAACTTCTGATTAACTGGCCTCCTTTGCGCCAACTGATACATTATATCCGGGAGCGTTTTACCTTTCTGGTCCTGCTCTGCTGGCCGGCGATCATCTGGCTGGTTTGCCGGGCGCTTGTCTGGTTAACGGATGGATTAATGGTTCTTCTGGGTAAACCCACCGACCACTCGTTTACCGTGTATCTTCAGCCGCTTATGACGCTAAGTGCGCTGCTGAGAATTTCCGTCAGCTGGGTGCTGCTGCTGTTTATCCTGTTCAGCATGGCGATGGGATTCACCTGGGCTCTGCGGCGCTTTATGAATCGTCATAAATAGCGCCGATGCCGCGACCGGCAGAGCGACATCGGTATTGCTTCAGGCCATTTCCCCGATCGTCTTACGAAAACGCAGTAGGGCGATAGTAAAAAACACGCCACCGATAGCCAGCAGCGTCAGAAACTGCGGCCAGACGATAGAGAAATCAGCGCCTCGATAAAGAATGGCCTGCGCCAGGCTGACAAAGTGGGTCGTCGGCATGGTGAGCATAATATCCTGTACAGCCTGCGGCATACTTTCCCGGGGCGTGGAGCCGCCGGAAAGCATCTGCAGCGGCAAAAGCACCAGAATCATCAGCAGCCCCAGCTGCGGCATGGAACGCGCCACCGTCCCCATAAAAATGCCGATTGAGGTAGTGGCAAACAGGCTCAGGGCCACTCCAAGCATAAAGAGCGGTATCGAGCCTTCTATCGGTACCTGCAGCACGCCCTGAACCATCAGGATCAGGGAGAGTCCGGAAACCACCAGCACCACCAGCCCCATTGACCATATCTTCGCCATCATGATTTCAAACGGCGTGACCGGCATAACCAGCAGGTGCTCCACGGTACCATGTTCCCGCTCGCGTATCAGCGCCGAGCCGGTCAGCACGATCGCCAGCATGGTGATATTGTTGATAATTGCCATGACGGCGCCGAAACGCTCCTGCTCCAGGTTCGGGTTAAAACGCATCCTGACGGCCAGCTCAACCGGCAGCGTACCGTTGTCCCGGTAGCGGGCGACAAAGCTGTTCACCTCGCCGGTGACGATATTCTGGATATAGCTATTGCCGGTAAACGCCTGGCTCATTCGCGTCGCGTCGACGTTAACCTGTAGCTCGGGCTGGCGTCCGGCCAGAACATCGCGCTGGAAATCCGGCGGAATATTGATGGCGAAAGTATAGCGCCCCGCATCCAGTCCGGCGTCCATCTCATCAGCGGTAATCAGCTCCGGCGGCAAAAACCAGGGCCGGTAAAAACCATTGATAATACGCGATGAAAGCTGCGACTTATCCATGTCGGCAATAGCGATGGGCGCCAGATGCAGCGAACCCGGCATAACGGTCGCGGAGGAGTAAACCGAGACGGTAAAAGCAAAGACAATCAACGTCAGCATCGCTTTATCGCCCAGCAGGCTGCGTAGCTCTTTCATTCCCAAATTATAAATATTGCGTAGTCCGCGCATTATCCCTCCTGTTTTTTCAACAGCCACACGCTCAGGCCCAGCACCAGCGGAACCGCGATAAGCAGCGGAATAAAGGATCCCCACAGGTCGGTCAGATTCAGCGCTTTGGAAAACGTTCCTCGCGCGATGGTCAGAAAGTGGCTGGTTGGATAAATCTGGCCAATCCAGCGCCCGGGTCCTTCCAGCGAGGCGACGGGGTCGATCATCCCGGAAAACTGCGTCGCCGGGATAAGCGTAATGATCGCGGTGCCGAAAATCGCCGCAATCTGGCTTTTCATAAAGGTTGAAATCAGCAGGCCAAGTCCGGTGGCGATAGTGACGTAGAGCAGCGCGGCGAGGGTGAGCGTCAGAAAACTCCCTTTGTGCGGTACGCCAAAAACAAAGACCGACAGCGCGCAGAGCAGGAAGAAGTTGAACATCCCCAGCACGATATACGGCACCTGTTTACCCAGCAGAAATTCGCTGCGGGTGGTTGGCGTCACGTACAGATTGATGATTGAACCAAGCTCTTTCTCGCGGACCACGCTGAGCGCGCTGAGCATCGCCGGGATCATCATCAACAGCAGCGGAATCACCGCCGGTACAATCGCCGGCAGGCTCTTCACATCCGGGTTATAGCGATAGCGGGTCTCGATGGAAATCAGTGAGGTATCGCGATTGGGGCTGGCCTGGCGGCCGGCCATCTCCTGCAGCCAGGCCAGATGCATGGCCTGCACATAGCCGCGCACCGTCTCCGCGCGGTTCGGCATCGCGCCGTCCACCCACACGCCAATCTGCACCGGCGTTCCCCGGGCGATATCGCGGCCAAAATTAGGCGGAATTTCAATCGCTACCGCCAGCTCGCCGTTGCGCATTCTTCTGTCCAGTTCGCTATAGCTTTGCAGCGGCGGCTGTTCGATGAAGTAGCGTGAGCCGGCGATATTTTGCGACCAGCCCTGGCTGCTGACGGTCTGGTCGCGGTCGAGCACCGCAAACCGCAGATCTTCGACGTCCATACTGATCCCATAGCCCATAATAAACATCAGGATCACGGTGCCGAGCAGTGCCAGAGTCGATCGCACCGGATCGCGGCGCAGCTCAAGCGCTTCGCGGCGGCTGTAGCTAAACAGGCGCTGCAGGCTGAACGCCTGACGCGGCGCCACGCTTTCGGCTTTATGTTCCATCGCGGGAACCGGTGCAGCCTGCGCATCAGGCGGCTGTGCGGCATCCGCCGCTTCCTGTAGCCAGGCGATAAACGCCTCTTCAAGGCTGGCCGATCCGCGCTGCTCCACCAGCGCCTGCGGCGTATCGCTGGCCAGCACTTTTCCGGCATGCATCAGCGAAATGCGATCGCAGCGTTCCGCTTCATTCATAAAGTGGGTGGAGATAAAAATGGTCACCCGGTCCTGACGCGCAAGATCGACCATCAGCTGCCAGAACATGTCCCGGGCTACCGGATCGACGCCGGAGGTGGGTTCATCAAGGATTAACATTTCCGGGCGGTGGATCACCGCGACCGCCAGCGAGAGGCGCTGGCGGATACCTAGCGGCAGCGAAGCGGGCAGGGTGTCTTCAACCTCTTCCAGCATAAAGCGCTGGCTCATTTCGGCGATCCGCCCCGGGATCTCCGCATCAGGGATGTGGAACAGGCGGGCATGCAGCTCGAGGTTTTGCCGTACGGTCAGTTCGCTATAGAGGGAGAAGGCCTGCGACATATAGCCAACGCGGCGGCGAGTTTCGATATCCCTGGGGTCGACCGGCTGGCCAAACAGCCACGCCTCGCCTTCGCTGGCCGGTAGCAGCCCGGTCAGCATTTTCATGGTTGTTGATTTGCCGCAGCCGTTGGAGCCGAGGAAGCCGAAAATCTCGCCGCGGGCAATGCGAAAGTTGACGTGGTCAACGGCGACAAATTGACCGAAGCGCATCGTTAGCCCACGCGCTTCAATCGCAATTTCGCTTTCATCGGCATTGCGCGGCGGGATGATCACCTCTTTATGCGCCAGGCGCTGGGCTTCGGGAAGCAGGGCGATAAACGCCTGTTCCAGCGTCTGACTCGCCGTGTGCGCTTTAAGCTCATCGGCGCTGCCGGTCGCCAGAACTTCCCCCGCGTTCATGGCCACCAGCCAGTCAAAGCGCTCCGCCTCCTCCATGTAAGCGGTGGCGACCAGGACGCTCATCTCCGGCTGACGCTGGCGGATGCTGTCGATCAGATCCCAAAACTGCGCCCGCGAGAGAGGATCGACGCCGGTGGTGGGTTCATCGAGGATCAGCAGCTGCGGGTCGTGAATGAGCGCGCAGCACAGGCCGAGCTTTTGCTTCATCCCCCCGGAGAGTTTTCCTGCCGGGCGGTCGCGAAACGGCGCCAGGCCGGTACTCTGGAGCAGCTCATTGATGCGGATGTCGCGTTCGGCTTTATCATGGCCGAACAGACGGGCGAAGAAATCGACGTTTTCATAGACCGACAGGGTATGGTAGAGGTTCTTCCCCAGCCCCTGGGGCATCCAGGCGATTTTCGGGCAGACGTCCTGGCGATGACGTACCTCGCTCATATCGCCGCCGAGCACCATAATGTTGCCGTGCTCAATCACGCGCGCGCCGGAGATCAGCGATAGCAGGCTGGACTTGCCCACGCCGTCGGGCCCGATCAGGCCCACCATACGGCGAGCGGGAATGCTCAGCGTAATGTCCTTCAGCGCGACGGTTGCGCCAAAGTGCTGGCTGACGTTTTCCAGGCGGGCGACGGTTTTCATTGCGGCAACCTCACCGTCAGCGCTTCAGGCCACGCCTGCTGGTTATCCAGACGAACCCAGGCCATCCCGGGCAGGCCGGTCTTCACATACTCCAGATGCTCCGCCAGCAGCTCTGGCGGAATACGGGCTTTTACGCGGAACATCAGCTTTAGCCGTTCATCGCTGGTTTCCACCGTTTTAGGCGTAAACTGCGCCACGCTGGCGACAAAACTGATATTGGCGGGGATCACCAGATTCGGCGCGGCATCGAGGATAATTCGCGCTTCGCTGCCCAGCGCCAGCAGACCCGCCTGCTCGGTAGGCAGGAAGAAGGTCATATAGACATCGGATAAATCGACCATATTCAGCACCCGGCCGCCCGCCGCCAGCACCTCTCCCGGTTCGGCGACGCGGTACTGAATGCGGCCATCGCGCGGGGCTTTCAGCTCGCTATCGTCGATATCGGCGATAATCCGCCGTTCGGTCGCCTGGGCGGCCTCGACCCGGGTTTGCGCCTGAATGATGCTGGTGCGCGCCGCCTCAATCGCGGCCCTGGCGGCAGAGACCTGCGCTTTGGCGGATTCCAGCGCCGCCCTGGCGCTTTCTGCCGCCGCCTGGTCGTCATCCAGCTGCTGCGCGGAGACCGCGCCGCGCTGCGAGAGCGTGCTGGAGCGGACGTGACGTTTAGCCGAGGAGTTCAGCTCCGCCTGCCGCTGCTTCACCACCGCTTCCGTAGCGCGCATTTCACTTTGACGCTGGTCGAGCAGGGCTTTCGCGGCGGCAATCGCGCTCTCTGCTTCCTTGATTTGCGCGGCGGCCTCCAGCCGTTGTTCGTTGAGTACCCGGGTGTCCATACGGGCCAACACGTCGCCCTGGCGAACAAACTGCCCCTCTTTGACCAGGATGGTGTCGATACGCCCGGCGGTTTTGGTGGCGATATCGACTTCTGTGGCTTCAATCCTGCCGTTACTGCTGGCAAAGCCCTCAGGAATTCCCGGCGGGCGAAGCATCCACCATGCCGCTGCGGCAATCACCACCGCTAAACCAATAACGTATCCAACCCAACGCCGTTTGATTTTGTCCATACGCGACTCGCTTTGTTCCATAGGCTGAGTGGTGCGCGCTTCTCCTCCGCATGGCGGAGTTTCGTCTCTTCAGGGAAGGGAGAAATCGGGGATAAGGCCGACCGGCGCAGGGAGCCTGCAGCGCTGCTAACCGGTCAGAAAGAGGTGCGATCAATGTGGTCATCATCAGCAATCCTCGCCTTAAATGAAACACGCATATTTATTGCTACCGTCAATGTCATACTAACACCCGCAATGAGTATGTCCATATACAAAGCAGGGTCTTGTTGTCGGGTTAACATAAAAACAGCGAGGAGCGCGATGGAACAATATTACCCATAATGCCTATTGGGGTTAATGCTCCGGATACCGGCGCAGATAATCTTAATCGTTCTTCACTAAATCATCGTACATATAAGCTATTCCTTAGCGCTAATAACCAGAGGATATTATTCCCTGGCGACTGGCGCATTTTTAATCTGGTTGCCCCAAGAGAACTGTTGTATGATCGGCGGCCCTGAAAATACACTCACGCCGGGCGAGCGCTTTATTCAATGAAAGATGAAAGCCAAAAATATATCTCGATTATTTTTAAGGAGTGGTTGCCGCTGTACGACAGCCTGACGCCGGAAGTGAGGGCGGTACTTAAAAATATTGCCGGGCAGCAGGCGGAGGCGTTAGCGACCCGTTTTTATGATTTTATTTTCCAGGACCCGGACATTGCGCGGCACCTTAGCTATGACTTAGTTCAGGAGCGGCTCAGCAGCTCGCTGGCCGGGTGGGTGAAAGATATCCTGATGTGCGATAAGGAAAATCTGCAGGCGCTGGCGGAGCGGCAGTACCTGATCGGCAGCATCCATTCACGCATCGGTATCCCGGCAGAGGCGGTACTGCGCGGCGCGCGCCAGCTGAAAGCCGGGCTGATTGAAAATATCCGCGATAGCCAGCTCGATCGCGAGACCAGCGTTGCCGCCATCTACTACGCCATCATGGCCATTAACATGGCGGTAGAAATGATGTGCCACGCCTATACCCTGTCGCACTATCGGGCAACGAAAAATGAAGAAGCGTACCGCCTGTATAGCCTGATGGATAACGTGCCGCTGGAATATGGCAAACAGCAGGCCTCGCTCTCCGGATGGGAAAATACCGCTATTTTTAATATCGTTAGCGATAATAAAAGCGATATTAACGGAGCGTTATTATCTGATTCTGAATTTGGCCTGTGGTTCCGCCATAAATGCGTGCGTTATTTTAACAAAAATCCGCAAATGCAGGAAATCGCCGACTTAATTAGCAAGGTGGATGCGCTGTTATCCGCCTGGAAATCCTCGACTGAGGGTTCTGAGTATAAAAACACGCAGGCTTTGCTGCAGGGGATCCATATCCATTGCCAGCAGATCGGCAGCCAGATGGGGGTGCTGTTTAGCAGCCTGTCGCAGATGCAAAGCGGTAAGGATACGCTGACCAGCCTGCTTAACCGCCGCTATCTGCCGGTTGTCCTCAAGCATGAAGTGACGCTGGCGATGGAATATGAACTGCCGATGACGGTGGCGATTATCGACATCGACCACTTTAAAGAGATCAATGATAGCTGGGGGCACATGGTCGGCGACCGGGCGATTAAGCACGTTGCGGAGCTGCTCAGCGATAATATTCGATCCAGCGATTATATCTTCCGTTACGGCGGCGAGGAGTTTCTGCTGGTGCTGGTGGAGACCGGCGCCGCGGAAGCCTTTACGATCCTTGAACGGCTGCGTAAAAAAATCAGCCAGCTGGCGTTTAGCGTTGGCGCTGACAATGAGATTTCGATTACCGCCAGCATCGGCTACGCCGTCCACACCGGTCATCCGGATTACAATCTGCTGCTGCGCGATGCCGACAGCGCGCTGTACGTCGCCAAGCGCGATGGGCGCAACTGCGTGAAGCTGCATGAAGGCGACGGCAACTAAGCTGCCGGGTCCTTCCCGGAGGCGGCGCGCTGCGCCTGTCCGGGCTACCTGATCGCAGACGGCAGTAAACCCGTAGCCCCGGCAAGGCGACAGCCGCCACCGGGGAATAAACCGCAGAATATCTTCCGGTCGGGCGCCATCCCGGAGGCGGCGCGCTGAGCCTGTCCCGGCTACCTGACCGCAGACGGCTGTGAACCTGTAGCCCGGGCAAGGCGCCTCAGGCGCCGCCCCCGGGAGAGATGTGGCAGCGGATTTCAGTGCGGAGAGATCGCCGCGCCTCAAAACAGCACCGGCAGCCCCAGGCCGCGTTTTACTTCATGCAGCGTCCGTTGCGTCAGTTCGTGCGCCCGCTCGCTTCCCCGGCGCAGCAGCGCCAGCAGCATGCCTTTATCCTGAATATAGGTCGCCCGGCGTTCGCGTATCGGCGCCAGCAGCTCCTGTAAGCAGGTCTCCAGCGCGTTTTTGCACTGCCTGTCTCCCAGCCCTCCGCGCCGATAGTGGGCTTTCATCTCGGCAACGAAGGTCTTATCAGCATGAAAGGCGTCGAGATAAGTGAATACCACGTTGCCTTCTGTCTGACCCGGGTCGGCGACCCGCAGGTGATTCGGGTCGGTATACATGGCGCTGACCGCACGGTGGATCTCCTCTTCGCTGGCCGAAAGGGTGAGCGTGTTCCCCAGCGATTTCGACATTTTGGCGTTGCCATCAATGCCCGGCAGGCGGCTGACGTCGCTGAGCAGCGCTTTGCAGTGCCGTAAGATCGGCGTCGTCGTCAGGCTATTCATTTTGTGCACGATCTCATTGGTCTGTTCAATCATCGGTAGCTGATCGTCGCCAACCGGCACCAGTTCGGCCTTAAAGGCGGTGATATCTGCGGCCTGGCTTATGGGATAGGCTAAAAATCCCACCGGCAGCGAGCGGGAAAATCCCTTCTGGGCGATTTCATTTTTCACCGTCGGATTGCGTTCAACCCGGGCGACGGTGACGATATTCATATACAGCGCGCTGAGTTCGGCCAGCGCCGGCAGGGCGGATTGCAGGCAAATGGTGGTCTTCTGCGGATCGATGCCGACGGCGAGATAATCGGCCATCACCTCAAGGATATTGCTGCTGATTTTTTGCGGGTTGCTGCCGTTGTCGGTCAGGCCCTGCAGGTCCGCAACGAGGATAAACTGCTGGTGGTCGTGCTGGAGCAGCACGCGCTGGCGCAGGGAACCGACGTAGTGGCCGAGGTGCAACTGGCCGGTAGGACGGTCGCCGGTCAGGATCGTTTGGCTGGTGTTCATAAGTGACTCCTTAGGATGCTATCAGGCCGAAGGGCGACACTCAGAAACAACAAAGCCGCCTTCCGGCGGCTTTGAATAGAGGAAACGTCAAATCTTGCCGCCTGTTATGCAGACAGCCACCAACGGCGGAGGTGAGAGATGACAACGTTTCTGTTCATCTTTTTATCCTGCCACGAAAAGCCGCGGCAGTAAAAGCCCTTTTTTATTCAGCGATAAACCGGCAGCAGGTTAAAGCTGGATAAAATATGAATTATTGCGTTGGCGCCGCCGAAGCACAAAATCAGGACAATCATGGCATTGCCACCCCAGACCCGATAGTTCGGGCTGCCGAAACGCCTGCGCGAGGCGCGCGCCAGCAGGGCGGGGACGATAGCGGCCCAGACGGTGGCGGCGAGACCGGCGAAACCAATGGCGTAGATAAAACCGTTAGGCCACAGCAGCCCGCCGGCGATCGGCGGCAGAAAGGTCACCAGCGCGGTTTTAAACCGCCCCAGCCGACTATCGTCAAACTTAAACAGATCCGCCAGATAATCAAACAGGCCAAGAGTCACGCCCAGGAACGAGCTGGCGACGGCGAAGTTGGAAAAGACCGTCAGCAGTAAGTCCAGGGTCGAACTGTTCAGCAGGCCGCTTAAGGTCTGCACCAGCACGTCGATGTTGCCGCCTTTTTCGGCGATAGCGATAAACGCCGGGCGCGGAATATTGCCCATTGTGCCGACCAGCCAGATGATATACAGCACCAGCGCCATCAGCGTGCCGAGCAGCAGGCAGCGGCGAATGATAAGCGGATCTTTACCGTAGTACTTCATCAGGCTGGGGACGTTGCCGTGATAGCCAAAGGAGGCCAGGCAGAACGGCAGCGTCATCAGGACGTAGGGCAGATAGGACGCATTGACCTCCGCGCGGTTAAACAGAATTGCGGGCTCCACGTGCCACATCAGGCCGCCGAAGGTCATAAAGAAGGTGAGGATTTTGGCGCCCAGCACGATAGTCGTCATCCGGCTTACCGCTTTCGTACTTAGCCAGACGATAAAGGCGACCACCAGCGCGAACGCCAGCCCGCCCAGGCGTGCGGGAACCGCGAGGTTCATCTGCGCAAAAGTATGCTGAATAACTGAACCGCTGGCGGAAATATAGGCGTAGGTCAGGATATATAAAACAAAGGCGACGGTCAGGCCGTTAATAATATTCCAGCCGTTTCCCAGTAAATCCTTCGTAATCGTGTCGAAGCTGGCGCCAATATGATAATTGAGATTGGCTTCGAGGATCATTAACCCGGAATGCAGCATGCAAAACCAGGTAAAAATGAGCGCCAGCAGCGACCAGAAAAACCAGGCGCCGGACATCACCACCGGTAAAGAAAACATGCCTGCGCCAATAATCGTGCCGCCGATAATCATCGCTCCGCCAATCAGCGATGGCGTATTTGTTGAGACCGCTTTTGAGACTGATAGTGTAGCCATAAGGTGCATTCCTCACGTGGCTATAATTATTATACCCGTCATACTTCAAGCTGCAGATGTGTTGGCTGCGTTCACTCACCCCAGTCACTTACCTCAGTAAGCTCCTGGGGGTTAATGAGAGGCTCCTGCCTCTCACCGGAGGCCAGCCTTCGGCTGGTCAAATTCGTTCCCGACGAATTTGTCACTCTCTTGCCGCCTTTCTGCAACTCGAATTATTTAGGGTACAGATAACGGCTGCGGGAAAACGGCTACCCGGCGCAACCCGAATGATTGAGCTTAAAGAGATGGAATTAAATTAATGGCGCTCTCATTGCGAGAGCGCCGTGATGCGGTTTATTTCACCGGTTTCAGTCTGGCGACGAAGTGGCGCAGTACCGGCGGTTCATAGGTGAAGGTCAGGCCCTTAATCGTGGCGGCGCGCGCCTTAACGGCGATCAGCGCATCAGCGATATAGTCCATATGATCGTTGGTATAAACCCGGCGCGGAATGGTCAGGCGCAGCAGCTCCATCGGCGACGCCTTCTGTTTGCCGGTTTGCGGGTCGCGGCCCAGCAGCAGGGAGCCGATTTCCACGCTGCGGATTCCCGCTTCCAGATACAGCTCATTGTTTAGCGCGTGCGCCGGGAACTGCTCCGGTGGGATATGCGGCAGCAGCAGCTTAGCATCGACGAACACCGCATGGCCGCCGGTCGGATACTGAATCGGAATGCCGCCTTCGCGCAGGCGTTCGCCGAGGTATTCCACCTGATTGATGCGATAAGCGAGGTAATCCTCGTTGGTCCCTTCTTCCAGGCCGATAGCCAACGCCTCCATATCGCGCCCCGCCAGGCCGCCGTAGGTGACAAAGCCCTCCATCGGCACGCAGCGGATGCGCACTTCGTTGAACAGATCTTCGTCATCGCGGAAGCAGCACAGGCCGCCGATATTCACCATCGGGTCTTTCTTGGCGGACATGGTCAGCATATCGCCGTACTGGTACATCTCAAGAATAATCTCTTTCACCGATTTATCGGCGTAGCCCTCTTCGCGCTGTTTAATAAACCAGGCGTTTTCGCAGAAGCGGGCGGAGTCGATCACCACCGGAATATTATTCTGGCGGGCAATCTGATACACCTCGCGCATATTCGCCAGCGATACCGGCTGGCCGCCGGAGCTGTTACAGGTGACGGTGGTAATAATCGCCGCCACGTTTTCCGCGCCGTGTTCGGCGATGGTCGCTTTCAGCAAATCAATATCAAAGTTGCCTTTCCAGTCGTACCACGAGGTGGTATCGAAGGCTTTCGGCGTCACCACGTTAATGGCTTTTGCGCCGTTGAGCTCCACGTGCGCGGCGGTGGTATCGAAGTGGAAGTTGGAAATAAACACCGGATGCGCCGACTTGCGGCGAGCAATCAGGCTCGGGAACAGAATCTGCTCCGCGCCGCGCCCCTGATGGGTGGGAATGGTATACGGATAGCCGATAATCTCTTTGACCTTTTCGCACAGATGCTGATAGTTACGCGACCCGGCGTAGGCTTCGTCGCCCATCATCAGCCCGGCCCACTGATGGTCGCTCATCGCGCCGGTTCCGGAGTCGGTCAGCAGGTCGATATACACGTCCTGGCTATTGAGCAAAAACGGGTTATAGCCCGCCTCTTCCAGCGCTTTGACGCGATCGTCAAAGGTAGTCATGCGAATGTTTTCGACCATTTTAATACGGAACGGCTCAGGGATACGTTTCATTTATTTTCTCCATGGGGATGCTGTGCCGCGTTTGGCTATTTGGCGACAAATAAAAAGCGCAACAAATAGCGACTAAACGCAGTGCTGAATTAATTTTTTTAGGGAGTAAACAGCAGCGGAGAATTAACGAGGGAAGTCGTTGGAGATGCGGTGATCTAAATTATACCAGTCGTCCAGGCCGCCCTGGGCAATGAGGCGATAAATCGATTTTTGCGTCATGACATCGTCCTCTGTGGGTGAAGGGATGCCATAAAAATAAGGTAAAATGAGAAAATAACCACGATTAAAATCACAAAAAATAATTTATCGATAAGCGGAGTATAAAAATTTGACGCTCGTCGTCTTTTTAGCGTTATTGATTAGCAGGCGATGGTTTTTGTTTTTTTATTACGCCAATAACGGCTTATTGAGTGAGGTTATTAGCGCCTTCACCGCAATCAATGAAGGCGCAGGCGGGACTTACATGCTGGAGAAGACGTTCATAATGATGCCGCCGGAGATGATCAGCACCATGGCGAGAATAGCCGGGATATCCGGTTTTTGCTTATAGAGGATCATTGAGCAAATAGTGACGCCGACGATACCAAAGCCGCACCACAGCGAGTAGGCGACGCCGACCGGAATGGTGCTCATCGCGCGGGTGAGGGCGAAGTAGCACAGGCCGTAGGCGCAGACCACCAGCACCGACGGCGCCAGCTTGCTGAAGCCGTTGGTCTTTTTGATCATCGATGTGCCGGTGATTTCGGAGCCGATAGACAGCGCCAGCCATAAAAATCCGAGGTTAAACATAAGCGGTTCCTTTTCTGTTAGTTGGCGACTTTTTTGTCCAGAGATGCAGCGGCCGGCTGCGCGGGCGCTTCCTCGCTCTCTTCGCTACCCATTTTGGAAAACAGGTTCATGATCACGATCCCGCTGGCGATAACCGCCATACCGATAATGGCGGCGGTGTCCGGGTGCTGACCGTAAAACGCCATTCCCAGGGTCGACACCACGAGGATGCCGGTACCGGACCAGGTGGCGTAGGCCAGACCGACGGGAATATCCTTCACCGCGCGGGACAGCGAGTAGTAGCAGGTGCAGTACAGCAGCACCAGCAGCCCGAGCAGCAGCATTTTGCTCATCCCTTCACTGCTGCCGAACATTTTGAGGGTGGAGGTGGCTGAGGTTTCGGAAACGATAACCAGCAGCATCCATAGCCAACACTTTGTTTTTGAAGACATAAGTTAAACTCCGGGTTTACTATTTAAGGTAAGGTTCTTTTTTTCTGTTTTTTAAAAAATCGATAGCGGCATCGGTCAACTGCGCTTCAGGAGCACAGGCCAGCGCCGGATTATTCACCACGTCTGTGACAGTGAGATAACGCCGCGGGCCGCTCGCCGACGGCGCCGCCGCTTCGCGACCCGACGCCAGCTTCTCCAGCAATTCGTTCATGGTGCACAGCGCGATGCCGCATTCGGCCAGGCGGGCCAGCGTGGCCTGCATATGTCCGGCGTAAGCGCTATCAGGCTGCGCCCCGCGCAGCTGGTTAAGCTCGCTGGCGGGATCGCAGTGATAGCGCAGCGCCAGCACCGGCAGGCCGCTCAGCAGGGCATCGTGCACGCGGCGGGCAACCGGACCGTGCAGGGAACCCTTCACCAGATCCGCCGCCAGCGGGTAGTCGAGAAACGGCAGCAGCAGCGCCTTATACGAGACCGAAGGCAGCTCCTGTTGCCAGTCGGCCGCTGGCAGCGTTTTACCGATAGCCCGCCACTGCTCGCCGTCGTCAATCCCGCTATCCAGCGCCAGGTGCAGGCTCTCGCCGCAGCCGGCCAGCCGCTGGCGAATAGCGTGCCGGTAGCCCGCCGCGGCGGTCACCATCACCAGTACCGGCGGCCGCAGACGCTGGATAATGCGTTCAACCAGGTCTTCCATCTGTTGGTCGGTCATGGCGAGCCTCCGTTAGCCGATGAGCGTGACCTGCGCGCCGTTTTTCAAGCCGGCGGCGTTGGCCTCTTCGGTATCAATATGAAACTCCAGCGCGAAGTCTTCGCGTACCCGCACCACCACTTCATCAAAGGTCAGCTGGCGTTCGCCGTCGCTGCGGACGCTAACCTTCTGGCCGTTGGCGACGTTCAGCTGGCGGGCATCCTGCGGCGACATATGGATATGCCGCCAGGCGCAGATCACCTGCGATCGCAGTTCAACGTGGCCTGCCGGGCCGATCAGCAGCGCGCTGCCCGCGTTCTCCAGCTGGCCGGATTCGCGAACCGGCGCTTTGATGCCGAGGGTAAAGCAGTCGGCGCGGGAGATTTCCAGCTGCGATACCGGGCGGGTTGGGCCGAGGACGCGCACCTGGGTGAGCGAGCCCTTCGGACCGACCACGGTGACGCACTCCTGGGCCGCGAACTGCCCCGGCTGGCGCAGCGGCTTAAAGGGCGTCAGGACGTAGCCCTTGCCAAACAGCGCTTCGACGTCCTGCTGCGCCAGATGGACGTGGCGGTTAGAGATGCCGACCGGAATAGCCGGAGCAACGTGGCTCAGGCGGGCGGCGATTTTTTCATGGAGCAGGGTGTCGATCATGCCTTCTTCCCTTTCCTCATCGCCGCGTTTTTATCTTCCGTCGGCGCAGGCGCGGCGGCGGGTTCAGTGGGTTCCCTTGTTTCTACAGCGGCGGGCGCGACGGCTTCAGCCTCAAGCGGCGCGGCAGCTTCCGCGCGCGGCGGACGGCCTTTCAGGGTGCTGAGGGCGTCCACGACGCTGCGCTCCGGACGGGCGATCGTCAGGGATTTGACCTGCGGGTCGATGAGCGCGGCGACGGCCACGCCGCGTTCGATAGCGGTGTGAATCGCGCTGATCTCCCCTTCAAAGCAGACGCTCACCAGCCCCGAACCGACTTTGCGGTAGCCAATGCAGGACACGCCTGCGCTTTTGCAGGCGGCATCCACGGCCTGAACGGCGGCAACTAACCCTCGCGTTTCAATTACGCCTAAACTTTTCATTGTCGGCTCCTGTTAATGGCGGACTAAGCGAATATCAAAATCAAACTGCGTGAAGAACGTTTCCAGCCGGTCTAACTCCTCGGCGGAATAAGTTGGGTCTCGGGTAATGGGGTAAGGCATATCGAGGCGCTCATATTTTTTGCGCCCCAGCTGGTGGTACGGCAGCATATCGATGCGGCGGATATTTCCGCGCTTCGCCAGCTTTTGTACGTAATCAATGGCCCCGGTAATGGCATCGAACGAGTCGTTATAGCCGCGAACCAGCGGCATGCGGATAATGACGTTAGCGCCGGAATCCACCAGCCACTCCAGGTTGCGGCGAATGCCTTCGTTACCGATGCCAAATAATGCTTTATGGTGCTCGCTGTTAATTTGCTTAATATCGAATAAGAAGGTGTCGGTCACCGGCGCCAGCTTTTGATAATTGGCCAGCGGCGTGGTGCCCTGCGTTTCCACGGCGGTATTGAGCATCATCTTTTTGCATTCGCTAAAGAGCGCGACGGCAAAATCGGTCTGCAGGCTCATTTCCCCGCCGCCGATGGTGACGCCGCCGCCGGAGGAGATATAAAAGTCGTAGTCCTGCATGATGATCTCCATCAGTTCGCTGACGGTGACATCTTTGCCCATAATATCCAGCGCGTTCTGGGTGCAGATCTCTTCGCACTTGCGGCAGCCGATACAGTCTTTATTGCGGTTGACGAAATGCTTCATTTCGCCGTTTTCTTCCGCCCGATAATGAATTCCCGCCGGGCAGACGTTGACGCAGTCGCCGCAGTTAATGCATTTATCCTGTGAGAACATCACCTGAAACTGGCTATTCAGCCCTTCCGGGTTAGCGCACCACGGGCAGCGAATATTGCAGCCTTTGAAAAAAACCAGCGTGCGGATCCCATCGCCGTCATAGATCGAATATTTCTGAATATTGAATATTCGCCCGGTTAATTCTTGTTTTGCGCTCACACATACCTCCAGAAAAACGATCGGGACATCCATGTCCAAAAACGTCCGTGTCTTTATCAGAACTTCTCGATGACCGTACGGCTGATAATCTCGTCCTGAACTTCTTTGCACAGCTCAACGAAGTAGGCGCTGTAGCCCGCGACGCGGACGATCAGGTCGCGGTATTTTTCCGGCTCCTGCTGGGCTTTTTTCAGCACTTCGTTATCGACATAGCTGAACTGCATCTGGCCGTTGCCGAGAATCGACGCGGTGCGCAGCAGGGTAATCAGGCCGTGACGACCTTCCGGGGTATCCAGCAGCCCTTTGAGGAACTTGAAGTTGTGCACCATGCCGATGTTCATGGTTTCGACGTTCATCTTGCTCACCGACTTGATGATCGCCGTCGGACCCTGCTTATCCGCGCCCTGAGTCGGGCTGATACCGTCGGAGAGCGGCATCCACGCCAGGCGACCGTTCGGCGTGGCGTTGGTCAGCTCGCCGATCGGCGTATTGTTGGAGATGGACAGGGTGCCGTGGCTCAGGGTGGAGTAGAGCATCTTGTACTTACGGCACTCGCGCTCGGTCCACTCGGTGATATCCAGCGCATACTGATCGACGTAGTTATCGTCGTTGCCGTATTTCGGCGCGTTGAGGCAGTCGCGGCGCAGGCCTTCAAAGCCTTCAAAGTTCGCCAGCAGCGCGTCGCGTACCTGCTCGAGGGTGTATTTCTTCTCTTCAAACACCAGCTTACGAATCGCCGCCATGGAGTCGACGTAGGTCGCCAGACCGGAGAAGATCAGCCCCGGGCCGTGGTTGATCATCGCGCCGCCAGCGGCAACGTCTTTGCCTTTTTCCATGCAGCCTTCCACCAGCAGCGACATCAGCGGCTTCGGCGCCACGTCGCGGTGCACGCGCTGGCTGATGACCGTCCCGATCGCCGACAGGCGTACGATATGGGCGATCTGTTTTTTCACCGCCGCGTCGAAATCCTCGAAGGTGTGCAGGTCGCGCAGGTCGCCGGTATCCAGCCCCTGATAGCTGTCAAACAGCACCATCCGACCGCGGTTTAAAACGAACTCAATGGCGATGGGCCACTGGGTGTAGCCGGTGGAGGTCCACTGATAGATGCGGCCGGATTTCTGCGGCTCGACGCAGCCCATCAGGCAGTAGTCGCGGGCGTCTTCGAAATCGAAGCCTTTACGCAGCATCATCTTGATATGGGAGTCGTCGAAATGGCAGGCCGGGAAGCCCATCCCTGCTTTGACGACGTCGACGATTTTTTCCATATACTTCTGCGGCGACTGGTTGTGAATACGGCAGGCCAGCGACGGCTGGTAAACCTTCACGAAGCGCACGGCGTCCATGATCAGGTAGGTCAGGTCGTTACAGGCATCGCCGCCGGAGCGCTTCTGACCGCCGACGGTCAGGTTGATAAACGGCTGATAGCCGGCGAAATATTTCGCCCCCAGCTCGCTGGACATCCACATCAGCTCGGCGCATTTGATGATAAACGCCTGCAGCAGCTCCAGCGCGGTGTCGTGAGTCAGGCGGCCTTCGCGGATATCGGCTTCAAACATCGGGTAGCAGTACTGGTCTACGCGTCCCAGGGACAGTCCGGTCTGGTTCTCTTCAATTTCAAACAGCGACTCCACGGTCCAGATGCTCTGCAGCGCTTCCTGCAGGGTTTTCGGCGGATTTGCCGGCACGTTCTGGTTCACCTCGGCGATGGTCAGCAGCTCGGCGCGACGCTGGGCGTTCTGCTCAATCGCGGCCAGTTCGCGGGCGCGGGCGGCGATGCGGTGCGCGTAGTTAATCACCCCTTCGCAGGTTTCAATGGCCGCCTTGTAGTAGTAAATACGGTCGATATCTTCCGGGTTTTCCATACTCAGGCTGGCAAGGTGCGCCTCGGCGTCGGCTTTAATGCCGTTCATCCCTTTGGTAAACAGCAGCACGTCGTAGCCCGGGCAGGTGTCGCCGCCGCCGTTGATCTGGTGGTAGGAGAGGTCGCTGACGAAGGTCTCGCCGCTGAACGCCCACACCCCCGCTTCGCGGTACTGGGCTTCGCAGATTTCATCCAGCGAGCGGCCTTCCCAGAACGGCACGATCTCTTCGCGGATGGTTTTTTTATCTGCTTCGCTGATCTCAAACGGATCCTGCGGACGGGTGCTCATGGTATCGAGTTCGTCGCGCACCCAGCGCCAGGCGATATCCGGCGAGAAGGCGCCCGCGCGCGGCTTGCCGCACGGATGACCGACGATCAGCTCATCGTCCTGAATCAGAATCGGCGCGGTTTCGCAGGCGTGGCGGAAGGCTTTGGCGCGCAGCAGAATCGTCGGCATGCCGGGGTTGGCTTTGACCACTTCGGTAAAGGCCAGCGCGCGGTAGATAGAGACGCTCGGGCGCACGGTCAGGTAGTGGTTACGCAGGCGCTGCATGCGCGGGGTCAGCCCTTCTGCTGCCGGCGTCTCGCCGGCGGCGGCAAACGGGGCGGCGGAAACGTGCTGGACGCCCTTGAACAAACGCACCGGCAGATGCAGGGCGCTCAGGTTGTGCTGCGCGCTGTGGAACATGTCGGAGAGTTCGTTAATGCGCGCGTTTTCAAGGCTTGCGCCGTGCAGCAGGGCGTCGAACATCGGATAACCGTCGATCGCGCAGGCGGCGCGCACTTCGCACAGCTCCGCCAGCTTGAACCACAGCGATTCGACGATTTCATACGCCTGCTGCGGGGAGAGCGCGCCGTTGTTGATATCGTGCTGGTAGTAAGGCAGCAGGGCTTTGTCGGCGCCTTCCGGGTTGACGGCGTAGCTGCCGTTATCGAGCTGGAGCGCCAGCTGGAACAGATAAAAGGCCTGGCACGCCTCTTTGAAGCTGCGCGCCGGATGCGCCGGAACGTGGTGCAGAATGGCGGCGCTGTCCAGCAGTTCCGCCCGGCGGTAAGCGTTGGTTTCCGCGGCGGCCAGCTGTTCCGCGCTGTTGGCCAGGTTTTGCGCCAGCGCCAGCAGGGCATCGCAGGCGTAGATGGCCGCGCGGCAGCCGTTGACTTCGTCCATGCCGCTGCGGCTGACGGCGCTGCCCAGCGCGCGGGTTTTCTCTTCCAGCTGATGTTTTATCGCCAGTACGCCTTTTTCGACCACCAGCTTGTAATCCGGGGAGTCGAGATCGCTATTCAGGTTGAGGAACTGGAACGCGGACGGGCGACGGACGGCGCTCTCGTCGTGGAAAATCGCCCCGTGCGGTTTGCGGGTCTGGTTGCCGACGATCAGCTCGTCGGCGCTGATGCACAGCGGCAGCTGGCGCATCAGTTCATAGAAGCGGCGCGCCGGTTTGACGGCGGCGGGAACCCCGGCGATATCGCCATCAAGGGCGTTGAGCGTGGTGGCATGTTCGGTGCACAGGGTGCTTTTTTGTGAGAGTAAACGTTCTGCCAACACTTTGACGCGCGGCGTTAAGCTGTAGTGTGCCATAGGTAAGGTTCTCCAAATCTTGTTATCAGTGGCCCTGAACGGCGTTGCCGGTCCATGCCCGGCGATAGAGTTCGGTCAGTGCGTGAGCGTCCGGCGCGCGTGGGTTCGTCGGGGTACAGCTGTCGCGTAGCGCCTGGCCGACCATCTCCGCCAGCCGCTGTTCAAATTCGGCGGCAATGACGCCGGTATCACGAATGCCGGCCGGCATGCTCATCTCGTCTTTTAGCGCCTGAATGGCGACCAGCAGGCTGGCGACGCCCTGGCGGGTAGTGGCCGCGGGCAGATCCAGCAGATGGGCTAATCGGGCGTATTTGCGGGCGGCATCGGTATCGCACTGCCCGTGATAATCGGCGTTCCAGGCCACCACGTCCGCCATCAGCAGGGCGTTAGCGCGGCCGTGGGGGACGCGAAATACGCCGCCGAGCGCGTGGGCAAGGCTGTGGGTGATGCCCAGCGAGGCATTGGTGAAGGCCATGCCCGCCATACAGGAGGCGTTGTGCATCTTTTCCCGCGCCAGCAGGTCGCCACCGTTGCGCCAGCAGGTCGGCAGAAAGCGAAATACCTGCTGCACCACTTTCTCCGCCAGCGCATCGGAAAAGTCGTTGGCGGCGAGGGAGACATAGGCTTCCAGCGCGTGACACAGCACGTCCATCCCGGTATCGGCGGTGATCGCCGGCGGCACCGAGGCCACCAGCGCCGGGTCAAGAATGGCGATATCCGGCAGCAGCGAGGGGTCCACCAGCACCAGCTTTTCGGCGTTGGATTTCACCACAGAAAAGGCGGTGACCTCAGAGCCGGTGCCGCTGGTGGTGGGGATCGCCACAAAGCAGGGCGGCTCGCGGTGAGCGTCCGGACGGGTTTGCGCCAGGGCGAAAATAACCGCTTTGGCTGCATCAATCACCGAACCGCCGCCCAGCGCGATAACCAGATCCGGATAGCTGTTATCCATCCGCTTCATACCGCGCACCACGGTGGCGATATCCGGGTCGGCCACCACGTCGTCCCAGACCTGGAAAGCGATGCCGCGCGCATTGAGGATCTGCGTGACGCGATCGGCGAGGCCAAACTTAACCATCGCCTGGTCGGTGACCAGCAGCACGTTGCGGGCGGGCAGCTCGTTCAGGATGGCAAGCGCATCCTGACCAAAGCGAATCCGGGGTTTCAGCAAAAATTCACTCATTGGGTTATTGACTCCTTAAGCGTCCCGAAACACGTTCTCGACAATGGCGACCACCGACATGGCCTTGTAGCGCTCTTTGTTGAGCGCCAGGTACTCTTCGGCCAGCACGATGTCGTGCATACCTGCGCCGACGCTATCAACGGCAACCCAGGTCTGGTCTTTCATCGGCTGCTGGTCATCATCTAATTTGACGATCAGCAGCAGGTTGCTGCCCCGTAGCTCATCGCACTTCTGCGTGGCGACGACATGTCCGACTACCTTTGCGAGAATCATTGTTTTTATCGCCTTATATCAATGTGTTACTTACCAAGGCGTTCCAGCACCTGGCGGATGACGCGTTCCACGTTTTGCTCATTAATCTCGCTGTCCGCGCCGACGGCGGCGGCAGTCGCAAAGCGATCGTCGGCGCTGGCCGGGTGGGCTGCGGTCGCCGGGGCGTTAAAACGTTCATCGTCGAAAATGCTGCGGTTCGGGCCGGCCGCCGGGCTGACGATGGTCGGCTGCGGTTCCGGGCGGCTGCCCGGCGCGCGCAGCTCATCGATGGAGCGCACGCCGTAGCCCACTTTGCGGATGTTGAGCAGGTTCATCGGCCCGACGTTGTCCGAGCTGGAGCCGCCGCCGACCGCGCCGCAGCCGAGGGTCAGGGCTGGGGTGATATTGGTGGTCGCGCCGATGCCGCCCAGCGCCGCCGGGGTGTTGATCAGAATGCGGTTAACCGGTTTTTCGAGGCAGAACTGGCGGATGACGTCCTGGTTGCGGGTGTGGATCACCAGCGTGTGGCCGAGGCCTTCGTTGGTCAGCAGCTCCACGACGCGGTGGCAGGCGGCTTTCCAGTCCTCTTCGACGTACAGGCCGAGTACCGGGCACAGTTTTTCCCGCGAGTAGGGGTTGGAATGCGATACCGTGGCCTGCTCGGCAATCAGCACCCGGGTGCTGGCCGGGACGCAGAAGCCGGCCATCTGGCTCAGATAGAGCGCGGTTTTACCGACCACTTTGGGGTTGATGGTGCCGTTGGGGCGCAGCAGCAGGGCCGCCATTTTTGCCGCTTCGCTTTCGTTCATGAAGTACGCGCCCTGAGCTTCCAGTTCGCGATGCACTTCGTCGTAGATGCAGCGTTCGACGATAATTGACTGCTCGGAGGCGCAGATGACGCCGTTATCGAAGGTTTTACTGGTGATGATATCTTTCACCGCGTGGGGGATATCGGCGCTGCGTTCGATAAACGCCGGGCCGTTACCCGGGCCGCCGCTAATGGTCGGCGTGCCGGACGCGTAGGCGGCGCGCACCATGCCTTCGCCGCCGGTCGCCAGGATCAGCGACACGTCTTTGCTGTGCATCAGCTCTGAGGTGGCTTCGAGGGTCAGCTGGCTAATGGCGTCGACGCTACCGGCAGGTGCCCCTGCCGCTTCCGCCGCGCGCTTCACGATTTCAATCGCTTTCCAGCTGCACTGGCGGGCGCCGGGATGCGGGGAGAAGATAATCGCGTTGCCGGCCTTCAGGGCAATCAGCGTTTTGTAGATGACGGTGGAGGTCGGGTTGGTCGACGGCACCAGCGCACAAATGACCCCCAGCGGCACGCCCACGTCCATCACTTTTTGTAGCGGATCGTCATGAATGATACCGACGGTCTTCATATCTTTGATGGCGTCGTAGACGCGCAGCGAGGCGAAGCGGTTCTTCAGCACTTTGTCCTGCCAGTTGCCAAAACCGGTTTCTTCCGCGGCCATTTTCGCCAGCGCTTCGGCATGATGCGCCGCTTCCTGGGCCACGTTCTTCACGATGGCGTCGATTTGCTGCTGCGAAAAGGTGGCCAGAATCGCCTGCGCCTTTTTGGCATTGCGCACCAGCTCCCGGGCGTTCTGCCGGGACTGCAAATCGTTATCCAGTTCAATCATGAGTCTATCCTTCATCAGACTAAAAGAGTGGAGACGGGGCGCGCCCTGTCAGGTCATGCTTTGTGCTGCGCCGCGATTTTTTCGATGTCGTTATGCGGACGCGCGATGACGCGAGAGGTGACGACTTCGCCGATGCGTTTTGCCGCTTCCACGCCGGAATCCACCGCGGCATTCACCGCGCCGACGTCGCCCTTCACCATCGCGGTGACGAGGCCGGAGCCGACGTTTTCATAGCCAATCAGCTCCACGTTGGCGGCTTTACACATCGCATCCGCCGCTTCAATACAGGCCACCAGCCCTTTGGTTTCGATAAGCCCTAGCGCTTCTTTCATCAGGTTTTTCTCCGGTTAATCCATGATTTTGTAATGCGAGACGATTTTGTTGATGTCGTTATGCGGGCGGGCGATAACCAGCGAAGTCACCACTTCACCGATGCGCTGCGCGGATTCGACGCCGGAATCCACCGCCGCTTTCACCGCGCCGACGTCGCCTTTCACCATCGCGGTGACGAGGCCGGAGCCGACGTTTTCATAGCCAATCAGTTCCACGTTGGCGGCTTTACACATCGCATCCGCCGCTTCGATACAGGCCACCAGCCCTTTGGTTTCAATCAGACCTAATGCATCACCCATTTGCGTTCTCCTGGCCATCAGGCCTTGTGTTTAATGACGATTTTGTTGATGTCGTTATGCGGACGAGCGATAACCAGCGAGGTCACCACTTCACCGATGCGCTGCGCGGATTCGACGCCGGAATCCACCGCCGCTTTCACTGCGCCGACGTCGCCCTTCACCATCACGGTCACCAGCCCCGAGCCGATGTTTTCATAGCTAATCAGCTCGACGTTGGCGGCTTTACACATCGCATCCGCGGCTTCAATGCAGGCCACCAGACCTTTGGTTTCGATAAGCCCTAATGCATCACCCATGGTTTCTCCTCCAGAACAGTTTTGTGATTCGGAAAACCGACCGCGTAACGGCGTCAGGACGCGGATGCGGCGTTCGGGATTCACTATAGGGAATGGCGAGTGAAGTGAAATTTAAATCTGCTAGAGTGGTATTTTTAGTCTTTTGCTCTGTGATTTAGGTTAATTAAGGCGCTGATTTATGCATTTGTGCTGCGATGGCGGGGCGGATTGAGTGACGATTGTGGCGCTTTTTTCACCATTTAGCCGGAGGCGGATTGATGTTAATAAGTTGATAATTTATTGCAGATCGGGGGTAATTTGACGATATATGAAGTGTGGAGAGGATCGCGTTTTCTTCGGCAGGCTAAATGCAAAACGTGCGGTTTTACTAACGGGAAAGCGAGGAAGGAAAAGCGGGTGTGAGCTTAGTCAAGCTTGCTGCCGGACTTCAGCGTGCAGACGTAGAGCGGGGAGTTGATAGAACTGAGAAGAATAGCTTTCTCATTGAGCTTCTGCGCGTTGAGAAACAGGCCATCGTGGCTGTCGGACATCTCGCGCATAAAGTAGTCGAAGATCACGTCAGGCGATTCATCGATGGACGAGGCGCTGGATTCCCACTTGCTGATGCGATAGTGGCGCTCGGTGGTGGAGATGCGTTTGCTGGTGTAGCTAAATTTGACGTAGCGCTGGAGATAAAGCCAGCCGGCGGCGGAATCGGTGTAGCCCTCGACGACCATCGACCCTTTGCCGTTGGCGGCAAAGTTGAAATGGATATTGCCGTTGACGTTCTCTTTCTCCATGTTCTCAAAGCGCATAATCGCTTTGGTCGAGCAGCTCATCACCCCGCCGTTTTCGACCGGCAGCAGCTTCCAGGCGCAGAACCCGGCGGCGGCAATAAACACCAGGCTGGAGAGGGCGAAAAAGGGGCGCGGGGCGAGTCTCATTGCGGTTTCCATGAATAGTAAAAATAGTTATCGCAGTAGCTGAACGGGTTATCTTCATGCATCGCGCAGTGGGCCAGGAATACCCGGCCCAGGCCGTTGGTTTCCAGCCGGTCGCCATAGAAGAAGACGAAGCGTTCGCCGGGCTTGCATTCCAGCTTCAGGCGCTGGCGCACGGCATCAAAATTCTTGCCGTAGGCGGTTCCGGCAACGGAGCGCAGCATCTCATCGCTGGCCAGCAGCTCGCACTGGCTGTGGCGCATTTGCGTCAGGGTGATGGGGTGCGATGTGCTGCCGCCGAGAAAACTGCAGACCACCAGCAGCAGGGCGATGGTGAGCAGGCAGCCGCCGGCGAGATACCAGCAGGTACCGCGCGCGTGGCGGCTGGAAACGGTCTTTTGTTCTTCCGGGACCGCGGCCGGGTCTGGCTCGGCTTCTGCCGCGGGCGGCGGCTCCGGCTCCGGGCTGGCGTCGAGCCTCTCGATGGTGAGATCCGGATTGAGCTGCAGCAGTCCGCGCGACACGGTGACGATAATGTTGTCGATATCGTAGTGGCGGAAGGTTTTGCGCAGCATGCTCAGGTACTGATTGAGATTGCTGTTGGATGAGGTTAACCCGTTGTCATCCCAGACTTTTTTAAGCACCTCATCGCGGCTGACCACCTCGGTGTGGCGCAGGAAGAACCACAGCAGCGCGTTGGCGGTGATGGACAGCTGGCTGTCCGCTTCATCGCTTCCCGGTAACGTTAGCGTGCCGTCCATTGCATCATAAATAAGACGGCCATGGATGTTATAGCGCATCGCGGCCTCAACATGCTTCACGCAGGAAGCGTCATCTTCGTCAGATCGCTGACCAGCGACTGCCGGTGCCCGGGGCTCATGGTGCGCCCCTCGGTTAATTCCGATAGCCAGATGCCGTCCGCCGCATAGCGCACCAGCGTGCCGGTATGGCTATTGTCCAGTTCATCGCCCTTCGCCAGATGGTCCAGCATCCAGTCGCGCCAGCATTTTCGCAGCACCGGTTCATCCGGCATGGCCAGCGACAGCACCATCAGCTGGCGGCTCTCCTGGGTATCCGTGAGTTCCGGCGCCGACAGATAGCGCAGATAGGCGCGGGTAAAGCGGCCATAAGAGACGTTATCCGCGGCCATAAGCTCTGCAATCGCCTCTTCCATAATCGCCAGCAGGCGGGCAAAGAGGGCGAAAATCAGCGCCTGCTTGTTGGGGAAATGGTGCAGTAAACCGCCTTTGCTGACGCCCGCTTCGCGCGCGACGGCGTTCAGCGACAGCGAGGCGATACCGTCCCGGCCGGCGATGGTGGCGGCGGATTCCAGCAGTTGCTTATGCAGGCGGACGGGATCTTTTTTACGATGTTGGGCTTCCATATTCATGGCCCGAATCATACCGACCAGACGGTATGATTATTCTTGATCGCTATCAATATGCGAAGGGGCGCAGCGGGGCGGGATGACGTTATTGCGTGGAGGCTCACAGTTCACCTTATGAATTGTGGTGATATTCGCCGCACCGCGAATATCACCCACCGAGATTCACACAGGCTTCACGTGGATAGCGAGGCCGTTTTCTCCCGGCGCCAGCTCCGGACGCAGGTTCAGAGAGGGGATCAGATAGTCGCCGTGATTCTGCCGACGGAAGGGAATGGGCGGCGTTTCGGAGAGGGTATCCAGCCGCCGGGCCAGCGCCTCGCGCAGCGTGGCGAAGCGCTGTGCATCGAGTTTGTCGGTGCGGTAGAACACCACCGGCGGTAGCACCTCAAAGCCGGGATAGAACAGCATTCCGTGCTGAATGGGGAACAGGATGTCGTCGATAGACCCGTTAATTCCGCGCGGCGCGTAGTGTTCCGCCCATCCGCCGGCGGTAACGACCAGCATCGCCCGTTTCCCCGCGAACGTGCCTTCGCCGTAGCGATCGCCCCAGTGGGTTTCGCTGTGCTCGCCGACGCCGTAGGCAAAGCCGTAAGCGTAGACCCGATCAATCCAGCCCTTCATGATGGCGGGCAGCGAAAACCACCACAGCGGGAACTGAAAAATCACCGTATCGGCCCACAGCAGCTTCTCCTGTTCGCCCACGATATCCGCGCTTTGCGTGCCGTTAGCGAAGGCGTACTGCGAATCCCGCGTTGCCCGCCAGCTTTCACCGACCGGCGGGGCGCTGCTGTCATCGGCATCAAATCCTGCCTTCCAGCGCATGGCGTAGAGATCGGACACCTGCACGTCGTGGCCGGCGTTTTGCAGATGCTGGACGGTAAAATCTTTCAGCGCGCCGTTAAGCGAATGCGGTTCAGGATGGGCGTAAACCAGTAGTATTTTCATTGAAATCACCTCAGAGCAATGGAGAGCAGCAGAGTAGAGTCGGCGACGCTATAGTAGAAATGAATTGCTTCAATGACAGGTATAGTGATGGTTAATCTGCAGGGGCTGGATCTCAATTTGCTGCGCACGCTGAACGTTCTGCTCAGCGAAAATAACGTCACCCGCGCGGCGCAGCGCCTCAACCTGTCGCAGCCGTCGGTCAGCGTGCAGCTGGCGCGACTGCGCGAGATTTTCGCCGACCCGCTGCTGCTGCCGGGGCCGCGCGGTATGCAGCCCACCGCCCGCGCCGATGAACTACGCGGGCCGCTGCGCGATGCGCTGCTGGCGCTGGAGCTGGCGGTGGCGTCGGTTCAGCCCTTCGACCCGGCCACGGCGGCGCAGACCTGGCGGGTGGCGGCGACGGACTATATGGCGTCGGCGATTTTGCTGCCGGTGCTCAATACCCTGCGCATCGCCTCTCCGGCCAGCCGCCTGGCGCTGTTTGAGCTACAGCCCGCGCGGCTGGTACAGCAGGCGGATCGCGATGAAGTGGATCTGTTTTTTCACACGCGAGACGGCGCGCCGCCCGGGCTGCATCAGCGTTTGCTGTTCCGCGAACGCTACGTGCTGGCGGGCAGGGCGGGGCACCCGGCGCTGCAGTCGCCATTAAGCCTGGCGCAGTTCTGTCAGCTGGAGCAGGTGATTGTCTCGCCGGATGGCGGTGGATTCAGCGCCGCGACCGATAGCGCGCTGGCGAATCTCGGGCTGGCGCGGCGGGTTGTCCTTTCCGTGCCACATTTCCTGTTTATGCTGGAGACGCTGCGCAATAGCGAGCTGGTGGCGGTGCTTCCGGAGCGGTTGGTGCGTGGCGCTGGCGGCCTGACGGTGGTTGAACCGCCGCTGGCGGTCGCCGGGTTTGAGATGCTGATGCTGTGGCACGAGCGCTGGCACCGCGATCCGGCGCACCGGTGGCTGCGCCAGCAAATCGTAACGTCATTAGAGGAAAAGCCATGTTAAGCGGATTAAACCATCTGACCCTGGCGGTCAGCCAGCTGGCGCCGAGCGTGGCGTTTTATCAGCAGCTTCCGGGGATGACGCTGCGCGCGCGCTGGGATAACGGCGCATATTTTTCCTGCGGCGACCTCTGGCTGTGCCTGTCGCTGGACCCGCAGCGGCGCGTCATTTCGCCGGAGGAGAGCGACTACACCCACTACGCGTTCAGCATTGCGGAAGAGGATTTCGCGCTTGTTGTCGGGCGTCTGAATGCGGCTGGCGTTCCTGTTTGGAAAACCAATAAAAGCGAAGGCGCGTCGCACTATTTCCTCGACCCGGACGGCCACAAGCTGGAGCTGCACGTTGGCAATCTCGCCCAGCGCCTGGCGGCGTGCCGGGCGAAGCCCTATAAAGGTATGGTGTTTTTTGGCGAGGACGAACAGGCGGCCGGGAACCCGTAGCCCGGCTAAACGCAGCGCGAGCCGGGGAAAAGTGGAGGCTGTATTGCGCGTTGTTTCCCCGGAGGCGGCGCTTGACGCGCCTTGTCCGGGCTACCGGCCCGCAGATGGCTGGGTAACCTGTAGCCCGGCTAAGCGCAGCGCGAGCCGGGGAAAAGCAGAGGCTGCATTGCGCGCGGTTTCCCGGAGGCGGCGCTTGACGCGCCTTGTCCGGGCTACGGGCTCGCAGACGATGGGGAACCCGTAGCCCGGCTAAGCGTAGCGCAAGCCGGGGAGATAAATCGCGTTAGCCTTCCAGCTTCAGTTCCACATTGCGCTTGAGCACCAGGCGCATCAGCAGGTAATAGACCACGCCAACCGCCAGCCAGCTCAGCCCCAGCACCTTGGCCTGCGCGTCCATTTCATAAATCACAAAGCCGATAATGCACAGCCCCACCACCGGGAACAGCAGGTGTACCACCAGATTGCGCGATTTCTGGCGAATGATGTAATGGTTTATCACGGCAATGTGCAGCACCAGGAAGCCCATCAGCGCGCCGAAGTTCACCAGCCGGCTGAGGTTATCGATATCGCCGTAGAACCAGAGGCCGGAAGCCAGCGAAATCAGCGCCACAAACAGGGTGCTGACGTAAGGCGTTTTCAGCCGCGGGTGCACTTTCGCCAGCAGCTGCGGCAGCTGCTTGTCGCGCGCCATCGCAAACAGAATACGCGACACGGCGGCCTGCGCCACCAGGGCGTTAGCAATCCCCCAGGAGATCACCGTCGACCACATGGTGACATACTTCAGCCAGCCGCCGCCCGCCAGATTCGCGGTATCGTAGAAGGCGGTATCAAGGCTGCTGAACGTCATGCCCTGCGCCAGATCGGCGGCAATCCACGTCTGCAGGATAAACAGCGAACCGACCAGCATCAGCGCGCCCAGCGACGCCTTACCCACGGTATCTACGCCGCCTTTCGTTTCCTCCGACAGCGTGGAGATCCCGTCGAAGCCGAGGAACGAGAGCACGGCGATGGAGACCGCGCCCATCACCAGCGGCAGGCTGAACTTATCGGCGTTGTAGAGCGGGTCGAGGGTCAGATGGCCCGCCCCGGCGCCGGAGTAGAGCGCAATCAGCCCCAGCACGACGAACACTGACAGCACCACGATCTCCGCGATCAGAATCGTATTATTGGCGCGTGCGGTAAAGGTAATGCCGCGCAGGTTAATCAGGCTGTTAATCGCGATAAAGCCGACAATCCACAGCCAGCCCGGCACGCCCGGCAGCATGGGCGCCAGCGCCGCCGCGCTGACGATATAGAGCAGCGACGGCACCAGAATATAGTCCAGCAGGATCAGCCAGCCGGCAAAAAAGCCGACAATGGGATGAATCCCGCGCTGGGCATAGGCGTATACCGAGCCGGAGACCGGAAACGCGCGCGACATCGACCAGTAGCTCATGGCGGTAAAGAACATCGCCACCATGCCGATGAGATAGGCCAGCGCCACCATGCCCTGCGCGCCGTCCCAGACGTAGCCAAAGACGCCAAACGGCGCGATGGGCACCATAAATATCATCCCGTAGACCAGCAGATCGCGGAACGTCAGCGCCCGATGCAGCTCCTGCTTATAGCCAAATTGTTCAACGCTCATGCCTGCTCCCCTTCGATGCTCAGGGAGAGCTGCTTCGCCACCGATTTGGGTAACGCGTAGCGGCAGGTTTTCAGCGGGTCGACCACCTGACAGATTTGCAGGTCGCCGGCGATGCTCAGAATACTGATCGCTTCAGCCAGCGTCAGGGAGGTATTGTCGGCGATAAAGTGCGCCATATTGCGGGTGGCCAGGGCGGCGGCATCATCGAGCCTCAGCGCCGAGGCGAGGGTAAACAGGGTCTCGCTGTTTTCGAGCATCGGCAGCGGCAGGCGGCGGTTTTTAACTACCGTCAGTTCGACCAGCACTTCGCCGGGGATTTCCAGACCGCAGACCGAGACTTCGCCATCGCCCATCGCGGCGTGTAAATCGCCCAGCCCGAACAGCGCCCCGGGGACGTTGACCGGCAGCCACAGGGTGCTGCCGGCGGTGATCATTTTGCAGTCCATATTGCCGCCGTGGCTATCCGGCGTGCCGCAGGAGATGGCTTCCCCGGCAGGCGCGACGCCGATCACGCCGACCATCGGGTTGAGCGGGACGCGCACGTTGCCGGGCAGTATGGCATGGTCGTTTTCAATGGGCACGATAGTGACCTTCGGGGCATCAAGCTCGTCGCCAATCACCCCCAGCTGCGGCGCGGTGACCATCACTGCCTGATTGCTCGTCAGGGTAATGCGCTTGATGGTGACCTTGAGCGCATCGCCCGGCTCGGCGCCCTCGACGTAGACCGGCCCGGTCGCCGGGTTAATACGCTGCCAGTCCAGCTCGTTGAACACGGCATCGGCGGAGGTGATTTGGTCGGAGAAGCAGTCGCAGGTTTCGAACAGCACTTCGCTTCCGCTGCTGACGGTAGCGACAGGAGCGTTATCCCGCGACATGGCGTAAACCACCCGATCTTTGGTAATTTTCATGACATTCATCCCGGTTATATTGTTGTGTTTTTTATATTTAGAGTTTCCCGCAGGGGGAGTGAGTGAATTTATCGGGATTATTACAGGAAGGCAATCAGGTCAGTTTTTTCAAAAATAAATGGTATATATTTGCTGGTGAATCAGGCGGTTGTATATTTTAATTTGATGTTTTTATATGCTGGTTATTAAGTCGTTTGACTATTCAATATCTTATTACTGGTTGTCAGTGTTTCATTATTTACTGCTATTAATCGTTTATATAGCAGATTACTCTGCGAAAATTTACGTGCTGGTAATTTAGCGCAATATGCCGTGGGGGTATTGATGATAATGCCAGAGTATTTGGGCTCTCACAGAGGGGAACCCGGAGGCGGTGCTTGCGCACCTGTCCGGGCTACCGGCCCGCAGACGGCGGGGAACCCGTAGCCCGGTCAGCGCAGCGCCACCGGGGAGATAATCAGAGGATTGGGGGATATGGTTTCCCGGAGGCGGCGCTTGCGCACCTGTCCGGGCTACCGGCCCGCAGACGGCGGGGAACCGGTAGTACCGGCCAGCGCAGACTCACTCCGGCGCCCACTCCATCGCCACCTTCAACGCCATTCCCAGCTGCACCATCACCTCTTTATGTTTATCTGTCGGCGGCAGGGCGCAGTTGATCCTTAAGCAGTTGCGATATTTCCCGGATGCTGAAAACAGCGATCCCGGCGCGACCTGGATCTTCAGCCGGCACAGCTGCTTCGCGACGCAGACCATATCCACCTGCTCCGGCAGCTCGACCCACAGCATAAAGCCGCCTTTCGGGCGGGTAACGCAGATCCCGCAGGGGAAAAACTCCCGCAGCCAGCAGGTGTAAATTTCCATATTACGCTGATAGATCTGCCGCATCCGCCGCACGTGGCGGTGATAGTGGCCTTCGCGAATAAAGTTACAGGCCGCCAGCTGGGTGGAGGGGACGTTGGTACCGCTGGCGGCATATTTCATCTGCAGCAGGCGATCGTAATAACGGCCGGGGGCAATCCAGCCGATGCGCAGGCCGGGAGCGATGGTTTTGGTAAACGAACTGCAGAGCATCACCCGGCCGTCGATATCCCAGGAATGGATCGTGCGAGGGCGCGGGTATTCGGTTGCCAGCTCGCCGTAGATATCATCCTCAAAGATAACGATATCGTGGCGCTGGGCGAGGCACAGCGCCGCCCGCTTGCGGGCATCCGGCATGATAAATCCCAGCGGATTATTGCAGTTGGGGACCAGGATCACCCCTTTGATCGGCCATTGATCGAGCGCCAGCTCTAACGCCTCGATGCTGATCCCGGTTTCCGGATCGGTGGGGATCTCGATGGTTTTTAGCCCTAATCCGCGCAGCATCTGCATGGTGCCGTAGTAGCAAGGGGATTCGACGGCGACGATATCGCCGGGCTGGCACACCGACAGCAGCGCCAGCGACAGCGCGCTGTGGCAGCCGCTGGTGAGCACCAGGTCGTTGGCGGTGACCACCGATCCGCCGTCGAGCATCAGGCGGGCGATCTGTTCGCGCAGTTCGCGACGCCCGGCCAGCTCGTCGTAGTTCAGCACTTCGCTCAGGTTGTGCTGAATTGCCCGGCTCAGCTCGCGCCAGATAGGCTTCAGGCTTGGCTGAGTGACGTCCGGCGAGCCGCCGCCGAAGGGGATAATCGATTTATCGTGGCGGGCGTCGAGCATGGTCAGCACCTGATCCCACTGGGTGATCTCGACGGGGCGCTGGACCGGACGCGACATCGGCGGTACCGGCGGCTGGGCTTTACGCGGAGCCACGAAATAGCCGGATCGCGGCTGCGGCACGATCAGCTGCTGCTGTTCCAGCATCTGGTAGGCCTGCTGAACGGTGCTGATGCTAACGCCGTGTTCCTGGCTCAGGCTGCGCACCGACGGCAGCTTTTCGCCGGGGCGATACAGCCCCTGTTCGATGCGTTCTGCCAGCAGGCTGGCCAGATGTTGATAGCGGGTCATGCTGTATCCTTGATCGTCGCCATACAGATCAATAAACCAGTACAGATTGGCGGTAAAAATGAGGTCTGCTGTACGTTTTAGCGAATCTGTATGTTAAAGAAAAGTATTTTGTGAATCTGTATTGTTTAGCCGCGGATCCGTGAAGATAAAGCCTCTGGCAAGGTGAGGAGGTAGAGGATGGAATTTCACGAGAATCGGGCAAGACAGCCGTTTATCGGCTTCGTATTTCTGGCGCGGGTGATCAAAAAATGGTGGCTTCGCGAACAAACGCGCAGAACATTGCAGCGTATGAGCGACGAACAGCTAAAAGATGTCGGGCTGCGTCGGGATCAGATCAATTAAAAAGTGCGATTTGTTACCCGGCATTTTCCCGGAGGCGGCGCTTGACGCGCCTGTCCGGGCTACCAGACCGCGCAGAACTGTAGCCCCGGTAAGCGCAAGCGCGACCGGGATTTTCCCGGAGGCGGCGCTTGACGCGCCTGTTCGGGCTACCAGACCGCGCAGAGCCGTAGCCCCGGTAAGCGTGAGCGCGACCGGGGATTTCCCCGGAGGCGGCGCTTGACGCGCCTGTCCGGGCTACCAGACCGTGCAGAGCTGTAGCCCCGGTAAACGTGAGCGCGACCGGGGATTTTCCCGGAGGCGGCGCTTGACGCGCCTGGTCCGGGCGACCAGACCGCGCAGAGCTGTAGCCCCGGTAAGCGCAAGCGCGACCGGGGATGATACATTCACAGAATTTATCAATTCATGCTTATCCACTCTTCGTTTCTTGATACTTACCGTGATAAGTATTATTTTCCTCACCGTTAAGTGAGGAAAAAAAGATGACCGAAGACGACCTGTTTGCCCGCCGCCCGATGGGGATGCGCATGGCGATGGTGGTGCGCCAGTGGCGCGCGATTATTGATTCTGCCATTACCGACACCGGCCTGACCCAGTCAAGCTGGACGGTGCTGATGCAGCTGCATCAGCTGGGGGATAACGTCTCGGTCAGCGAGCTGGCGGAGGTGCAGGGCATTGAACTGCCGCCGCTGATGCGCACCCTCACGCAGCTGGAAAAGCAGGGCTATCTGCTGCGTTCTACATCGCCTTATGACAAACGCATACGCCTGCTGACGCTGACGGCGGAAGGCCGCGCTATTCTGGAGAAGCTGAACCGCGTGATTGAGACCTATCAACAGCGCGTCACCGAAACTATCCCTGAAGCGCAGCTCGCCGCCTTTAGCGCTACGTTAAATCAAATCGCCTGCAATCTGCGGACTATCCGCGAAGAAGATAACAAGATCTAAAACACTATGATGACCCCTGAACAGAAATTTGCCCGCTGGGTAAGGGTGAGTATTGCCGCCTTCCTGGCCATATTCGCCTGGTTTATCGTTGCCGATATCTGGATCCCGCTCACGCCGGACTCCACCGTGATGCGCGTGGTCACGCCGGTCTCGTCGCGCGTCTCCGGCTATGTCTCCCATGTCTATGTGCACAACAACAGCCAGGTGAAGAAGGGCGACCTGCTCTATGAACTGGACCCGACGCCGTTTATCAATAAAGTGGAAGCGGCGCAGATCGCCCTTGAACAGGCGAAACTCAGCAACCAGCAGCTGGACGCGCAGATCGCCTCTGCCCGCGCCAACCTGCGCACCGCCCAGTACACCGCGCGCAACGATAAGGTGACCTTCGAGCGCTACCAGCGCCTGAGCACCATGCAGAACGTTTCCCAGTCGGATCTGGATAAAGTGCGCACCACCTGGCAGACCAGCGAGCAGTCGGTCAGCGCGCTCAACGCCAGTATCCAGAATCTGCTGATCCAGCGCGGCGAGCGCGACGATGGGCGCAACGTCACGCTGCAGAAGTACCGCAATGCGCTGGAAGAGGCGCAGCTTAACCTCGGCTGGACGAAGGTCCGCGCGGAGACCGACGGGATGGTGAGCAACCTGCAGCTTAACCCCGGTCTGTACGCCACCGCCGCCACGCCGCTGCTGGCGCTGGTGAGCAATCAGACCGATATCGTCGCTGATTTCCGCGAGAAGAGCCTGCGCCACACCGGCGTCAATACCGATGCCGCGGTGGTGTTTGATGCGCTGCCGGGGAAAGTCTTCCCGGCGCACGTCACCAGCAGCGATGCCGGTATTCTGGCCGGACAGGAAGAGGTCAATGGCCAGCTGTCGCAGCCGGAGCAGTCCACCCGCTGGGTGCGCGACGCGCAGCGCATGCGTATTCACGTCGCCCTGGACGAGCCGCTGGATAAGCCGCTGCCCACCGGCGCCCGCGCGACGGTACAGCTCTATAACAGCGATGGCCCGTTCGCCCGTACCTTCGCCGGCGCGCAGATCCATCTGGTGAGCTTCCTGCACTATGTCTATTAATACCCTGGCGCGGGTCTTCACCCCGCACGGCAACATCGTCTACACGGCGAACGATTTTCGCCAGACGCTGCGCATCGCCGTGGCCGGCACTATCGCACTGAGCATTTCGACCTTCTACGACGTACAGTACGGCGTCTTTTTCGTGGTTTATCCGCTGATGCTGCTGTCGCTGGTGCCGGTATTTAACCGTCACGTGGCGCGGCAGTTTGTGTTCAGCGCAGCGGTGAACTGCGTCGAAATGGTATTAATCGTCGGCTATCTGTCGCAGTGGCCGGTGATTATGACGCTGGTGGTGTTTGGCCTGTACGTGATGCGCTTTCGCTTTATGAGCCAGGGGCCGCTGTTTCTGCTGGGGTCGATGGGCGTGGTGTGTCAAAGCACGATGCTCAACTTTATGAGCTATCCCACCAGCAACTGGCACACCCTGATGTTCTCCAATATGGAGGCCTGCGTGATGGCGGTGGCGCTCAGCGCGCTGCTGAACTACTTCATCCCGGACGTTGAACCGCGCAAGCCGCCGCCGCGCATTGAAAAAGATGCTGCCCGTATTCGCCACGAATCGCTGCTCTCCGGCAGCGTGGCGACAATGATCTTTGTGATCTTTCAGGTCTGCGATCTGAGCGACTCGCTGTCGGCGCTAATGGCGGGGATTTTAATTCTGTTCCCGATGCACTATCGCGGCGCGGTGATTAGCTCGATCTGGCGCGTGGTGGGGGTGGTGCTGGCCTGCCTTTATATCCTGGTGGTGCAGCTGATTATCTACGACTTCAGCAATCATATGGTGCTGATGATGCCGCTGATTGGTCTCGGCCTGGCGTTTAGCGCCCGCCTGCACGTGATGGAGAAGGTGGGGGCCGGCGTTGGCTTCGCCAGCATTACCACCATCGGCATCATGTTCGGCCAGAACCTGCATCCGGACCAGGACCTGGTGTTCAGCGATCTGTACCGCATCACTTCCGTCACCGTGGCGCTGATCGTTACGCTGACCATGGTCTTCCTTATGCATCGGCTGCTGAACTGCTTTGCGCCAACCCGATTCGTAGTGACCGAATAAGCTCAGGCCGCCAGCGCCCGCTGCGCGTCCCGAAAAGCGTTGTGCAGCAGCCGCCACATATGATGCGCCGCCGGGGAAAAGCGGCGGTCGGAGTTGCGTAGCAGGTGGCACTGGGCGCTGCTGGCGATGGGATGATCGATGGGGACCGCGGTCAGAATACCGTGGGCTATTGCTTCCCGGGCGGCGTATGCGGTCATAAAAGAGATCCCCAATCCCGCCTGGCTCAGGCTCATGGCGGTGGAAAAGAGGTTGCAGCGATAGGCCGGATGAAACTGCCGTCCGGCGGTTTTAAACATGGCGTTCATATGGCGCTGCAGGCCAAAGCTGTCGGTGAGCGCGATCAGGCGATATTGCGTAAGCTCATCGATGGTGACGGCGGGCAGGGCAGCGATGGGATGCTGTGGCGAGACCACGGCGCAGATAGGGCCCCACTGAAAGCTGTGGCGTTTAAGCTCCGGGTTGCCGATGGGGCCGAAGGCGACCGCCATATCCGCTTCGCCGCTGGCGATATCGTTGAGCATCTCCTGCATGCTGCCGACAATAATATCCACGAACACGTTAGGCCAGGACTGAGAAAAGGTGCTCATTACCGATTCAATAAAGGTGGTGACCAGCCCGCCGCCAATCCTCACCGAGATAGTCCCGCCGCGCATATGGCGTAAATCCTTCAGGTGACTTTCCAGCTTTTCCCGGCGCTGACGGCTTTCGAAGTAGTCCTCCGCCAGCAGACGTCCGGCTTCGGTCAGCACCACGTTTCGTCCCTGGCGTTCGAGCAGTGGCAGCTCCAGCGCCCGTTCCAGCTGCGCTATCTGGCGGCTGATGACTGACGGGTTGATGCCCAGCATATCGGCGGCCCGGCGAATGCCTCCCTGAATCCCGACTTCATACAGATAGCTCATCGGCCTCTCATGCAACATCGTTTCTCGCTCCTTTGTTGACCTGTGGTCAACAATAACACCCTTTCACAGGTATTTATCATCCCGGCAAGTTATAGATAATCGTAATTCGGACAAAAACTGACAGGGAGGAAAATTCTCATCGCTTATTCCCGGCGCGCAATTAAGGCGGCAAGGCTTGGGGAGTTGAAGAATAAGAAATAGTGATGATGCTGATTAAGGGAATATGGAAAAGCTTATCAGTGAAAATAATAAATTCGAATAACAATAAATTGACATAATTTCAAATTGCAAACAATCGCACTAACATTTCATTATGTGAGAGGACAGGGTATGAGTGAAAATAAAACGTTGGAATGTTCCTCCGACGAAACGACAAATGAGTGGAAAGTCGGGCCCGGAGCCTGGATTTCACTGATCGTCGTATTGTTAGTTTTCTCCGGGTTGCTGTTTAAGGTTGAGGGCATGGCCTGGCTGGGGGCGTTTGACTTTACCACCCTCGGCGGCGCGTTCGGCACCATGAAAACGCCGGAAACCAACACCTTTATCGGCAGCGGCGGCATCAGCGCCAAGGCCGGCTTCCTGTTTGCCCTGTCGCTGGTGCCGACGGTGATGCTGGCGCTGGGGCTGCTGGAGATATTTACCCACTACGGCGCGATCCGCGCGGCGCATAAGCTGCTGACCCCGCTGCTTCGCCCGCTGCTCGGGATCCCCGGTTATACCGGCCTGGCGCTGATTACCGACTTACAGAGTACCGATGCCGGGGCGGCGCTGACCAAAGAGCTGTATGACAGCGACAAAATAAATCGTAAGGATCTGGTTATTATGGGGGCCTGGCAATATTCCGGCGCCGGTCTGATTAATAACTACTTCTCGATTGGCTCAGCGCTTTTCGCTTCGTTAACCATTCCTATCATTATTCCGCTGCTTTTAATGTTTGTGCTGAAATTTGTCGGCGCGGCAATCACGCGTCTGGTTCTGAATACCGCTTATAAAAGGGATTTTGAAAATGAATAATTCGGCAAAAGTCGGCAGTAACCCGTTCGATATTTTCGTTATCGGCGCGCGCAAAGGATTTAATATCGCCATCAACAATCTGATGCCGAATGTATTAATGGCCTACGTGATCGCTGAAATGCTGAATTTGCTCGGCGTGATGCAGATCATCGGCCACGTCTGCGCGCCGCTGATGGGCCTGTTTGGCCTGCCGGGTGAAGCTATTACCGTATTGCTGACCTCCTGGCTTTCCGCCTCTGCGGGAACCGGCGTGGCGGTGAGCCTGTTGAGCAAAGGCACCCTCAACGTGGCGGATATCACGATTCTCATCCCGGCGATTTTCCTCATGGGTTCGCAGCTTCAGTACATGGGGCGCCTGCTCGGCGTGGCGGATGTCCCGAAAAAATATTGGCCGCTGCTGATGGCGGTGAGCATTATCAATGCCGTCATCGCCATGCTGGTCATGCGCGTGATTGCATAATAGAAGGCAAGGAGTAAGACGTGTCGCGAACTTTAGAGCATTTCAATTATCTGCATCAAATCCCTGAACTGGGCTTTGAGGAGCACAAAACGTCGGCATACATCGGCGATGCATTAGAAGCCGCGGGGTTTCAGGTTCAGCGCAACGTCGGCGGCACCACCGGCATTGTTGCGCTGCTGGATAGCGGTAAGCCGGGGCCGGTCGTGGCGCTGCGGGCGGATATGGATGCGCTGGGCCATATCATCGATGGCCGCTTAGAGGCTCGCCATACCTGTGGTCATGACGGTCACTCTTCGGTGGTGTTGACCGCCGCGGAAGAGATCCTCGCCGAAGGGCTGGTGAAGCGCGGGAAGCTGAAAATACTCTTTCAGCCCGCCGAAGAGCTGGGCACCGGGGCGATCGCGCTGACGGACGCGGGCGCGCTGGACGACGTGGAGATGCTGTTCGGCTTCCACCTCAGGCCGCTGGAGGAGTGTCCGATGGGCAAGGCGGTGCCGGCGATGTACTACTCCGCCTCGGCGACGGTGATGGTCGATTTCCACGGCAAAGCCGCGCATGCCGCCCGGCCTCACCTGGGCGTTAACGCGCTGGATGCCGCGTCGCACGCGGTGCAGGCGGTAAACGGGATTCATCTGGCGCCTTCGCTGACCTGGAGCGCTAAAGCGACGCGCTTTCTGTGCGATGCGGGGGTAACCAACTCGGTGCCGGCGAAAGCGCACGTGTGCTGGGATCTGCGCAGCGCGGAAAATGACGGCATGGCGACGCTGAAAGAGCGGGTGGTGCGGGCGATAGAGAGCAGCGCGGCGGCTTACGGCGCCACCGTCGATATCCAGATCGTCAAGGAGATGCCCGCCGCGATTATCGACGAACAGGCTACGGCTATCGTCAGCCAGGCGATCCGGGAAACGTTTGGCGAAGCCGGCTTAACGGCGGCGAAGAGTACGCCGGGCAGCGAGGACTTTTTCCACTATCTGCGCCTGCGTCCACAGGTGAAGGGCGGGTTCTGGGGGCTGGGCTGCGACCTGCTGCCGGGGCTGCATCATCCGGAGATGCACTTCGACCGCGCCGCGCTGGCGGATGGCGTGCGGGTGTTTAAATCCTGCATTCGCCAGCTGCTGGGCTGAGGGAACAAACCCGGATATTGTGCTCACTGTACGCCGCCGGGCGATGATTCGCGCTCTGGTTACGCCTGCGGCGGAAACTGAGCCAGCAGCTGATAATCATCCCCGGCGACGCGAAACAGGGCTTCCGTTTGGCCGGGGAGAATCCACTTCTGTTCTTCGCCCGGCTCACAGCTCAGATAAATGCAAAGCCCGCAGCCGCCGCGCAGCTGGCGCGGAATGTCCTTCACCCGGAAGGACGCTCCCGCCGCCTGCAGGGCTTTGCGCATCCGCACTACCCCCACCGTTGAGTGAAATAAAAACAGATATTCCGTCACCGGCGGCTCCTCTGACGTAAGCCGATCAGCGCCGCGCCGATCGCCCCGGCAAACTGCGCGTCGGGATGCGTCTGCACCGCCATACCCACGTGCCCCTCCAGCCTCCGCGCGAAGGCCGCGCAGTGGCTGACGCCGCCGGTAAACAGCAGCGGCCCCTGCGCCGACAGACGGCCGATAAAATTGGCGCTGCGTCGGGCCATGGCGTTGATCACCCCGGCGAGGATCGCCTCCGGCGGCACCCCGGCCGAACGCAGGCTGATGACCTCGGATTCGGCGAATACCGTGCACATGCTGGTAATCGCATGGGGTTCAATACCGTCGGTGATGCTGTCGAGCTGCTCGACGCTGGCCCCCAGCGTACGCGAGATCACCTCCAGAAAGCGCCCGGTGCCCGCCGCGCATTTATCATTCATCAGAAAATCGGTGAGATTACCCTCTTCGTCCAGTTGGATAACCTTGCTGTCCTGGCCGCCGATATCGATGACCGTCTGGGTCTGCGGGGCCAGCAGGCGCGCGCCGAGCCCGTGGCACGAGATCTCGGTGACCTGCTTATCGGCGAAATCCACCAGTTGGCGTCCGTAGCCGGTTAAGGTTAAAAAGGGGCGCTCGCTCAGGCCTGCGCGGAGCGTTTCCCACGCCTCAACGATGGCGTCGGCGGGGCGAAACGGCGTCGGGCAGAGAAAGCGGCGCTGAATCACGCCGTCTTCAAGCAGGATGCCTTTGGTGGCGGTCGATCCGGAATCAATCCCTACGGTAATGGTCACGCGCGCTCCTAAAGCATCTCGATAAAGGCCGCCACGCGGGTGCTGAGCTGGCCGATATCCGCCGTCGAATAGTCGGTCTCAATGGCGATATAGGGGATGTCGTGCTGCTGGCGCACGTGGCGTTTTATCGCCAGCGATTCCACTGCGTAGGTGTGGCAGGCCTGCAAAATGACATCCACCACGCCGTCCGCCTGATATTCATCCACCATCTGGCTGAGCAGGGACAGGCGCTGGTCGTTCGGCGAAATACAGGAGCAGCCGATGGCGAGATATTTATCGGTCAGGGCGTCGTAAACGTCACCCGTCTCCTCCACGCAGCGCTCGGTGGCTTTCGCGCCGGTGCAGTTTTCAAAACCGACCACCCAGCCGCCGTTGTCCTCAATGGCTTTCACCACTTTTTCCGCCGCGCCGCCGATCGGGCAGCCGGTGATCAGAATACGCGGCCGCGCCTCCAGCCGTTTGCCCTCTTGCCACTGTAGGCGTACCCGATCGGCCATGTCGTTGAGCTCATCGATCAGCGCCGCTTTATCGAAGCGGAAGGTCGCGCCGTAAACCACTTTTAAGATATCGCTGCCGCTGAGCGCGGGCGGGTTGAGCTGCCCGACGCGATAAAAGTTCGCCAGCGCCCGCCGTTCGCGGTTCTTGAGGATAATCGCCTCGCGCAGGGCGGCTTCGGTAATCGGCGTACCAAAGCGATCTTCCACCACCTTCTGCAGGCGCAAAATTTCCGCTTTCCACAACGCTCGCGAGGCATCATCGCTGGCGCTGTTCGGCAGCTGCATCACGTGCACGGCTTTGAATTCGGCCATGTATTCGTACATTTTCTTTTTGCCATCGCAGGTGGTTTCGCCCACCACGAGGTCGGAAAAGTAGAAGTAGGGGCATTTGTCGGTCTTGCCAAAACCGTAGCTGCTTTTTATCAGCGGACAGAGGTTGCGCGGCAGATCCTTTTCCGCCTCTTCAATCGTCTCGTCGGAGGTGGAGCACAGCGACACCACCACCGCGCCGGCGGCCAGCGGAATTTCCTGCGGCATAAAGGTGCAGTAAGTGCCAACCAGCGGTATGTTTTGCTCTTTAAGCTCCATGACCGTGAGGAAACCCTGCTGGCGGGCTGCGGAGAAGTGGTCAAAAATGGCGGGTAGATCGGTGATAAGCGACATGGTTTTCCTTCCCCGTACACGGGAGATGATGAAAGAGGTCGCATTATAACCCTGTTTACTGTGTGTATTTATTGATCTTCCGCTAGTAGACTTTTTTCAGATCCATCTCTTCCTGAATCCGATCGCCCCACGCAAGATGGGTGGCGATGGCCGCATCAATCCCGGCGTTATAAAACATTGGACCCAGTTCTTTCGCAATAAAGTCGACAAAGAATTCCGCGTCAAATTGCTCCAGTTCCAGCTCAAAATTCTCTTCGCAGTATTTAGACAGCTTCTCGCGCAGCAGGTCGCGTTGCGGCGGGCTGAGATCGATATCGCTCATGGCGTTCCTTAATCAATATTGTTACGGTGGATCGGGGCTGCTGATTATATCCGATTGCGGAGAGTCAGTTGCGATATGGCGTGATGTTTTTGGCCGCAATAAAGGATATTGATGACCTCGCTCGGCGGAGAATTGTGACTGAGATCACAGTACTCCCGAGAAAACGAAGATAATAGGAGTTATTCTCGTAACTTTATGAATTTAAATGAGATAATATGATTTTTATGGTGTGAATAACATTTAGTTGCGCTCGCCTTTTTTCAGCATGTTCGGTATCTGGATGAATAATCTATGAACCTGATTTCAGGTTATCTGGCTTACGGAATTTTCCTATAAGTACATTCTGACGGCGATTCATTTATCAGGGGTGAAGGATGAAACGCGTAAAACTGAATATGAATGTTTTTGACGCAGCTCTGATGCGCCTGGATTGGGTATTTGATACTTTCGAGCAGGTCTGTTTATCTTTTTCGGGTGGTAAAGACTCGACGGTATTATTTCATCTGGCGGCAGCCGTTGCGCGTAAAAAAGGGAAAAAGTTTGCGGTATTGTTCGTGGACTGGGAAGCGCAGTATTTATTAACCATCCAGCACGTACAAAATATGAAAGAGCGCTATCAGGATGTGGTAAGCCGCTTTTACTGGGTGGCGCTGCCGATGACCACGGTGAGCGGCGTATCGCAGCATGAGCCGGAATGGGTCGCCTGGCGGGCCGGGGAAGAATGGGTGAGGCAACCGCCGGATGACGCCATCACCGATGCCGGTTTTTTCCCTTTTTATCAGCCGGAAATGACCTTTGAAGCGTTTATACCGGCCTTTTCCCACTGGCTGGCCGCGGGGCGCAGCCTCGCTTCGCTGATCGGCATCCGCACCGACGAGTCGCTGCATCGCTATATGGCGCTCACCTCGCCGACCAAACTGCGCTTTGAGGAAGATAAACCCTGGACCACCGCCTCGCCGGAAGGGTTCAGCTATACCTGCTATCCCCTCTATGACTGGCGGACCCGCGACATCTGGATCTTTAATCATAAGTCGCGCCTCCCCTACAATCCGCTCTATGACCTGATGCACCGCGCCGGCGTACCGCTGAAAAATATGCGCGTCTGCGAGCCCTTCGGCCCCGAGCAGCGGCGCGGGCTGTGGCTCTATCACATTCTTGAGCCGGAGACCTGGGAGCGGATGTGCCGTCGGGTATGCGGCGCACACAGCGGCGCGATTTACGCCAACGCCAGCGGCGACTACTTTGCGCTGAAGACCAAAATCCGCAAACCGGCGCATTTTAGCTGGCGCGAGTATGCGCTCTTTCTGCTCGACAGCATGCCGGCAAAAACCGCCGAGCATTACCGTAATAAAATCGCTATTTATCTGCACTGGTACCAGACCCGCGGTTTCCCTGTCGATATTCCCGACGAGCAGGAAAAAGATCTCGGCTATCGCGATGTTCCCTCATGGCGCCGCATCTGCAAGACGCTGCTGAAAAACGATTTCTGGTGCCGGATGCTGTCGTTCAGCCCGACGCAGCCAAAGCACTATGAGCGCTACTGTCGGCTGGTGAGTAACAAACGTAAAGAGTGGAGGACGCTTTGATGTCGCCGGATGTGGCTAAGACAGTGATTGAATATCTCGAGTCGTTTGATGATGTTGACCTGAAAATCAAAGCGATTAACGAGCTGAAGAGCCTGATCCACCAGCACAGTCCCTTCTGCCGCGAGCCGGTGGACTGCGTGCTGTGGGTCGAGGCCAAAACGGTTGAGGCGAATGACTACAACCCCAACGTGATGGCGACGGTGGAAAAAAAGCTGCTGGAACGCTCTATCGAACTGGATGGTTTTACCCAACCGGTAGTGGTGGCTCGCCAGCAGCGACGGCACCTGGTCGTGGACGGTTTTCATCGCCATCTGATTGGTAAGAGTCGCCCGGAGCTGAACCGGCGCCTGCATGGTTATCTTCCGGTGACGCTCATCAATGCCGAACGCGAAGGGCAGAAAGAGCGCATCGCCGCCACCATTCGCCATAATCGCGCCAGGGGCAAACATCAGATCGCGGCGATGTCCGACATCGTCCGCGATTTACATCGCCAGGGCTGGGACGATCGGCGCATCGGCGAAGAGCTCGGTATGGATGCGGACGAGGTGCTGCGCCTGAAACAGATCAGCGGCCTGACGGAGCTGTTCGCCGACGAGAGCTTTAGTGAAGCCTGGACCGTGGAGTAGCCAATGTGCGCTACTCCTGCGCCAGCGCGGCTTCCGGCTGCTGGCGTATCCGGCTTAATAAACCCGCCAGACAGCACGCGGCCGCGATCCCCGCCGCCACCCCCAGCAGATGAAAAGGCAGTCTGCCGCCGTTAAACCACAGCCAGCGCGCCGCTTCGATAGAGAGCGCGCTGACGCTAAGGATCACGATATTCAGCGAAGCGGAAACGGTGCCCTTTGGCAGATCGTTTGAAAAAAGGGTAAAGCGGAACAGCGTCGGGAAGATCAGCCCGATGCCGAAGGCGTAGAAGCAGGTGCCGAGCACCGACCACAGCCAGACGTGCGGCCACAGCAGGTTGCCGAGGATCAGGATCGCCAGCCCGGTCATCTGGATGGGCACCGCGCGCCAGATAAAGCGCGGACGCGTCGGGTCTTTTACCCAGCGCGCCACCGACAGGTTGGCAATAATCACCGCGCTGAAGACCGGCACCTGGGTCCAGGCGAACTCGGCGGTGGTCAGCCCGCCGTCGTCAATCAGGATAACCGGCGAGACCGCAACCCAGCTCATCAGTGGAATATAGCTGAGCGAGAGCGTGGCGGCGCCGAACAGAAAAACGCGGTTGCGGAAAACATCGCGGAAATCGCGCAGCACGCCGCTGGCGCTGAAGGGTACGTCGCCGCGCCGGACGGTCTCCGGCATATTCAGCAGCAGCCCCAGCCAGGCGATAAACCCCATGACGGCAATAATCCCGAACAGTACTTTCCAGTGCACGAAGTGCATCAGCGCCGCGCCGGAGAGCGGGCCAATTATTGGCGCGATCAGCACGATCGAGGTAATAATCGCCATCAGCTTAATGGCTTTTGTCTGGCCGAACGCCTCCTGCACGGTGACGTAGCCGACCGTGGCGATAAAACAGATGCTGGTGCCCTGAACAAAGCGCGCGGCGAGGAACTGCTCCATTGAGGTGGTGAACAGGGTCGCGAAGCAGGCCAGGGTAAAGATCAGCGCGCCGGTGAGCAGCACCGGACGGCGGCCGATACGATCGGAGAGCGGCCCGAGCAGCCACTGTAGCGCCATGCCGCCGGCCATATACAGGCTGACCGAGGCGGGAGCCAGCGCCACGTCGGCGTCAAAGTCGCGCACCACGTGAATAATCCCCGGCTGGATAAGATCGGTGGTCAGATAGGCGGCAAAGTCATACAGGATCAGCGCCGCCGGGAAGAACAGCGTGGCGGAATGGCGGGCGAAAAAACGGGTCATCCATTGCAACATCGGTGGGCTCCTTGTTGAGTCTCTACGCCATAAATAGTCGTTTATGCGCGCACTATTTCAGCACTTCACACTGCAATAAATTTAGGGTCAACCTAAATATCCATGTGTTTTTAATGGTTAATATGTATTCATATAAGAAATACATTAAAAACAAAAAGTTGAATTAAATATGTAAATGCAGCAGCGAAGGAATTTGTGAAAACAGCCACAGCAGCAGACCGATAGTGCCGCCAACCAGCGTGCCGTTGATGCGGATAAACTGCAGATCCTTACCAATGTTCAGCTCGATTTGTCGCGACATATCGCGGGAGTCCCAGCTTTTGACCGTATCGCTGATATGGCGCGTCAGGAAGGCGGCAAACTCCGGGGCCACCCGGTGCGCCGCCTGCTCAAGATGTTCGTTCAGGGATTCGCGCAGCGCCTCATCGTGGAGCAGCGTTTCGCCAAACCACTGACCGGCTTCGGCAATGCGCTGCTTAATGCGTGAATCGTCGCTATTAACATCGTTTTTAACCCAGCCGCGCAGATCGGCCCATACCTCGCCCAGATAGCGGTTAAAGGTCTCATCGTTTTTCAGATACGCTTTGATATTGTCCGCTTTTTCCGCCATCAGCGGATCGGACTTCAGGTTGTCGATCAGCTTCAGCGCCGCGCGATCGAAGGCCTGGCGGATCTGATGGGCGCGATCCTGACTCACTTCGTCGAGCAGCGTGTTAACCGCGTCGGTAACCATTTCAGCGCTGTGCTCGCCGAGCCATTCGGTAGGCAGCAGCCTGGCTTTAAGCGGATGCTCGGTCTCCAGCCAGTGCACGATGCCGCGGGCAATAAACGCCCGCGAGCTGTCGCGTTGGAGCAGGGCGATCAGCTGGCTAATCAGCGAATCGAGCAGCTTCTGGTGGCGGTTATCGCGCGTCAGCCCTTCCAGCATCATCGCGCTGGTTTGGGTTAAATCGATCTTATCAATCGCTTTATGTACCGCCCGACGCAGCAGGCGCTGAATGCGCGCGTCATCGGTTAGCTCCAGAAAGCCGCTCATCACCTGCAGCAGATGCTGGCCGACCCGACGCGCGTTTTCCGGCTGGCTGAACCAGTTACCGAGCATCAGCGCCGGTTCATAGCGCCGGATCAGCGCGACCAGAGAGGGCGTATCGAGAAATTTTTCCTGAACGAAATAGCCGAGATTATCGGCAATCCGGTCCTTATTACGCGGAATAATCGCCGTATGCCGCGCAACGAACGGCAGCGGAATACGGCGAAACAGCGCCACGACCGCAAACCAGTCCGCCAGCGCGCCGACCATTGCCGCTTCGGAAATAGCCTTTAGCGCACCGACCCATGGCGTTGGCGGCAGCACGAGGGTAGTGATAAAAATGGCGGCTGCAATCAGCAGCAGCGAGAGCGCCAGCAGCTTGGCGCGTTTCAGTTCAGCGAGTTTTTCCATAAGCTTAAGCATATAGCCTGACGGCTAATGCGTAAAATCTTCGCCATTTGACGCCCTGGTCATTCGGATTCCTCTTTTTCCGACGAGAGAGACGATGAGGGTTAATTTAATTTACGTAGCTTAAATTCTATTTTTAAATAATTAAACTTAAATGCATTCATAATATATATCCCACATGGGTTTTTTCTTAAGTTAGTTATTAATAAGTGATCTTAATCACATTATATTCAAGGTTAAATAAGGCATTGTTTATTTCAGGGAAAACGTTAATCAATTTCTCTTGCTACTGGTCTTTTATAAAAGGAGTTTTTCATGATTGGTATATTTAAATATGCAGCAAAAAAAGACATGGTATTAGGTATTAGCGATCAGCAAGCCGGGGCTAAGGCTGTTATCTTACCGACGTCCTCACCGTTAAATAAAATTCTGTGGTCGGTTGATGACAGGACCGGCGAGATCGTCCTGGCCGCCAGCGAGGAGCTGCTGCTGGGCATTTGCGGGGATCGTATGGGCTCAGGCGCAGCGATTGAGCTCCAGGTTCGCGGGAATAAAGCGACGCAGCGGTGGGATTTAGTCAGCTCACGTCGCTTTATTAAAAGCAAACAAAACCCGAGCTTTGTTATGGACAGCTACAACCGCGGCACGAACCAGGGGAATCCGATTATTCTTTTCGAATTTAACGGCTCGGAAGCGCAGCAGTGGGTATTTGTGCCGATGGATATGTTGACGGCAAATAGCCCGGAATAAATTTTGTTTAAAAGAAAGATAGAATAGAGCCTCGTTTATTCTTGTAAAGAAAATGACGAGGCTTTGTCTTATTGGGTCGTTGACAATATTAATTAAAAATAAACTGCCACACAATCCAACAACCAAAAGCCATCAATACGCCGCCGGCCGTGCGCTCGACTCGCCAGACGACGGCGGAAAGGCGGCGCTGCACCGACGGTAGCGCAATCAGCGTGACCAGCAACAGATCCCATATCAACACCACGCTGGTCATCCAGGCTCCGCTGACGGCCTGCTGCACCAGCGTGACGTTCGGGCCCAGCAGGGAGGTCATCAGCGCGAGGTAGAACAGCGCGTTTTTCGGATTGAGCAGCGAAGAACCCAGCCCGAGAAAAAGCTGTTTCACCAGCGGCGGGCGCGAAGCCGAGGCGCCGTGCAGCGCCAGCGTGGTCGGACGGCTTCTGAGCAGCAGGCTGCCAATCCACAGTAAATACGCCGCGCCCAGCAGCTCAATCACCGTAAACAGCAGCGGCGCCTGGCGCAGGATCCCCCAGCCGATAATGGCCAGAAGAATATACAGACCGTTTCCGGCGGCAATGCCGATACACAGGCCGACGCTGCCGCGCAGGCGATAGCGGATGGCGTAGCCCACCAGCAGAAAAAAATCCGGCCCGGGGCTCAGCAGGGCGACAAAATGGGAGAGCGCCAGCGCGGGGAAGGCGGAGGGAAAGAGCGTAGCGAGTATGTCCATAGCAACCTCAGTATTAATCTGAGGTCACCTTACGCCAGCGTAAACGCTAATTATTGTCTGTTATTGATCGGGACTGCGCATACTGGCGCGGCGTGGCGGCGGTATAGCTGACAAAGGTTTTATGAAAGTGGCTCTGGTCGGCAAACCCGGCCTGGTAGCCCACATCGGCGATATTATCCCCGGCCCGCAGGCGCGTTTTGGCGAACTCAATCCGCGCGATATTGATAAAGCTGGCGGGCGTCAGGCCGGTATCCTGCTTGAAGGCGCGGATCAGCGTCTCTTTGCGCAGCGCAAACTCATCGGCGAGGCTATCCAGCGTCGGCGGCGCCTGCAGATTGGTTGCCAGACGACTGAACAAACGCGCGCTGGTCTGACTAAGCGCCACAGGCGCGAGCGGGCGCAGCGGCAGGTCGCGCAGGAACCGGGCGACGCTGGCGGGTAGCGCGGCGGTCTTTTGCTGAGTCATCAACGCCACGATCTGCAGATACCGGGCAAAGAGCCCGGCATCGCGAATCACCGGCTGGGAGGTTATCAGCCGCTCGTGATGCGCATCGTTTGCCAGCTGCCGCCAGCACCAGCTTAGCTCGAGATAGAGCATATGGTAGCTGCGCGGCTGGCCGTCGCGCGGATTGCAGCTGTGGGGCGCCTGGGCGGGGATAATAATCAGATCGCCCGGCCGCAGCAGATACTCCTGCCCGTTGCAGATACAGCGCGTTTCCCCCTCGATAATCGCCCCCACGGAGAGCTGCGGATGGCGGTGACGTTTATAGGCCTGACGGCTTTGCCAGGTGCTGCGCAGCTCCAGCCAGGGCAGCTGTTCATCGCGCCAGAAGGTTTGCTGAATATCGCGCGTATGGCTCACGGTGGGCTCCTTAGCTGAGGGGGATAGCTGTTTATAACATGCCTTCATCCTGCGGGAGAACCGCGAGTCGCGTTCAACAAAAATGTCTCGCTTGCAGCCGAAGGAAGATATCTTTCGTCGCGGCTCGTAAAGGTCAGCAACAGTGTGTGTGATGAGAAAAATGGCGCAGTAGAGTGGCGGCAGGATTTTTTTACGCAGGCGGATAGCCATGGAAAAGGGTACTACGTCAACGCCGCACGATGCGGTCTTCAAACAGTTTTTACGTCAAGCTGATACCGCGCGCGACTTTTTGGATATCCATCTTCCTCCGGCGCTCAGACAGCTTTGCGACCTGGATTCGCTGACGCTTGAATCCGGGAGCTTTATTGAGGAGAACCTGCGGGCATACTACTCCGATGTTCTTTGGGCACTGAAAACCGCGGCGGGAGAAGGCTATATCTATGTTGTCATCGAGCATCAAAGCTCTCCGGATGCGTATATGGCCTTCAGAATGATGCGTTACGCCATTGCTGCGATGCAGCGCCATCTGGATAACGGACATAAAACGCTGCCGCTGGTTGTACCGATACTGTTCTATCATGGCGTCGCCACGCCTTATCCCTGGTCGTTATCCTGGCTCGACAAGTTTGCCGACCCTGCTCTGGCTAAGCAGCTTTATACCATGCCGTTTCCGCTGGTGGATATTACCGTCGTGCCTGATGACGAAATTGTCCAGCATCGAAGAGTCGCCTTACTGGAGCTGATGCAAAAACATATTCGTCAGCGCGATTTGCTGGGCATTGTGGAACATCTGACGGCCATTTTGCTTAGCGGATACGCTAATGACAGGCAGCTAAAAACGCTGTTTAATTACCTGATTCACTCGGGCAAAGCGCTTCGGTTGGGGAAATTTATCCGCGAAGTGGCTCAGCGTGTTCCGCAGCATAAGGAGAAGCTCATGACTATCGCCGAAAGGTTACGTGAAGTGGGGCGCAGGCAGGGGAAGCGGGAAGGTCGACTGGAGGGCGTTGAGGAGGGGCAGCGCGCCGAAGCGCGGCGTATTGCTCAAACGATGCTCGCCGAAGGTATGGCCCTGGAAACGGTGCTGAGAATTACCGGTTTGTCGGAGGCGGATATCCGGGCTGTTACTCATTAACTTATTGATATTGAGCTGTTATTTATGGGCGATTTATGCCGAGAGCGCGCTCCGTTCCATTTCGGGAAAATTCCGTATCTCTCTGAGTTTGGCCGCATCCTCAGTTATCTCGACTACCCTTAATATCCTGTGCGGTATTTATGACTGCGTTAACAGCGATAACAAGGAGACATGCGATATGGCTTATCAGACGGTGAATCCTGCAAACAATCAGCTTATCAAAGCGTACCCGGCACACAGCGACGAGGACGTGGAAGCGGCTCTGCAGAAGGCGGATGCGCTATATCATTCGTCGTGGTCGAAAGGCGATATAGCGCAGCGGCTATCGGTGCTGTACAAGCTGGCGGATCTGATCGACGGCCGGGTTGACGAGCTGGCGAAAATCGCCAGCCAGGAAATGGGCAAACTCATTGAGCAAAGCCGCGGTGAAGTGAAGCTGTGCGCGCAAATTGCCCGCTACTACGCCGACAACGCCAAACAGTTTTTGGCGCCGGTAAAGTATCCGTCCGAGCTGGGTGAAGCCTGGGTCGAACACCATCCCATCGGCGTACTGATGGCGGTAGAACCGTGGAACTTCCCTTATTATCAGCTTATGCGCGTGCTGGCACCGAACCTGGCGGCGGGGAACCCGGTTATCGCCAAACATGCCAGCATCGTCCCGCACTGCGCGGAAACCTTCGCCCACCTGGTACGCGAAGCCGGTGCGCCGGAGGGCGCGTGGACTAACCTGTTTATTTCTCAGGATCAGGTGGCGAAGATTATCGCCGACGATCGCGTACAGGGTGCGGCCCTGACCGGCTCGGAAAAAGCCGGTAGCGTGGTGGCGGCGCAGGCGGCTAAACACATCAAGAAAGCGACGCTTGAACTGGGCGGCAACGATGTCTTTGTGGTCCTGGACGACGCCGATCTGGCGAAGGCGGTGAAGATCGGCGTGCAGGCGCGGCTCAACAACGCAGGCCAGGTGTGCACTGCGGCGAAGCGCTTTATCCTGCATGAAAAAATTGCCGACTCGTTCCTGAGCCAGTTTACCGAGGCCTTCCGTCAGGTGAAAATCGGCGATCCGCTGGACGAAAGTACCACGCTGGGGCCGCTCTCTTCAAAAGACGCGCTGGAAACGTTGACCAAACAGGTTGACGAGGCGGTGAAAAACGGCGCGAAACTGCATCTGGGCGGCAAACCCGCGCAGCGGGAAGGCAGCTTTTTCGAGCCCACTATACTGACCGGCATTACCCGCGATAATCCGGCTTATTTTGAAGAGTTCTTCGGCCCGGTCGCGCAAATCTACGTGGTGAAAGATGACGATGAGGCGGTGAAGCTGGCCAATGATTCGCACTATGGCCTCGGCGGCGCCGTATTCAGCCAGGATATCGAAAGGGCGAAACGCATGGCGTCGCGGATTGAAACCGGTATGGTCTATATCAACTGGCTAACCGATACCGCTCCGGAGCTGCCGTTTGGCGGCGTTAAGCGCTCCGGGTTCGGCCGCGAGCTTTCCGATCTCGGGATTAAAGAGTTTGTGAATCAGAAGCTGGTGGTCGTGCATAAATAACGGCGTGAAGACAAAAACCTGCCATCTGGCAGGTTTTTTGGCGTTCACTGAACTTCAATCTTATCCCAGCCGCTCTTAAACATGCAGCTGTCGACGAGCGTATCCCTGCGCCCCTCATTGGCGTCCTCAACCGTATAGCTGGTGGAAATATCCTTTTTCTTGTTCTTTTTGTCCGTTTTTTCCGAGCTTGAACCGGTGACGACGTTATCCGGGGGGAGATCGATCAGCGCCTGCGCTTCGCACTCCGTGAGCTTTTTATTCATCTCCGTATCGCTGACTCCCGGCTTCACCCATTTGTACTGGACGCAGCCTGATAGCAGCACGGTGAAGCTCAGAACGCAAAGCGCGGCGAAGCGGCCGTTCATCAGAAGGTAACCCCGCCGCCGACATAGGCGCCGTCAATCAGCGTGTGGCCCGGGCGGCCATCTTTGCCGTCGACGCTGACATGGCGATAGCCCACTTTCAGCGTGACTGGGGTGATTGGCGTCCAGCTTACGCCGCCGTTGGCTTCAACGTAGTTTTTGACGCTATTGTTCAGGCCCTCCGGTGCGGCATAGCCCTCACCATAGAGATGGATGCTGTCGGTCAGGGCCACGTTGACGCCGCCGCCGATGGGGAAGGCCACGCCGTTATCGCCTTTTTTAGGGCCGAGGTAGATGGCTTTCGCGCCGGCATTGAACATCACCGGGCCGAGTTCCAGGTTATAACCCGCGCCTACGCCGCCTGTCTGGGTACCGTCATCGGTATTTTTGAGCCAGTTGCTTTCCACATACAGGCCAGAAGAGGATTTCCCCATTTCCAGATTCAGGTTGGTGAAGTTCTTGCCCTGCTCAACGGTGCCGCCCATCGCGAGTGCGGATCCCGAGACGGCAGTCAACGCCGAGAGAAGAAGGATATTCAGCTTTTTCATGTTTTATGCCTCATCATTACATTACGCGGAGGGCACCTTAACAATCGATTTTTATGACTGCAAATCAGCGAGTGATGGCTGTTTTATGCTAATTTTGTTATTAGATATATTTATTTGTGTTGTTTGTTAGTTGTTTTTACTGTGGAGTCAATGGGTAATCTTTAGCCGTTGAGCGTGAGTTGAATCTTTTGGCTAAATATTCGCTGAACAGGCGCGAAAAAGCGGTTGTGGACGCAATAATTGGCTTTCTAATTATTTCCAAAAACATTTCTACTGTTACATATAAGAACGGAATTTTACATTTCAGCCGCGCATTCCCCCTCCAGAAGAGGGGGAATGCGACATGACTACTTGCGCAGGCTCGCAAATGCGGTGCGAATCTCATCTTCCGGAAGCTGTATTCCAATAAACACCAGGGTACTGTGCGGCCGCTCATCGCCCCACGGCCGGTCCCAGTCGGCGCTGTATAGCCGTTGAACGCCCTGGAACAGCAGGCGGTTGGGCTCGCCGTCGATCCACAGCATCCCTTTATAGCGCATCAGCTGTTCAGCAAAGGTGAGCAGCAGGTTTTCCATTACCCGCGACACGTCGCTGATATCCACCGGATAATCCAGCTCCACCACGATAGACGACACGTCGTTCTGCTTATCGGCCATAAAGTGGAAGCGCGGTTTGCTGCTGACCACGTTCTCTTCCAGCATAAAGCCGCTGGTGTTAAACAGCAGATTCAGGTCGATATCGCCGTGGGTGACGTTGTAAATCGGCGCGCGGGCGTTAATACGCATCAGCCGTTCGCGGAGCTTGTCGCTGTCGCCCGCCACGTCAGTTTTGGTGAGCAGGATACGATCGGCGTAGCCCACCTGCGACTGGGCAATGGTGAACTGATTCATCTGCTGGTCGGCATGCACCGCGTCAACCAGCGCAATCACGCCATCCAGCAGATAGCGTTCACACAGCACATCGTGAGAGAAAAAGGTCTGGATAATCGGGCCGGGGTCGGCCATGCCTGTGCATTCGATCACCAGCCTGTCAAAATCAATTTCTCCGCGATCGCGGCTGTCGAGCAGATCGAGCAGGGCGTCTTCCAGTTCGTTGGAACGGGTACAGCAGATGCAGCCGTTGGTCAGGGTTTTAATCTGCGTGGCGCGATCGCCGATAAGCTGGTCATCGACGGCGACTTCGCCAAATTCGTTTTCGATAACGGCAATTTTAAAGCCGTGCCGTTCGTTCAGGATATGGCGCAGCAGGGTGGTTTTACCCGCGCCAAGAAAACCGGTGAGCAGGGTGACTGCAATCGGTGCCATGTTTGCCTCCATTAGCAGCAGCGTACGCCGCCTTTGCCGTCGCCGCCGTAGCGGGCCTGCTGGCGTTCGCGAAAGAATTCATCGTAGGTCATATACGGTTTGTCCGGATGGTTAGTCTGCATATGCTCGACGTAATTATCGTAATCCGGAATGCCAATCAGCATTTTCGCTGCCTGACCGAGGTATTTTTTTGCCTGACCTAAGTTACCAAACATTGTGAGTCCCAGAGAACGAATAAAGCCGGATGGCGGCTAGCGCCTCATCCGGCCTACAAACATTCGTTTGTGTAGACCGGATAAGCGTAGCGCCATCCGGCATTAAGGTTTAGTGATGCGAAGAGGTCTTCACGCCGCCTTCCGGTACCGGCACGTACGGGGTCTCTTTGTCGGTACGCACTTTATTGTTGCGCACGTTGAGCCAGGTTTTGATGCCGTAGAAGATGATGCTGTAGACCACCACCAGGAACAGAATGCTCAGACCCGCGTTGGTGTAGTTGTTCACCACGATATGGTTCATGTTGGCAATCTGCTGCGCGGTCAGTTCGCCGCCGGCGGCGATCTTCTCTTTATACTGCTGCGCCATGAAGAAGAAGCCTTCCATCTGCGGATTGGTGCTGAACAGTTTCAGGCCCAGCGCCCAGGTGGTGCACAGCAGCAGCCATGCGGCCGGGATCACGGTGACCCAGATATATTTGGTGCGCTGCATTTTGACCAGCACCACGGTGCCGAGCACCAGCGCCACGGCGGCCAGCATCTGGTTAGAGATACCGAACAGCGGCCACAGGCTCTTCACGCCGCCCAGCGGGTCGACCACGCCCTGATACAGCAGGTAGCCCCACAGGCCGACGCAGCCCGCGGTACCGATAACACCGGCCACCAGCGAGTCGGTTTTCTTGAGGAACGGCACGAAGTTGCCCAGCAGATCCTGCAGCATAAAGCGGCCTGCACGGGTACCGGCATCCAGCGCGGTAAGGATAAACAGCGCTTCAAACAGAATACCGAAGTGGTACCAGAAGCCCATATCCGCCATCGGGATGATTTTGTGGAACACGTGAGCGATACCCACGGCCAGCGTCGGCGCGCCGCCCGCGCGGTTCAGTACCGACGGTTCGCCGATATCTTTCGCGGTTTGCAGGATTTGCTCAGGTGAGATCACGAAGCCCCAGGAGCTGACGGTCGCCGCCGCGTGTGCGGTGACATCCCTCAGCTGCGCGGCAATCAGCGCGGCGTTCTCACCGCCCATTTCGTGCAGGTTCGGCATGGTGATGCCCAGACCCGCCGGCGGGGTGTTCATCGCGAAGTAGAGGCCCGGTTCGATAATTGAGGCCGCTACCAGCGCCATCACCGCCACGAAGGACTCCATCAGCATTGCGCCGTAGCCGATAAAGCGGGCGTCGGTTTCGTTAGCCAGCAGCTTCGGCGTGGTGCCGGAGGCGATCAGGGCGTGGAAGCCGGAGACCGCGCCGCAGGCGATAGTGATAAACAGGAACGGGAACAGCGCGCCTTTCCACAGCGGACCGGTACCGTCAATGTACTGGGTCACCGCCGGCATTTTCAGGTCCGGGTTGAGGATAACAATGCCCAGCGCCAGGCCGACGATAACGCCAATTTTCAGGAAGGTCGCCAGGTAGTCGCGCGGCGCCAGAATCAGCCAGACCGGCAGCAGCGCCGAGATAAACGCGTAGCCAATCAGGGTAAAGGTAATGGTGGTGTCTTTAAAGGTCAGCGCCGGGCCCCAGTACGGGTCGTGGGCAATCACGCCGCCGAAGTAAATCGACGCTACCAGCAGGACGATACCAATCACCGATACTTCGCCTACGCGGCCCGGGCGCAGGAAGCGCATGTAGATCCCCATAAACAGGGCGATCGGCACGGTCGAGCAGACGGTGAAGACGCCCCACGGGCTTTCCGCCAGCGCTTTCACCACGATTAACGCCAGCACCGCAAGGATGATGATCATTATCAGGAAGCAGCCGAACAGCGCGATGGAACCCGGCACCGGACCCATCTCCTGCTTGATCATTTCCCCCAGCGAGGCACCGTTACGGCGCGAGGAGATGAACAGCACCATAAAGTCCTGCACCGCCCCTGCCAGCACGACGCCCGCCAGCAGCCACAGGGTACCCGGCAGGTAGCCCATCTGCGCGGCGAGCACCGGGCCCACCAGCGGACCGGCGCCGGCAATCGCGGCAAAGTGGTGGCCGAACAGCACGTAGCGGTTGGTCGGAACGTAGTTCAGGCCATCGTTATTAATCACCGCAGGCGTGGAGCGCGTAGGGTCGAGCTTCATGACCTTTTGCGCAATGTACAGGCTGTAATAACGGTAGGCGACGAGGTAGACGGAAACCGAGGCCACCACGATCCACAGCGCACTGACGTGCTCGCCGCGGCGCAGAGCGACGACCGAGAGGCAAAATGCCCCGATGATTCCAAGAATCACCCAGGGTATGTGCTTGAATAACTTTTTAGTATCCATAGTAAAACCTGGCTTAATAAGATGAATAATGGGCCGAAGCCGTCTGGGTTTAGTTAGTGTTTGAGGAGGCATTGATTAGCTATGCTGGGGACCATCTTGCCAGAACGTCGCGCGCGTAAAGTTGGGTAAATCTGTGAGTGGTTATATCCGGGGTTAAGCGGTCACTTGCGAGGGTAAGCGGTTGGGGATAAGAACGGGTGTCCGTAAATATGTGATTGAGATCACAGGAATATTCCCGCCGTGACGATGGTGGGAAGCGAGGTAATCCCCTCTCCCGCGAGAGAGGGGAAGGCAAAACTACGCCACGACGTCCATCTCCATCATCACCGGATGGAAGCGGCGCTTAAAGTAGATCAGCCCGTGGCCCTGCTGGCTCAGGGTAATGTTCCTGATTTCCACCAGATAGACCAGGTGGCTACCGATGGTCTGCACCTGGCTAATCTCGCCCTCAAGGCTCGCCAGCGCGCCTTTCAGCACCGGCTGGCCCAGCGCGCCTTTTTGCCAGCCGCTGAGGCCGAAACGGTCGTCCATCGTCATCCCGGTCATGCCGGCGAAGTGGCGGGCCATCTCCTCTTGCTCGTGGTTCAGCACGTTGATGCACAGCTTGCCGTTGCCCTGGAACACCGGATTCATCGCGCTGTTAGCGTTGATGCAGACCATTACCGACGGCGGCGTATCGGTCACCGAACAGACCGCGGTGGCGGTGATACCGCAGCGGCCCGCCTCGCCTTCGGTGGTGATGACGTTAACGGCGGCCGACAGACTGGCCATGGCATCGCGAAAACGCAGACGTTGTTCATCTAATTGCATTGTGACCTCCCGCTGCCGGTTACTTCAGCAGCTTATCCAGCATGTTGATATCGGTATTGTTGTGCAGATGCGGCACCGTCCAGCCGTTCTGGTCGTACTCGGACAGGCAGCGATCCACCATCGCCATCATTTTGTCCATGTTGCCGGAGCTCTGCGCCTGACGCAGGCACTGCAGGCGAATCTCATCCTGGCTACCGGAGTAGTTGATTTCGTACAGTTCATGACGGCCGCCAAACTCGCTGCCGATGGCGTCCCACATCAGTTTGAGGATCTTGATGCGCTCGACGTGATCCATGCCGTTCGATCCGCGCACGTATTTCGCCAGGTATTCGTTGATCTGCGGATTATTGAGATCGCGGGCGCTGGACGGCAGATAGATCAGGCCGCTGGTGACGTTGCGCTCAATAATATTTTTGATTTTGGCGTAGGCCATCGGCGCCATCACGCGATAGGTTTGCAGCGCGGCGTGATCCGGCAGATACGCGCCGTTAACCCACGGCGTGGCTTCGGCGCACATCGAATCGCTCAGCGCCCAGAACATATTGCGCCAGGCCACCACTTCGCCGAGATCCGCCTGCACGCCGCGGAACTCCAGGGTGCCGGTGCACTCCAGCGAGCGCTTGAGCAGGGCGGTGATAAAGTCGAGCTTCACGGCCAGACGCACGCAGGCCTGCAGCGGATACATGCGGGCGAAGCCGCCCTCCATCGTCCAGCGGCGGCAGCGATCGAAGTCGCGATAGATCAGCACGTTTTCCCATGGGATCAGCACATTATCCATCACCAGGATCGCATCGTTTTCGTCGAAGCGGCTGGAGAGCGGATAATCGTAGGGCGATCCGGTTGCTCCGGCGACCAGCTCATAGGAGGCGCGGGAGATAAGCTTGACCCCTTCGGCGTCCATCGGCGCGACGAACATCAGCGCGAAGTCCGGGTTTTCGCCCATCACCTGCGCCGAGCCGAAGCCAATCATATTGTAGTGGGTGAGCGCCGAGTTGGTGGCCACCACTTTTGCGCCGCTGACGATGATCCCGGCATCGGTCTCTTTCTCCAGCTTGATATAGACGTCTTTCACTTCGTCGGCCGGCTTATGGCGGTCGATCGGCGGATTGACGATGGCGTGGTTAAAGTAGAGGCCGGTTTCCTGGATGCGGGTGTACCAGTTACGGGCGTTTTGTTCAAACTGGCCATAAAACGCCGGGTTTGCGCCGAGCGCGCAGCCGAATGCGGCTTTGTAGTCCGGTGTACGTCCCATCCAGCCGTAGCTCAGGCGCGACCATTCAGCGATGGCGTCGCGCTGCTGGCGCAGATCGTCGGCGCTTTTCGCGACGCGGAAGAACTTGTGGGTATAGCCGCCGCTGCCGGTATCGGTGCCCCAGCACAGGGTATCCTGCAGCTCGGGTTTATGCAGCGCGTCGTACATCTGGGCGACGGAGGCGGCGGCGTTGCGGAACGCCGGGTGGGTGGTCACGTCCTTAACGCGTTCGCCGTAGATATAGATTTCGCGGCCGTCCTGCAGGCTCTTCAGGTACTCTTCACCGGTTAACGGGCGTTTAGCGTCGGCACGGAAATTTTCAGGTTTCATAGGTGACCTCTTCAGTATTAATCGGAATGCGATGTTAAATTTATGTTTTGTTTTTGTTGTTCAATTGAAGCGGTTAACGCGGCTTTCGTGAAGAGACTTTTAGGTCAACGGTCGGTACTTTTCAGGCGGGGTTGGGTTATGTGATCGGGGGTTGGTTTTTCTATTTTCCGGCCTGGCTCCCCGGTGAACCGACGACAAGCCAGGGCGGGTTTTGAATTTGTAGCCCGGACAGATGCGCAGCATCGCCTCCGGGAAATTCAGCGACTCTGCGCTCTGCTCCCGGGGGCGGCGCTTGACGCGCTTTGCCCGGGCTACCGCCTCTCAGACGGCTGCGAACTCGCCGCGCCGTCCCCGGTAAGGTCTTATGATACCGGTACTTTTTGCGTTCTGAACGCGCTCGGCGAGCAGCCGACTAAGCGGTTAAAAAAGCGGGCAAAATAGGCCGGATCCTTAAAGCCCAGCAGCCAGGCTATCTCGTTGACCGCGCTGTCGGAAAAGAGCAGTAGCCTCTTGGCTTCGCGCAGCTGCCTGTCGAAAATCAGCCGTTTGGGCGGCCGGTTGGCGAAGCGGCGGCAGATATCGGTTAACCGGGATTCGGTCAGATGCAGCTCGCTGGCGTAATCCGGCACCGTCCAGTGCTGATGGTAGTGGCCGTCGATCAGCTGGTTAAACCGCTGGAACAGCTTGAGCTCGCCGCGTATCCCGCTGGCCGCGTGATCGTCAAGCTTCGCGTTGCGCAGCAGCAGGGTGAACACCGCCTGCGCCAGCAGCGTCAGGGTATGTTCCCGCCCCGGCAGCTGCGACGTCGATTCCCGTTCAATCAGCCGCCAGTAGTGCGCCAGCGCCGCCAGCTCCTCGGGCCTGTCGGCCAGCGACAGGCAGATGCCCGGCAGACCGAAAGCCTCCCGCGTGCCGGGATAGAGCACCTCCAGCAGCGGCCAGACCAAATCCTCGCGCACCGTCAGCACGTGACCGTCGCTATCGGACTCGGTGATAAAAGCGTGCGGCACCGAGGGCGGTGTCAGGACAAACAGCGGCGCCTGCACCGAATAGCGATGATCGTCGAGCTGCAGCTCAATCTGCCCGGTATCGAGAAAGTGCATCTGAAAATACTGGTCGTGACGGTGCGCCTGCATATCGCGGCCAAAGAACTCCGCCATCCTGGCAAACGATTGATAATGTACATCTTCCGTCCCCAGGCTCTCATCGTACTCTTTATTAATATCGATATTGGCTATCGGGCTCTGGCACATGGCGGCTCCTTACGGCGTCGCGCGCGGACGCGTTCCTTTCATCGGAATCACCCAGATAATCATCGCGCCGATGACCAGCAGGGCGGCGACGAACCACAGGCCGCTGCTGAAGCTGCCGGTAATATCCTTCAGCCAGCCGATCATAAAGGGGCTGAGCGCCGATCCGATATTACCCGTCGCGTTGATCACCGCGATACCGATCGCTCTGGCGCGCAGGCTGATCGACTGATCCGGCGTGGTCCAGAAAATGGCCATTGCGCTAAACGATCCGGTGGAGGCCATCACGATCCCGAGCAGCTGGATCAGGTTGTGATCGGTGGCCGACGCCAGCAGCCAGCCCGCGGCGGCGAACAGGAACGGCAGGGCGGTGTGGTGCTTACGCTCCTGATGTTTATCGGAGTGGCGGCTCCAGTAGATCATCCCCAGAATGGTACAAATCTGTGGGATCGCCGCCAGCAGGCCGATGGTGATATTGCTGCTGCTTTCGTTAAAGCTTTTGAGGATCTGCGGCGTCCAGATGCTGATCGCGCTGAGCGTATTGGTCAGGCAGAAGTAGGCCAGGGTGTACATCAGCACGATCGGCGTGAACACTTCCCGCCACAGGCTGCGCTGCTGCATGGCGTGATGGCTGATCGCCCCTTCCGGCTGGACCAGCGTCAGGCGGTCGTTATCCATCATCTCCTGCAGGCATTTTTTATCGTCCGCGGTCAGCCATTTGGCCTTCGACGGCGAATCATCAAGCCAGAACCAGACCATAATACCGAGCAGCACCGACGGGAAGCCTTCCAGCAGGAACAGCCACTGCCAGCCGTGCAGATTCAGCAGGCCGTCCATCGACAGGATATAGCCGGAGACGATCGACCCCAGCGCGGTGGTCACCGGCATCGCGATCATAAACAGCGCGTTGGCGCGGGCGCGGAAAAAGGCCGGGAACCAGTAGGTCAGATAGAGCAGAATGCCGGGCAGAAAACCGGCCTCGGTGATGCCTACCAGCATCCGCAGGATATAAAGACTGTTCGGTCCGGTCGCGAACATGGTGGCGGTGGAGGCGATGCCCCACAGCACCATGATGGTGGCGATCCAGCGGCGAGCGCCAACGATGCTGAGCATCACGTTGCTGGGAATGCCGAATATCACGTAGGTGGCGTAAAACAGGGTGGTGGCAAGACCGAACATGGTGGCGTTAAGGCCCAGATCCTGCCCCATGGTCAGCCCGGCAAAACCGATATTGATGCGATCTAAAAACGAAAAGATAAACAGCACGAACAAAAAGACGATCAGGCGGCGAAAGAGCTTGTTGATAACCGACTGCTGCTGCGCCGTCAGCTGCTTGTGCTGATTAGCCGGATCGAACTTTTCCGGGATGGCAGATGATGTATCGCTCATTATCATTTTCCTCTAATGGGAATTTTGTAGGGTACTGCGGGTATTAATAGACGCCTGACGAACCTTGGGCGGTTTTTTCCTCGCCAAATCGCGCCGCCAGCGCTTCCGCGCCGCGGGCCAGCAGGGTGGTATCGACGCCGACGGCGACAAACAGCGCGCCGAGTTCCAGGTAGCGCTTCGCCAGCGGCTCGCTGGCCATCAGGATCCCCGGCGCTTTGCCCGCCGCGCGAATTTGCCTGATGGCGTGCTCAATGGCGGCCTGCACTTCCGGATGCTGCGGGTTGCCGCTGAAGCCCATATCGGCGCTCAGATCCGCCGGGCCAATAAACACGCCGTCCACGCCCTCGACATCGAGGATCTGCGGCAGATTGTTGAGCGCTTCGCGGGTTTCGATCTGCACCAGCACGCATATCGCGTCGTTGGCCTGATGGAGATAATCCGGGACGCGGTTCCAGCGCGAGGCGCGGGCCAGCGCGCTGCCGACGCCGCGAATGCCCGCCGGCGGGTAGCGGGTGGCTTTCACCGCCAGCCGCGCTTCGTCGGCGTTCTGCACCATCGGCACCAGCAGGGTTTGCGCGCCGATATCCAGCAGCTGTTTAATCTGCACCGGGTCGTTCCACGACGGCCGCACCACCGGCTGGCTGGGGTAGGGGGCGATCGCCTGTAGCTGGGTCAGTATCGTCTGCACGCTGTTTGGCGCGTGCTCGCCATCGATCAGCAGCCAGTCGAACCCGGCCCCGGCCAGCAGCTCGGCGCTGTAGCTGCTGGTCAGCCCCAGCCACAGGCCAATCTGCGGACGACCCGCTTTTAAGGCGTCTTTAAAGGCGTTATGCATCATGTTTCTCCTAGACAAAGCGGCAGCTAATCGCGCCCATGTTGCCGTAGTCGGCGTGGAAGGTGTCGCCCTTGCGCGCCGGTACCGGACGGGTAAAGGAGCCGCCGAGAATAATCTGCCCGGCTTCCAGCTGGACGTCGTACGGCGCCAGCTTGTTCGCCAGCCAGGCCACGCCGTTGGCCGGGTGATTCAGCACCCCCGCGGCGACGCCGGTCTCTTCAATCACGCCGTTGCGATAGAGCAGGGCGGCGATCCAGCGCAGATCCAGCTCGTCGGGTTTAATCGGGCGGCCGCCGAGGATCACCCCGGCGTTGGCGGCGTTATCGGAGATGGTGTCGAAGACTTTGCGCGGGCGCTGGGTTTCCGGGTCGATGTTGTGGCAGCGGGCGTCAATCAGCTCCAGCGCCGGGATCACGTAGTCGGTGGCGTTGTAGACGTCGAACAGGGTGCAGTGGGGGCCGCGCAGCGGTTTGGCCAGCACGAAGGCCAGCTCCACTTCGATACGCGGGACGATAAAGCGGTCGGTAGGAATATCGCCGCCGTCGTGGAAAAACATATCGTCCAGCAGCGCGCCGTAATCCGGTTCGCTGATTTGCGAACTGGCCTGCATTGCTTTTGAGGTCAGGCCGATTTTATGTCCTTTCAGCACGCGGCCTTCGGCGATTTTCATATTTACCCATTCGCGCTGTACCGCGTAGGCGTCTTCGATAGTGATCGTCGGGTGATCCAGCGAAATAGCGCGGATCTGTTCACGCTGTTTTTCCGCCTGGTTTAGCCGCTGGGCGATCAGGGTATGGGTATGTTTATCGAGCATAGTTGCTTCCTGTTACGTCATTCGGTGCTGCTGCGCCGGAAATAAAAGCCGGCGTCGTTTCACCCTCTCCCGGCGGGAGAGGGCCTGACCGGCCGCACGCTATTTAAACAAGGCGTGCACGTTGTTCTGCTTGTAGTTCAGCGTCGGGTGCAGTTCATCAATCTCAAACGACAGCGCCAGATAGCGGCTCTCCATCAGCGCGGCGAAATGGGCTTTGATCAGCGTGAACAGCATATCGCCCACGTCCTGGCGGCTCTCCAGGCTGCGTCCGGCGCCAATTTTCAGCGTCATATGCACAAAGGCGTAATCGTGCTGGCCGTCGGCCATCTGCCAGGTATCCAGCCAGATGGCGCGGCTGCGAATGCCGCCGATGGGGAAGATGCCGGTGGCCGCCAGCGCGGCGTTCACTTTGCCGAACAGGCCCGGTAAATCAGCCTGCTCGCGGATGTTGTCGGTACATTCAGCGATAAAATGCGGCATTCTGCGTGCTCCTTACGCCGTTTCCGGCAGCGGGAAGACGGCGTTGACCTGACCGGTGCCGGAGCTGGCGAACAGCTCGGTAATAAACTCTACTTTGCCGTCGTATTTGTCCCAGCCCAGCAGGCCCAGCAGCATCACCGTGTCGTGCATATTGCCTTCGCCGAAGCAGTAGTCGGCGTACTCCGGCAGCATGGTGCAGAACTCTTTGAATTTGCCTTCGCGCCACAGCTTCACGACCCGTTCGTCCATCTGGTGATCGAACTCGCGGGTATAGCTGTTCATCCCCTCTTCGGCGCGCTGGTCGTCGATAAAACGGTGCGACAGCGAGCCGCTGGCAAAGACCGCCACGGTGCCGTCATATTTCTCGATAGCCTTAAGAATGGCTTCGCCCAGCCTGCGGCTGTCGGCAAAATCATGAACGGTACAGAACGCCGAGATAGAGACCACTTTGAAATGCTTATCGCTGTTCATATAGCGCATCGGTACCAGGGTGCCGTACTCCAGCTTCAGGCTTGGAATGTTATGCGCTTTGGCGCGGACCCCGAGCTTGACCGCTTCGTCGGCGATCAGGTGGCCGAGCGCCGGGTTACCGTCGTAGTCATAGGTCATGTCGCGAATAAAATGCGGCAGCTCGTTGCTGGTGTAGACGCCCTGGAAATGGTCGGCACAGTTGATGTGGTAGGCGCTGTTAACCAGCCAGTGGGTATCAAAGACGATGATGGTATCCACGCCCAGCTCGCGGCACCGCTTGCCGATTTCTTTATGCCCATCGATGGCTCCCTGGCGGCAGCCGTGGTTTTTACCCGGCAGTTCAGAAAGATACATCGACGGTACGTGAGTGATTTTTGCTGCTAACGCTAACTTTCCCATATCAGACTCCCCATTTTGGGATCGGATGGTCGCCCATCGAGATGCAGACGTTTTTCATTTCAGCGAACACTTCAAAGCTGTATTCGCCGCCTTCGCGGCCGGTACCGGAGGCCTTCACGCCGCCGAACGGCTGACGCAGGTCGCGGACGTTCTGGGTGTTGACGAACACCATTCCGGCTTCGATGCCGCGCGCCAGGCGCAGCACCTTGCTGACGTCCTGGGTCCAGATATAAGAGGCGAGGCCGTACTCCACGTCGTTGGCCAGGCGCAGACCTTCCGCCTCGTCTTTAAACGGCAGCAGACAGGCTACCGGGCCAAAAATCTCTTCCTGCGCCACGCGCATGCGGTTATCGACGTCCGCCAGCACCGTTGGCCGCAGGAAGTTGCCGTTTCTCAGATGGGCGGGCAGATCGGCGGGCTTATCCGCGCCGCCGGCCAGCAGGGTCGCTCCTTCTTCAATGCCGAGGCGGATATAGCCGGAGACTTTCTCCCAGTGCTGCTGGCTAATCAGCGCGCCCACCTGGGTATTCGGGTCGGTGGGGTCGCCGACGCGCAGGCGGTTAGCCCGCTCGGCGAAGCGTTTAATGAACTCGGGGTAGATGCTCTGCTGAATGAAGATGCGCGAGCCGGCGGTGCAGCGTTCGCCGTTGATCGAGAAAATGGTGAACAGCGCGGCGTCGAGGGCGCGCTCAATATCGGCGTCTTCGAAAATCAGCACCGGCGATTTGCCGCCCAGCTCCATGGAGTACTTTTTCAGCCCGGCGTTTTTCATGATGTTGCGCCCGGTGGCGGTACCGCCGGTGAACGAGACCGCGCGTACGTCATGGTGGCGGACCAGAGCATCGCCCGCCGTCGCGCCGTAGCCCTGAACCACGTTCAGCACCCCCGGCGGAATACCCGCTTCCAGCGCCAGCTCGCCAAGACGGTCGGCGGTTAGCGGCGATAGCTCGGACATCTTCAGCACCGCGGTATTGCCCAGCGCGAGGCACGGCGCCACCTTCCAGGTGGCGGTCATAAACGGCACGTTCCACGGCGACACCAGCGCGCAGACGCCCACCGGCTGCACGAGGGTGTAGTTGAGCATCTTGTCGTCAACCGGGTAGGTCTTGCCGTTCATCTGCTGGCACACTTCGGCGAAGAATTCGAAGTTGTGCGAGGCGCGCGGGATCAGCACGTTTTTGGTCTGGTGGATCGGCAGGCCGGTATCAGCGGTCTCCATGGCGGCGATCTCCGGGACGTTCTGGTCGATCAGATCCCCCAGCCTGCGCATCAGACGCGCGCGCTCTTTCATCGGCAGATTGGCCCATTTCGGGAACGCCTCTTTCGCCGCCGCCACCGCCTGATTCACCTCGTCGGCGCCGCCGGAGGCGACTTCCGCCAGCACTTCGCCGGTCGCCGGGTTAGTGGTATGGAAATATTCCGCGGCGGCGACGTTTTGGCCGTTGATCCAGTGGTTAATTTTTTTCATGACAGCTTCTCCTCATATGCCTGCTGGCTAATGATGTGGTTGACCAGGCGGCCGACGCCTTCCACTTCGACGATCACTTCATCGCCCGGCACCACGTCCGACAGCCCCTTCGGCGTGCCGGTGGCGATCATGTCGCCCGGCTGCAGGGTCATAAATTCGCTGAGGTAAGCGATCAGGAACGGAATGCTGAAGATCAGATCGGCGGTGGTGCCCTGCTGGCGCAGTTCGCCGTTGACCCAGGTGCGCAGCGCCAGGTTATGCGGATCCTGGATCGTCTCTTTGCTGACGATCCACGGGCCTATCGGCGTCAGGGTGTCGCGGCTTTTGACCCGCAGGTTGGGACGATAGTAGTTTTCCAGGTAGTCGCGGATGGCGTAGTCGTTGCAGACGGTGTATCCGGCCACGTACGCCATGGCGTCGGCTTCGGCGACCTTACGCGCGGTTTTGCCGATCACCACCACCAGTTCAGCCTCGTAGTGCATGTACTCGACGTTATCCGGGCGCACCGACTCTTGCCTATGGCCGATAAAGGTGTTGGGCGCTTTGATAAACACCAGCGGCTCGGTTGGCGGCGTAAACGCCAGCTCGCTGGCGTGATCGGCGTAGTTCAGGCCCAGCGCGAACAGGGTGCCGTCGGCGGGCGGCAGCCAGCGAAACTCGCCTTCCTGAAGTAACCTGCCGTTGGCGAGCTGGACCTGCCCGCGTTCATCAACCTGGACATCGTGCCGCTGTCCCTGCCACTCAATACGTGCTTGCCTCATGCCAGCTCTCCTTCATCAATCACCGGGTTTTCCAGCGCCGGGAAGCCCTCGGCGAGAATGCGTACGCGATCGCCGGGGCGCAGCGTAACGCGGGAGTGGGGCGTACCGATCAGAATCGCATCGCCGGGATTGAGGGTGGCGAATTCACTCAGGGCGCTCAGCAGCTCGGCGGCGGAGCGCTGGAGATCGGCGGTATTCCAGCTGTCCGCCTCGCGACCGTTGATTTCGGTGATGATGGTCAGGTTATCGACGTTGCTGAGCGGCGCGAGCGCGCCAAGCGGGCAGAAGCCGTCGCGGCATTTGGCTTTGATGGCCGGACGATAGAAGCTCTCTTCCGGCAGGCTGACGTCGTTCGCCAGCGCGTAGCCGGCAATATAAGCCGCGGCGTCTTCCGCGGCGATTTTGCGTGCGGTTTTACCGACGATCAGCGCCACGGTGGCGCCGCTCTGCACGGTTTCGCCTTGTGGATAGGGAATGCTCTCGCCGTCGCCGATAACGGTGTTGCGCGGTTTGATAAACCAGACCGCGGTCTTCGGCGGGGTTTTATACGGGGCCTGCTGGAACGCTTCGCGCCAGGCGTCGAGCTGGCTGCGGTGGTTAAGCGCCACGGCGAAGATGGTGCCTTTCATTGACCACTCCTCTGCTACGGAATTAGGAAGTTAGTTAATTCATTAATATGTTAATGATCATCTTTTATGCTTTGCGGAAAGGTTTGGCAAACAGAAGTGAATGTTTTGTGATCTGATTAACAATAAATTTACAGTTATGTTTTTTATTTGTTGTTAATCAATTAGATAATTAATTTTATTGTACCTTCTGGTACTTTTCAGAGGCAGAAACCGGTTGCCTTCATAAGGAATTAGCGCTAATTATTAACTTATTAACAGATTGGGGATTTATTTCAGAGGTATGTGATGCATGATTCGTTAACTATCGCGCTGCTGCAGGCGCGGGAAGCGGCGATGGCCCACTTTCGGCCCATCGTTAAACGCCACAATCTGACCGAGCAGCAGTGGCGTATCGTGCGTATCCTCGCCGAAAATCCGTCGATGGATTTTCACGATCTGGCCTTTCGCGCCTGTATTTTACGTCCGAGCCTGACCGGTATTCTGACCCGCATGGAGCGCGACGGCCTGGTGCTGCGTTTAAAACCGGTTAACGATCAGCGCAAGCTGTACGTTTCGCTGACGCCTGCGGGCCTGAAGCTGTATGAAAGCGCCCAGGCCCAGGTCGAAGAAGCCTATCGCCAGATAGAAGCCCAATTTACCGTCGAAAAAATGCGTCAGCTTACCGCGCTGCTGGAGGAGTTTATCGCCCTGGGGAATGGGGTGGGTGGAGAGGAAGAGGCGTAATTTTCCTTCCGTGAAGCTAGAAATATTTCCCCGGTCGCGCTGTGCTTACCGGGGCTACGGGCCGGTGCCATCCCGTAGCCCGGATAAGGCGCCAGCCGCCATCCGGGGAATTCCCGGCCGGTCAGAACAGGGTATCGAGCTCTTCCAGCACGTTATACTGCTCGTCCACCAGCAGCAGGGTTTTCCATTTATCAAACGTCAGGCACGGATGCGAGGTGCCGAACACCAGAATATCGCCAACCTGCACGTCGCTGCCCGGCGCGAGGCGCAGCATACAGTGCTGATCCATAATCCCCACGCTCTCGATCCCCGCCGCAGACAGCTGCGCGCCGTTGCGATAGCGAGCGATCGGCTGCGGCAGTCCGGCGTCGAAGGCGCAGTCGCGTTTGCCGAAGTTGACCACCGCGCGATCCGCTTCCGGCACCGACTGGACCATCGCCATCAGCTCCAGCGCCGAGGTTAAATCACCGCCCAGATCGCAGGCGATCGGATCGCGCGCCGCCAGCGCTTTCTGCGCGATATCGTAGATCCCCCGATCGTGGGTGATATAGCAGCCGGGGCGGATAACGATCCGGCACCGCGCCGGTTTCTTCGCCGCCAGCCAGATATTGCACACCACGTCATACCAGACGGTACCGGCGCCGGTCAGCACAAACTCCCCCTCAACCAGATGCGCCATCCGGCAGGCCAAATCGGCGGCCTGGTGCAGCAGAGCTTCCACCTGCGGCTGCGGATCGTCGCCGTGCAACACCCCTTCATACAGCTCAAGTCCGCGCAGCTTAAGGCCCGGAAGGTCCGCGACGGCCTCCGCCAGGGCCTGCGCATCCTCAACGCTGCGGCAGCCGCAGCGCCCGCCGGCCACGCCCAGTTCAATCAGCACGTCCAGCGTTTGCCGCCGTTCGCTGAAAAAGGCCGACAGCGCGCGGGCGTTGGCGAGGCTATCGATGCAGCAGATAAACTCCGCCGCCCGGTAATGCGCCTTCAGGCGCGATACCGCCTGCATATTCGCCCTGCCGACCAGCTGATTGACCATCAGAACGCGCTCAACGCCGCTGGCCATCGCCGCGCTGGCCTGCCAGGCGCTGCCCACGCCGATTCCCCATGCGCCCGCCCGCTGCTGGGCCTGAAAAATCCACGGCGTCATCGTTGTTTTACCGTGCGGCGCCAGCGAGACGCCGCGCGCGTCGGCGTAGCGCTGCATCCAGGCGATGTTATTTTCCAGCGCCGTTTTTTTCAGCAGCGCGGCGGGGAGGCAGACCTCCTCCGCCAGCAGATTTGCCGGAGCGGCCATCACGGCGGCTTTGTGCGGAATAAGCGTATCGGAGTGGTATTTCATAACACTATCCTTTTAGGGTTTATGCTCGGAATAAAGCTGAGTATCAATTTTAATTAATTGAAAAATATAAATTTAATATGTGATTTTTATTGTTTGTGAATAAAAGTATCGCAATTTGATCTGGTTTTTGCGTAGTTTTCCACTGTTTTTCCGCCTTGTAAATGGTTAACTTGTCGACAGAGTTGAAAGGGAGTCATTGCGATGAAAGTTAACTGGCTTTTCAAAAACGTCACGGTCATTGACGGCAGCGGCGGACCGCAGTTTCGCGGCGACGTGGCGGTGAAGGGCGATCGGATTGTAGATATGGCCCCGGCGCTGAACCTGCCGGCGGAGCAGGTGATTGACGGGCAGGGGCGCGTGCTGGCGCCCGGGTTTATCGATGTGCATACCCATGACGACATCAACGTCATTCGTATGCCAGCCTATTTGCCCAAGCTGAGTCAGGGGGTGACGACGGTGATTGTCGGCAACTGCGGGATCAGCGCGGCGACGGCGACCCTGCGCGACGGCGTGCCTGACCCGATGAACTTGCTGGGCGAGCAGGAGCACTTTGTTTACCCCACCGTTGACGCTTACGCCCAGGCGGTGGAGGCGGCGAAGCCGTCATTGAACGTCGGCACGCTGATTGGCCATACCGCGCTGCGCAATAACCATATGGACGATCTGTTCCGTCCGGCGACGGACACCGAGATCGCCGGAATGCGGGTGCAGCTGCGCGACGCGCTGCGCCAGGGGGCGCTGGGTCTGAGCAGCGGGCTAGCCTACGCCAGCGCGTTTCAGTCCACCACCGAAGAGGTGATGGCGCTGGCCGAGGAGCTGGCGGCGGAGGGGGGAATTTATACCACCCACCTGCGTTCTGAGTTCGAGCCGATTCTGGAGGCGCTCGACGAGGCGTTCCGCATTGGCCGCCACGGCAACGTGCCGGTGGTGGTCTCGCATCATAAGTGCGCCGGCGCGAAAAACTGGGGCCGCACCCGCGAGACGCTGGCCTTCTTCGATGAGATGCGCCAGCGCCAGGAGATTGCCTGCGACTGCTATCCCTACTCCGCCAGCTCATCGACGCTGGATATGAAGCAGGTGACCGATGAGTTCGATATCGTCATCACCTGGTCGGAAGCGCAGCCCGAGCAGGCCGGGAAAACCCTGCGGCAGATTGCCGACGGCTGGCAGGTTAGCCTGCACGAGGCGGCGGCGCGGCTGAGGCCCGCAGGCGCCATCTACTACAACATGGACGAGCAGGACGTGCGGCGGGTGCTGCGTTACCCGGTGACCATGATCGGCTCCGACGGTCTGCCGAACGACCCGATGCCGCATCCGCGGCTGTGGGGCGCGTTCCCGCGAGTCCTGGGCCACTACTGCCGCGATGAACGGCTGTTTCCGCTGACCACAGCTATCCACAAAATGACCGGGCTGTCGGCGGCGCGTTTCCAGCTGGCGGATCGTGGGTTGGTGAAAGTGGGCTACTTTGCCGATCTGGTGCTGTTCGATCCGCAGACGGTGCGCGATGTCGCCAGCTTCTCCGACCCGAAACAACCGGCGGAGGGGATCGAGGCGGTGATGGTCAACGGCGTGATGAGCTACGGCAGCGACAAAAAGATTATCGGGCGCGCGGGGCGTTTCCTGCGCCGCCAAATGAACTAAGGAGTGCAAAATGAGTATTAAACGTTATGGCGTAGAAGGCGGTACCGGCACCGGCGGGCAGCATCTGCCGTTCGCGCGCGCGGTGGAGGCGGGGGGCTGGCTGTACGTTTCCGGCCAGACGCCGATGAAGGACGGTGAAGTGGTGGAAGGCGGAATTGTCGACCAGGCGCGTCTGGCGATTCAGAACTGCGTGGATATCATGACCGAAGCGGGCTACACCCTGGCCGACGTGGTGCACGTCAAGGTGATCCTCACCGATGCGCGCTATTTCCAGTCTTTCAATAAAGTGTTCCGCGAGTTCTTTGGCGACAACCCGCCCGCCCGTATCTGCTGCGTCGCGGACCTGGTGGTGGATTGTAAAGTCGAAGTAGATGTGACCTGTTATAACGCGGCTCGCGTGTAAATCCGAGCGCGAAAAATGGCATCCCCTCCGCCCGGAGGGGAATAAGAAAAAATGTGATATTGGCGCCAGACTGAATAAACAGAATGACGCCAGCGGTGTCTCTTTGCCTTTTTTCAGGCATTGTTTCTATCAACTTATAATATTCAGCAGTACGAGTATTATTTATTACGTCTGGATGTGAGCAATGAATAATATGTCATTTCTGATTTGGTTTTCGATTTATGCCTGCGCGATGATTACGTTAGGTTGGTATGTATCGCGTAAGCAAAAAACCGGCGAAGATTTTTTACTGGGTGGTCGTTCACTGCCGATGATTCTGACTCTGGGATCAACCGTCGGTACCATGGTGGGCACCGGCTCCAGCGTCGGTGCCGTCGGGTTTGGCTACACTAACGGCTGGGCGGGGATGCTATATGGCCTTGGCGGTGCGATCGGTATCCTGCTGGTGGCGTGGCTATTTGCGCCGGTGCGTAAATTTCGCTTCATGACCATGAGCGAAGAAATGTCTTATTACACCGGCGGCAGTAAGATTATTAAAAACCTGGTCGCTATTCTTATTTTTATTGCCTCTATCGGGTGGCTCGGTGCGCATATTTTAGGTGGCGGTCTGTATCTCGCTTGGGCCAGCGGTATCGATATTAATATGGCCAAAATTATTATTGCGCTGGCCTTTGTGGTGTATGTCGGTATCGGCGGTTACTCTGCGGTCGTCTGGATCGATACTATTCAGTCGATTGTTCTGTTCGTCGGTTTTATCCTGATGGCGATTCTGGCGGTACATCACGTCGGCGGCTGGAGCCATATTCAGCAGACGGTTGATCCGGCGGCACAAAGTTTATTTGCCGTTGATAAGCTGGGCATACTCCCCGCGTTCTCCCTGGCGATGGTGATTGGCGTCGGCGTGCTGGCGACACCTTCTTATCGCCAGCGAATCTATTCGGCGAAGACCGTCTCCTCGGTACGTCAGTCCTTCACCATCACGGGTCTGCTGTATCTCGGCTTCTCCTTCCTGCCGGCGATTATCGGTATGGCGGTGTGGACAATGAATGCCAATCTGGAAAATAGCGGTTTCGCCTTCTTGTTTGCCACGCAGGTGCTGCCACCGGTACTGGCGATGGCGATTCTGATTGCCGGCATGTCGGCCAATATGTCTTCAGGTAGCTCTGATGCCATTGCTGCGGTCTCTATTATGCTTCGCGACCTCTATACCCTGACGACAGGACATATGCCTGCGCCGGAAAAAGCGATTCGCCTGTCCCGGATGTTCCTCGTGCTGGTTATCGCCCTGGCGCTGCTGTTCGCACTGACCTCCAACGACATCATCAGCTATATCACCAAAATGATCTCGATGATCATGTCGGGGATGTTTATCTGTACCATGCTTGGCCGCTTCTGGATTCGCTTTAACTGGCAGGGCGCGGTTGCCGCGCTGGCCGGTGGGGCAGGAGCCTCGGTAGTGGTGCTGATGGACAGCGACTGGCTGGCTTTCTGGGGCAATCCGTGTATTCCATCGGTCCTGACCAGCCTGGTCGCCTCTGTGCTGGTGACGTTGGTGACGCCGGCCAGCAGCATGAGCCGTGAAGAAGCGCTTGAGACGATCACCCGCGAACGTGAAAGTCGACCCTCTGCGCCGCCGCTACCCATTGGCAAACGCAATACGTCGCGGGGCTAAGCAGATGGGAATCAAAAACTATATTGCCGTCGACTGGGGCTCTACCCAGCTGCGCGGCTGGCTGATTCGCAACGGCCAGTGCGTCGGAACGAAGCAGCTGCCGCTGGGCATCACCCGCCTGAACGGACGATCGCCCGCTGACGTATTCGCGGAGCATGTGGCCCCCTGGCGCGGCGCCGAAATGCTGCCGGTGCTGATGGCCGGGATGATCGGCAGCGATGCGGGCTGGCAAGCGGTGCCGTATGTGGCCTGCCCGGCGGCGATCGACGCGCCGGGGCAGCAGCGATGCGCCGTGGCTGAAGGCGTGTGGATTATTCCCGGGCTCAAGATTGCCCGGGACGGGGAGTTCAACGTGATGCGCGGCGAAGAGACGCAGCTGCTGGGGGCTATGGAGCTGGCGCCAGCGGAGTGCTACGTGCTGCCGGGCACCCACTGCAAATGGGTACAGGTGACGGACGGCATGGTGCGTCATTTTGCCACGGCGATGACCGGCGAACTGCACCATCTGCTGATGACGCAATCGCTGATCGGCAAAGGGCTGCCGGCCCAGCAGGCGGACGAGGCGGCGTTTGAACAGGGGCTGGAAAAAGGGCTGGCGCAGCCGTCGCTGATTAGCGAACTGTTTGTTGCCAGAGCTGCCCGGGTACTCGGGGCGCTGGCGGCAACCTCGGTCAGCGACTATCTCTCCGGGCTGCTGATTGGCGCGGAGGTGGCGACCCTCGGGCAGCGTTACCGTACCTCCGGCGTCACGCTGGTTGGCGACCCGGCGCTGAATGCCCGCTACAGCCGGGCGATGAGGGCGCGCGGAATGACGGTTAACAGCTGTAACGGCGATGAGGCGCTGCTGGGCGGCATGGCGAGGATAATGCATGGACAAGATTAAACTGGTAGCGATTTTACGCGGTATTCGCCCCGCTGAGGCGGCGGAGCATATTGAGACGCTGATAAAGGCGGGATTTCGCTATATCGAAATTCCGCTCAATTCACCGGACTGGCAGCAGAGCATTCCGCAGATGGCCGCGCGCTTCGGCGAGCAGGCGGTGATTGGCGCGGGAACGGTGCTTAAGGTGGAGCAGGTCGATTTTCTGGCCGATGCCGGGGCGAAGCTTATCGTGACGCCGAATACTCAGCCGGCGACCATCCGCCGGGCGGTGGCGCGCGGAATGCGGGTCTGCGCAGGATGCGCTACCGCGACCGAGGCGTTTAGCGCGCTGGACGCCGGGGCGCAGTGGCTGAAGATTTTCCCGTCTTCCACCTTCGGCCCGGACTATATTCGGGCGCTGAAAGCGGTGCTGCCGCCGGAGGTGCCGGTGCTGGCGGTCGGCGGCGTGACGCCGGAGAATCTGGAGAGCTGGGTCGAGGCGGGATGCGCCGGCGCCGGTCTGGGAAGCGATCTGTATCGCGCCGGGCAGGCCGTGGAGCGTACCCGTCAGCAGGCGGAGAGGTTTATCGCCGCCGCCCGCAGCGGTTAATCGCCCAGCGGCTGCCTGTCGACGCCGCCGCGATGGCTGTCGAGCGCCAGCTTAATCCGGCGCAGCCTGCCCTTTGCCTGGGTTTTGTTGGCCATCGCCAGTTCGGTGGCCAGCACGTCAACCATCGCCAGCATCGCATAGCGTGAAGTGCTGGGCTTGAAGATATAGTCGTTTTCGCGCACCAGCAGCGGCAGCACCAGATCCGCCTGCTCCGCCAGCGGCGTTCCGGCGGGGGTGATGGCAATGACCTTTGCGCCGTACTGCCTGGCAATCGCCGCGCTCTCAATAATTTCCTGGGTATAGCCGCCCAGCGACAGCACGATAACCACATCCTTTGGCGTCACCGCCGAGCTCATCATGCGCACCAGCAGGCCGTCGTTCTGGCTGACCACCGGCAGGCCGAGGCGAAACAGACGGTACTGGATCTCCTGGGCGCAGATGGTGGAGCCGCCGCCCATCCCGAGGGCCAGGATCTGCCGCGCGTCGCTCAGCCAGCTCACCGCGCGCTTCAGCGCTTCAATGTCCAGCGCCCGGCGGTTGGTTTCCAGCACGCCGATGATCGACTCGTAGATCCCCTGCACGCCCTCAAGGTCCGGAACATCGAGGATAAATCGCTGCCCGACCGCCAGGGATTGCGCGAGCTTCATCTTCAGTTCGCGGACGTCTTTGCAGCCGAGCGCCCGGGCAAAGCGGGTGACCGAGGCCTGGCTGGTGTGGGTCAGGCGCGCCATCTCCGCGATGGGCAGCTCCGCCGCCGCCGCGACATCATCGAGAATGAACTGCGCGATGCGTTTTTCGGTCGCCGTGAGTTCCACAAAGCGATCGGTAATGCAGGAAATGATATCGATTGACCAGGACATACGGGTATCAACGGGTAAGTTTTGAATGGTACTTTGTACCATATTCCGCCGCTGAAATCAGCGCCGGAGGCTACAGCGCTAAGCGCATGGCGCAGCGCGTTTCCGGCGGCAGGCCGTGTTCCGTTTCCAGCTCCCTTTTCGCCGCCAGCCCTGCCGGTAGCCTTAGCTCGCTTAACATTGAAAACCCCAGGCGCGTGTAAAACGGCGCGTTCCACGGCACATCGCGGAAGGTGGTGAGCGTGACCGCCGGATACGCCGCCTGGCGGGCTGTCTCTATAACCTGCTCCAGCATCATGCGGCCAACGCCTCGTCCCTGCCACGCCTGATGAACGGCGATCTCCACGATAAACAGCGCATCGTCCAGCGGTTCGCTCAGCAGGAAGCCTATCGGTTGGTCATCGGCCACGGCCAGCAGGCTGTGGTCAGTTTCAAGAAACAGCCGGTGGCGCTCGGGGCTTATCACTTCGCTTTCCGCCAGCCAGGCCAGCGCCGGGATCTGGCGAAAAGCCTGGGCCGCCGAGCGCTCAATGGCGGGCAGAAGAGGGATGTCTCTCTCCTCAGTCAGGCGTAACGTCGCGGCGGCGGTTATAGTGTTAGTTTTCATCACCTCAGCATAGCAGCCTCCGGGAGAAATGTATGGAGCTTACCGCCGTTTCCGCCACCCAGTTCAGCGTCGCGCAGCTGACGACGATCCTTTGCGACTGTTTCGAAGATTACCTGGTTCCCGTCACGCTATCGGTAGAGGTTTTTGTCCAGCGTTTTAGCGCCGAAGGGCTGAGCCTGCTGGATTCCTGCGTCTGGCTGGATGGAGATGTCCCCGCGGCGATGGCGGTCGTCGTCCGACGCGGCGATGAAGCCAGGCTGGCGGCGTTCGCGGTGCGGCCTGCGTATCGCGGAAAGGGCGTTGGCCGCCGGCTGATGTCGCCGCTTATCGACGCGCTGCGCGAGCAGGGCGTACGGCGGATGTGGCTGGAGGTTATCCGCGACAACCACGCCGCGGTGGCGCTGTATCAATCGCTGGGCTTCGAGGTGCGGCACGGGCTGTGCGGCTATCTGAGCGCGCAGGCCGCGAGCGAGGAGTCATCCGTATTGCAGGAGTATGACGTGCTGGCGCTGACGCGCAGGGCCGGCGCCGAGATTAACGGCCAGCTGCCGTGGCTGATGGACCCGCTCACCTTCAGCACCCTGCCGTGCCGGGCGCTGAGCCTACATCAACAGGCTTTCGCCGTGCTGGCGACCTTAACCAGCAGGCCGCAGCTGCAGTTTTTATGGGTCGATCCCGCCGCCCGCGGGCGCGGGCTGGGACGGGAAATGCTGATGGAGCTCGCCAAACGCTTTCCGGGGCTCGGGACCTCGGTGACCATCCCGGAGCGCTTTACGCCGCTGTTTCACGCCGCCGGCTATACGCCCATGGCATTAAAACAGTATGAAATGAGCGCAACGTTGAGCGCCCCGCCGCCAGCAGGGCGTTGAGATTCAGCCGTTACGCGGGTCGCTAATCGGCTGACGAACCATGAAAATATAGGCCAGCGCGCCGAGGGCGGTCACGCAGCCGCAGATAATCAGCGCCAGCTGGAATGAGTGGGTGGTATCGACGATAAACCCGGTCACCACCGGCGCGAAGGAGGCGCAGATAAAGCTGGCGAAGTTCTGGATGCTGCCGACGGACGCGGTCATTCTCGAGGCCACCGCGACGTGAATCAACCCCCAGCAGGAGGTGCCGGCAAAGTGGATGCAGAACAGCGCCATACCGATTAACAGCACCGCGGCGATAGAGGTAGTGGCCTGCGGCACAATTAACGTAAACGCGGCGGAGCAGAACATCCCGGCAATAATGCAAATTTTACGGCTTTTGATCGGCGCCATGCCGCCTTTAACCAGCCAGTCGGTGACGTAGCCGTTGATAAGCATACCGGCGGCGCCGAACAGGAACGGAATGGCGGCCATAAAACCGGTACTTTTCAGATCGAGGCTATACGCCGTTTGCAGGTAGCCCGGCAGCCAGGCCAGATACAGCCACGCGGTATAGTTGATGCCGCTGAAGCCCAGCATCATTCCCCACATGGTTTTGTTTTTAAACAGGCTGCGCCATTCGGAAAAGCTCAGCGGGTCGCGGCGAACGTTGACGCTTCCGGCGTTAAGGTAGGCCTGCTCATCGGCGGTGAGAGAGATATCTTCCCGGTTGCGATAGAGCATATACCAGCCGATAGCGACGAAGATCCCCAGCACGCCGATGGTGATAAACATCCCGCGCCAGCCCATCATCAGCATCATGGCGGCAAGGATAGGCGGGCTGATCGCGACGCCAATCGTCGAGGCGGCGTTAAAGAAGCCCATCGGGCGGCCGCGCTCTTTGATATTAAACCAGTCGTTGATCACCTTGACGCCGCAGGGGTTCATCGGCGCTTCGCCGATCCCCATGCCGATACGCACCAGCACGAACTGGGTAAAGCTGTGCACCATCCCCGAGACCGCCTGAAACAGCGACCAGAAAAACATCCCCAGCCCCAGCATGATGCGCGGACCTTTACGGTCCAGCAGCGGCCCGCAGGGGAGCTGGGCGATGCCGTAGGCCAGCGAGAAAACGGACAGCAGCGCCCCGATTTCGGTGGCGCTGAGCCCCAGCTCCTCGCGAATCGTTAAGTTCGCGACGGACAATGAACTTCTGTCGAGGTAATTAATCACCGCCGCCAGAAATAACAGGATCATTGCCGTTGTCTGAATTTTTTTAATGCGAGTACTACGCGTTAACGTATTATCTAACGGAACAGTCATCGTCTCCGCCTTTCCTTTATCAAAGGTTGTCTGCGGGTCGATAGTGATATTTCGTGATTCCACGCCTGACTCCTGGTTATTCTATTTGAACGACAAGTGACATCGAATGGTTTAAACCCCACCCACCTATTTCACAGTAAAGTAAGTCGACTTGTTTTCAGCATAAATAACCTTTTTTCTGGCGCTGGTTTATGTTTTGAGATCTGTGCTGCTGATTATCATTTTCTGTTTTTAATCGGTACTTAATAAGCCAGGGATTCGCTCTGCCTGAGCGAGTTAATCATTGATTGCTTCGCCGAGTTCAGGTGGTTACGCAGCGCCAGGTTGGCGTCCAGATCGCTGCGGCAGATGAGCGCGCTCAGGATAGTCATATGTTCATCAATGGCGATGATATTGCGCTGTTTAAGGTCGCTCTCATCCCACTGATAGTGAAAGTGAAAAATCACGGAAATAATCTCAAGTGATTGATTAAAAAATATATTCTCAGCCGCGGACAGGAGCAGAGAATGAAAGTCGCGATCGAGCTGGGAAAACATACGAAAGCTGTCGCCGATGCTGTCACGCAGGGCGCGATGGCGCTCAAGCAGGGTTTTCGCCTGCAGCCAGCGGGCGTCGTTGTCCGGGAGGTTGAGGAAGTGCTGTAGCGCGTGGGTTTCCAGCATTTCCCGCAGTTCGAACAGCTGCTCGGCCCAGGATTGCTCAAACTTCTTCATATTCCACTGGCCGCGCTTTTCGCTTTCAATCAGGTTGTAGCGGCTGAATTTCAACAAAAACTCCCTGACCACGACCGGGCTGACGCCGGCAGCACGCGCCAGCTGTAGCTCGGAAAATATCTCTCCGGCGCGCAGCTGGCGCTGGTTAATCATGGTGTAAAACGCCTGCTCGAAGAGACGGTTCTGTTCGGCCAGCGAGGCGCTGGAGCCATCGAAGCCGTCCTGCATCTCCGGCTGGCGAAGGATCTGGTAGTCCTGACCGCTCTGGCGCAGCACGCCGCGCTCGCACAGGTGGCTGAGGATATGGCGCACGGTGGTGCGGCTGATGTTGTACATCTCCGCCAGCGCGCTTTGTGAGGGCAGCGGCGACGGAAGAAAGCCGCGCGCCATATCGTTAATGACCTGGTTAATGACGTTGTGACGAAGATTTTGCGAGCGGCTCATTATGCATCTCCATTTTTTTAGCTATTAAAGCCGGATTTAAAACAGTTTTGTGCGTGAGATTTCACAGTTTTTGCAATGAATTTATTCTCACCTCTGTTTTTCATCGATATCTAAACAAACAAATACGGAGGAAATTATTATGACGTCGATGAATACATTAGTGTGTCAGGAACCCAAAATATTGCGCTGGGAAAAACGCCAGATTCCCATTCCCGGCGATGATGAAGTACTTATTAAAATAAAAACGGTGGGGATTTGTGGTACGGATATTCATGCCTGGGGAGGGAATCAACCTTTTTTTAGCTATCCGCGCGTACTCGGTCATGAAATATGCGGTGAGATTATCGGTCTGGGTAAAAATATTCTTAATCTGAAAAGCGGACAGCAGGTTGCCGTCATACCCTACGTCGCCTGCGGTCAGTGTCCGGCCTGCCTGAGCGGCCGGACAAACTGCTGCGAGAAAATTTCCGTGATCGGCGTACATCGGGACGGCGGGTTTAGCGAGTACCTCTGCGTGCCGGTAAAAAATCTGCTGGTGGTGGATGACGTCGAGCCGGAAGCCGCGGCGCTGATTGAGCCTTTTGCCATCAGCGCCCACGCGGTGCGTCGCGCCGCTATCCAGCCGGGAGAGCAGGTGCTGGTGGTCGGCGCGGGCCCCATTGGTCTCGGGGCGGCGGCGATCGCCAAAGCCGACGGGGCGCAGGTGGTGGTGGCGGATACCAGCCCGGCGCGGCGCGACCACGTGGCGCAGCACCTTGGTCTGGCCACGCTCGACCCTTCCGACCCGCAGTTCACCGAACGGCTGTGTGCCGCGTTTGGTGGTTCGCTGGCGCAGAAGGTGATCGACGCCACGGGGAATCAGCAGGCGATGAACAATACGGTGAATTTAATCCGCCACGGCGGCAGCATCATCTTTGTTGGCCTGTTTAAAGGTGAGCTGCAGATCCCGGACCCGGAGTTTCATAAGAAAGAGACGACCATGATGGGCAGCCGTAATGCGACGGAAGAGGATTTTGCCAAAGTCGGGCGGCTGATGGCCGAGGGGAAAGTGACCGCCGGGATGATGCTGACCCACCGCTACGATTTCAGGTCGCTGGCTGAGATTTACGAAAACGACGTGATTAACAATCGCCAGCTTATCAAAGGCGTCATTCATTTTTAGCAGGAAAGGCTATGAAATCGTTAAACAGAAAAGATTTTCCCGGGCCGCGGTACCCGACGCGCGTGATTCAGTTCGGCGAAGGCAACTTCCTGCGGGCGTTTATCGACTGGCAGCTGGACCTGCTGAATGAGCAAACCGATCTGGCGGCAGGCGTGACCATCATTCGCCCGATCAACACCGAGTTTCCGCCGTCGCTTAATATCCAGGACGGACTCTACACCACGGCGATCCGCGGGCTGGACGAACGCGGCGAGGCGGTGAGCGAGGCGCGGATTATTCGATCGGTGAATAACGAGATCAACCCGTGGCAGGATTTTGCCGGCTATCTGGCGCTGGCTCGTAATCCGGCGATCGCGTTCGTATTTTCAAATACCACCGAAGCGGGCATCAGCTATCACGCCGGAGACCGGCCTGACGATAAGCCGCCGGTCAGCTTTCCGGCGAAGCTGACCCAGTTGCTGTTCGAACGGTTCCGCCATTTCAACGGCGCAGCGGATAAGGGATGGACGATGATTCCGTGTGAGCTGATCGACTACAACGGCGAAGCGCTGAAGGCGCTGGTGCTGCGCTATGCCGAAGAGTGGCAATTGCCCGCGGCTTTTCGCGACTGGGTTGAGACCGCCAATACGTTTTGTTCAACGCTGGTTGATCGCATCGTCACCGGCTACCCGCGCGAGGAAGCGGAAAAGCTCGAAGCGGAGCTGGGCTACCATGATGCTTTCCTGGATACCGCCGAATACTTCTGGCTGTTCGTTATCCAGGGGCCGCAGGCGCTGGCGAAGACGCTGCGGCTCGAACGTTACCCGCTCAATATCCGTCTCGTAGAGGATATCCGGCCCTATAAAGAGCGCAAAGTCGCCATTCTTAACGGCGCGCACACCGCGCTGGTGCCGGTGGCGTGGCTGTGCGGCGTCGATACCGTTGGCGAAGCGATGCAGGACGAAGCCATTCGCCATTATGTGCAGCAAACTATCGACGAGGAGATTATTCCGGCGCTGGATTTACCGGCCGATGAGCTGAGGCAGTTTGCCGATGCCGTGACCGGGCGCTTTCTTAATCCCTGGATTCGCCATCAGCTGCTCTCTATCGCCCTGAACGGCATGACCAAATTTCGCACCCGGATCCTGCCGCAGCTGCTGACGCATATCCGCCAGCACGGCGCAATCCCGCCGCGGCTAACGTTCGCCCTGGCGGCGCTCATCGCCTTCTATCGCGGGCAGCGCGACGGGCAGGCGTATCCGCTGCAGGATGATGATGTCTGGCTAAGCCGTTTTGCCGCAGGATGGGCGCAGGTGGCGCAAGGCCGCCCGCTGCATGAACTGGTCACCGAAGTCCTGCAGGATACCGGGCACTGGGGTGAAGATCTGACGGCAATACCGGGGCTTGCCGAACAGGTCACGCGGTATCTGGAAGTCATTTTGAGCGCGGGGATGCGGGAGGCCCTGAGGCGGCTGTAGTCGGTTTGTTGTGCGGCGCCCGCGGATTTGGGCGCCGTTTTTTTTGTGCTCTGAACCGCAAAAAATAAATTAAGCGCCAACGGTTGGTGGATTTCCCGCATCATAAGAGCCTATCCCATTAGGGCTATTTTGCTTGCCATTTTGAACCTGGGCAGTGCTCAGACAAAACTCGCAGAGTTTTGAACGCCCTCAGGGCGGCCTGGAGGGGGAGCGTAGCGAATAATCCTCACGTACTACGTGTACGCTCCGGTTCTTCCGCGCTGGCCGTGTTCAAACTGCCTGCGCCAATAACGCCTACTGGAAGAGGCTCTAAGTACCTATGATGGCATTGATGGGGGATGCGATGCGTAAAACGGAACTGTTGGCTTTTCTGCAAAATCAGACCGATTTTTTTGATCCGGATAACCTGAGCGAGGTCTTCACCGCCGGCTACCTGGCCCGGCGTTTTGCGATGCAAAGAAACACCGCCAGCCACTATCTGAATCAGCTGGTGGCCCAGGATGTGCTGGTGAAGATTAATACCCGTCCGGTCTATTTCCTGCATAAGGCCGCCTTCTGCCAGCAGTTTTTCCCCCTTTCCCGCAGCGAGTACGCCAGTATGGCGGAGCTGCTCGCGGAGAGCGACCGGCAGCCGGAACAGGCGGATCATTTTTCATTGCTTACCGGCCATGACGGTAGCCTGCGCAAGCCTATCGAACAGATGAAAACCGCGCTGTTTTATCCCAACGGCGGGCTGCCGCTGCTGATCGTCGGCGACAGCGGAACCGGCAAAAGCTATATGGCGGAGCTGATGCACGAGTTTGCTATCGCCCAGGGACTGCTGGCGCCCGATGCGCCCTTTGTCTGCTTCAACTGCGCCCAGTACGCCAGCAACCCGGAGCTGCTGGCCGCCAACCTGTTTGGCTACGTCAAAGGCGCGTTTACCGGCGCGCAGGGCGATAAGGCCGGGGCGTTTGAAGCGGCAAACGGCGGCGTGCTGTTTCTCGATGAAGTCCACCGCCTCGATGCGCAGGGCCAGGAGAAGCTCTTCACCTGGCTGGACCGCAAAGAGATCTATCGGGTGGGAGAGACGGCGCAGGGGATGCCGATTTCGCTGCGGCTGGTGTTTGCCACCACCGAAGATATTCACAGCACGTTTCTGACCACCTTTATTCGTCGTATCCCGATCCTCATTAGCCTGCCTGATTTACAAAACCGCAGCCGCGGCGAGAAAGAAGCGTTAACGCTGCAGTTTTTCTGGCAGGAGGCCCGCACGCTGTCCGCCCGGCTGCAGCTGACGCCCCGGCTTTTACAGGTGCTGACGCACTACGTTTATCGCGGCAACGTCGGTGAGCTGAAGAATGTCGTCAAGTACGCCGTCGCGTCGGCGTGGGCCAGGTCTCCGGGCAGCGAGAGGCTAAACGTCACGCTGCACGATCTGCCGGAAAATATCATGGCCGCGACGCCGGCGCTTAGCGAACCGATGGGCCAGCAGGAGCCGCTGCTTATTGAACCGCAGACCAGCCTGGTCTGGCTGCTGCGCGCGCGCGACCCGGTTCAGGGGCTGATCTATGATGCTCAGTGCCGCGTTCTCGCGCTGTATGAGGCGGTGCTGAGTAAAAAAACGGTCTGGGAAGAGGCGCAAAAAAGCATGGGCGAGGAAATGGAAACCCTCTTCGATCGGCTGATTTTCGATAATCATGATGCCAACAGCTCGCATCTGCTGCTGCTGATAACCCATCAGGTGCGGGAGGAGTTTTATCGCCTTGAAAAGCGCTTCAATATTCAGTTTAACGGCAACTGTATCTACGCCCTGAGCCACTACCTGATTCATCGTTCTCGCCAGGCGCAGTCGACGATGAGCAATGAGAAAAGCCGCCAGCTGGAGGATTTCCTGGCGCAGAAATACCCGCTGCTGTATCGCTTTTGTGAAGAGATCCTCGCCGCGCTGGCGCTGAAGCTGGATATTGAACCCCGACGCATTGACCTGCTGCTGCTGGTGCTGTGGTTACAGAAAAATGGCGCCATTAGCCAGCAGCAGGTGATCCGGGCAGTTATCCTCGCCCACGGTTACGCCACCGCCAGCAGCATCGCCAACGTGGCGAATCGGTTGCTGAAAAGCCAGCTGTTTGAGTCATTCGATATGCCGCTCGACGTGACGCCGGAGGCTATCGCCGATCAGGTGATGGCCTGGATTGAGAGCCACGCGCTGGCCTCCGGGCTGATCATCCTGGTCGACATGGGATCGCTGAACGCCATTCACAGCCACTTCAACCGCCGGCTGTCCACGCCGATGGCGATTATTAATAACGTCTCGACCGGGATGGCGATGTACGTCGGGGAGCGGGTTTTGCAGGGCGATATGCTGGAAGATATCGTCCGGGAGATAGGCAATGACCTCGCGGTTGAGCATCAGCTCTATTACCCGCAAACGGACAAACCGCGGGCGATTCTTACAACCTGCGCCACCGGTCTGGGGGCGGCGGCGAATCTGTCGGCGCTGTTAAAAGCCAGCATTCCTGAGACGCTCGGCATCGATATTGTGGCATGCGATGTGGAAACCCTCGCCGATCCCGCGCGGCGGGCGCCGATGCTCAGCCGCTATGAGGTGCTGGCGATCGTCGGCACCCTCGATCCGCATCTCGCCGATCTGCCGTGGATCTCGCTGGATTCGCTGATTTCCGGCGAAGGAAGCCGCCCGCTGATGCGTATCTTCGGCGAACTGGCCTCCGCTGAGCAGGTCAGCGAGATCAATAACCTGATCCTGAAAAATTTCTCGCTGCGCCGGGTGATCGAGTCGGTGACGATCCTCGATACCGGTAAAGTGATCAATCAGGTCGAGCAGTTTTTACTGCGCTATGAGCATCTGGCCGGCTGCGATGTGCCTAACGATCGCAAGGTGGCGCTGTACGTGCATATCAGCTGTCTGATAGAACGCCTGATCCGTAACGCTTCGCCATCCCATTATTCCGGCAAACAGTGTCCGGAGAGCGAGCTGGTTATTCTGCGCGAGGCCTTTAGTGTCATTGAGAACGGATATAGTGTCAAAATCCCCGCCGTTGAGCTGTATTACATTCACGATATCCTGACGCGAGAAACGGAATTTATTCAGGAAGATCAAGAGTTTTAAGACTCTTCATCGGTTCGTCCTTGCGCTAACCGGCACGCCACTGTTTCTGGCACGCCGGTTGCAATTAAGAAAGCAGTGGAATGCGCTTTCGAGGTAAGGATGAAACGACACTATATTTTTGCCAGCCATGGCACCTTTGCTAACGGTTTGCTGAACTCCGTGGAGCTGATCCTCGGTAAGCAGCCGGATATTTATACTCTCTGCGCCTACGTCGAAGAGGAGGCCGATCTGACGCAGCAGGTGGAGACGCTGCTGGCGCGTTTCCCCACCCAGGATGAGCTGATTGTCATTACGGATATTTTCGCCGGTAGCGTCAATAATGAGTTTGTGCGTTTTTTATCGCGCCCTAATTTTCATTTATTGTCCGGTTTAAACCTGCCGCTGATTATTGATTTACTTATTTCCGCAGGCGAAGAAAATACCGAGAAATTAATTTCTGAAGCATTAACAAGCGCCAAAGAGAGCATTCAGTACTGCAATCAGACGATTGCCAGTGCGATGACTATTGATAAAGACTTCTGAAATGAGGGAACACCATGATTACGCTATTAAGGGTTGACCATCGATTACTTCACGGCCAGGTGGCCTTTTCCTGGACCCAGTATGTCGGCGCCGATTGCATTTTAATCGCCAACGATAATGTCCCTGAAGATGAGCTGCGGAAAACCACAATTAAGCTCGCTAAACCGCCTTCGGTAAAACTGGTGATTAAAAATATTAACGACGCTATCGAATCGATAAAAAGCGGCGTGACGGATAAATATCATCTTTTTATCGTCGTGGAATCGGTCAATGACGCCTGGCGGATTGCCAGCGCCGTCGAGGGGATAAAAAGTATTAATCTCGGCGGAATAAAAGCCAAAGCGGGCAGTAAAAATATTTCTAAGGCGATTAATTTACTGCCGGAAGAAATTGAACAACTGCAGCAGCTGGTCGGGAAAGGCGTCGAAGTTGAGATCCGCCAGGTCCCTAACGATCGCAAACAGCTTTTTGCGCAATGCGTTTAACTCCGCGGAGGACAGATTATGGTAGAGGCTCTCTTACTGGGTCTGGTGGCGTTTATCGCGCAATCGGAATATGCCCTGGGGACGTCGCTGATTTCGCGGCCAATCGTCACCGGGCTGCTGACCGGGCTGGTGCTGGGGGATGTCCAGACCGGCGTCATCATGGGCGCGACGCTCGAGCTGGCGTTTATCGGCTCTTTCTCCGTCGGCGCATCGATCCCGCCTGATGTGGTAACCGGCGGTATTCTCGGCGTGGCGTTCGCCATTACCTCCGGCGCGGGAACGGAAACGGCGCTGCTGCTTGGCCTGCCCATCGCTACCCTGACGCTGATCCTGAAAAACGTCTATCTGGGGATGTTTATCCCGATGCTCAGCCAGAAGGCTGACGGCTACGCGGAGCGGGCGGATACGGGCGGCATTGAGCGCATGCATCTGATTGCCGGCTTCGGGCTGTCGCTGATGCTCGCCACGGTGGTGACTATCTCATTCCTGGTCGGCAGCAATGCGGTGAAATCCCTGCTCGATACCATCCCGGAATTTATCAAACACGGGCTCAGCGTCGCTACCGGCATTATTCCGGCACTCGGCTTCGCAATGCTCGCCAGGCTGCTGATTAATAAAAAAGTCGCGCCGTACTTTTTCCTCGGCTTTGTGCTGATGGCCTACCTGAAAATCCCGGTGACCGGCATCGCTATTCTCGGCGCTATCGTGGCGGTGGTGATGGTTAACGTCACCGCGCTGAGCTCACCTCGTACGACGACAGAACAAGGAGTCAGCGATGACGACGAAGATGATTTCTGAAGAAACTCTGCAACCGCAGGCGCAGGAAGAGGCCCGTATCACGCCGCGCGATCTACGCCGGGTATTCTGGCGCTCCTTCCAGATGGAGTTTTCGTGGAACTATGAGCGGCAGATGAATCTCGCCTTTGTTTACGCGCTGATTCCGGTGCTGAAAAAGCTCTATCCGCGCAAAGAGGAGCTGGCCGGGGCGTTGAAACGGCATCTGGTGTTCTTCAATACCACGCCGCATATCGTCACCCTGCTGCTGGGGATCACCACGGCGATGGAGGAGAAGAATAGCCAGCAGAAGAACATGGACGCCAACGCGATTGATAACGTCAAAGCGTCGCTGATGGGGCCACTGGCCGGGCTGGGGGACTCCTTTTTCTGGGGCACGCTGCGCCTGATCGCTACCGGCATCGGCACCAGCCTGGCGTTAAAGGGCAACATTCTCGGTCCCATTCTGTTTCTGCTGGTGTTCAACGTGCCGCACATCCTGGTGCGCTGGTTCTTTACCCGCTGGGGCTATGTGCTGGGTACCGGGGTACTGCAGCGGATCCAGAAGAGCGGAATGATGGAGAGCCTGACCTACGGCGCGTCGATTATCGGCCTGATGGTGGTCGGGGCGATGACCGCCTCAATGATTGATATCACCATCCCCCTCTCATTCGGCGCCGGAGAGGCGAAAACCCAGGTGCAGGACATTATCAACGACATCCTGCCCTGCATGCTGCCGCTGGTGAGTTTTGGCATCGTTTACTGGCTGCTGGGGCGCAAGGTTAAACCGCTTTCTATTATCGGCGGAATGGCGCTGGTGGGCATTCTGGGGTCGTGGATAGGTTTATTTTAACGGGAGTCGAAAATGGTACCAACGATGATGACCTATATCAGCGAAGAATCGGCCTGTCTGACGCAGATCCTGCGCGACTACCGGCAAAAGCTGGCGGCGATTGAGACCTTTGCCCGCCAGCACCCGGTGCGCCGCATTCTGCTGTTGGCGACCGGCTCGTCGCTGAACGCCGCCCTGTGCGCGCGCTATTTCTTTGAGCAGCGCTTCGGCGTCCTGGTTGAGATTAAAGAGCCGTACAACTTTACGCACTACGAGGCGGTCGATCCGCATACCGATCTGGTGGTGGCGATTTCGCAGAGCGGTAAAAGCGCCTCGACGCTGGCGGCGATGCGTAAGGTGCAGGCATTGAGCCTGCCGGTTTTTGCGCTGACCTCCGATCCGCAAAGCCCGATCGCCCGGGCCTGCGACGGGATACTGGATATCAATACCGGGATTGAGAGCGTGGGGTTTGTCACCCGCGGGTTTAGCGCGACGGTGCTGAATTTGCTGCTGATGGCGCTGATGATTGCCCGTGCCCAGGGGAAAGCCAGCGAGGCCGAGGAGCAGCGCTATCTTGCCGAACTGCAGCGGCTGGCGGCGGCGATCCCGGATGTCATTGACCGCACCTCGCGGTTTATCGACAGGCATGGCGAAGCGCTGCGGGGCGGCGAGCGCTTTGTCGCCACCGGCTATGGCGCGCTGGTGGGCGTCGCGAAGGAGTTCGAAACCAAATTTACCGAAACGGTACGCGTGCCTTCCAGCGGTTTTGAACTTGAGGCCTATATGCACGGCCCCTATCTGGAAGCCAATGCCCGCCATGTGATGCTGTTTATTGAAGATGCGCCGGATGCGCGGAGCCGGGCGCTGCGGGATTATATGGCGCCGTCCATTGCCCGCGCCTTTACGCTGACGCTGAGCGACGAAGAGGATGCGCAGACGCTGGCGCTAAGCTGCCCGTGTGAACATCACCTGGCGCCGCTGCTGCTGATTGTTCCCGTCCAGATGCTGGCCTGGCATACCGCCGGCCTGAAAGGTATCGATCTGGCTAAACGTATTTTTGACGATTTTGATCGCGTCTTAAAAAGTAAAATCTGATTATTCAGGAGAAAACTATGTTGGGTTTTAATCAGGACGAGTACCTGACCAGTGCTCGCGAGATCATCGCTGCGCGCAAACAGGCGGAAACCGTTGCCGATGATATTTATCAGAGCGGCTGTAGCGCCTTATTTTTCGCCTCGGTGGGCGGTTCTTTGGCGCCGATGATGGCAATAAATGAGTTTGCAAAAGAATTAACCAGCGTGCCGGTTTACCTTGAGCAGGCGGCGGAATTAATCCATCGCGGACATAAAAAATTAAATAAAGATGCGGTGGTGGTGACGTTATCCAAGTCCGGCGATACCAAAGAGTCGGTAGCCATTGCCGAATGGTGCAAAGCGCAGGGGATTCGCGTGGTGGCCATCACCCGTAACGCCGATTCGCCATTAGCCGAGGCGGCGAGCTGGCATATTCCGATGTGCCACAAGAACGGCGTGGAATATGAATATATGCTGCTCTACTGGTTATTCTTCCGCGTCATTTATCGTCACGGCGAATTTTCCGATTACGATCGTTTTGCCCGCCAGCTGGAGTTGCTGCCGGAGAATCTCCTGCAGGCCAAACGCCAGTTCGATCCGCAGGCGGATAAAATCGCCGCTCAGTATCACGGCTGCGACTATATGATGTGGATCGGCGGGGCGGAAATGTGGGGTGAGGTCTATCTGTTCTCAATGTGTATTCTCGAAGAGATGCAGTGGAAGCGGACCAAATCGGTGAGTTCAGCCGAGTTTTTCCACGGCACCCTGGAGCTGCTGGAAAAAGAGGTCCCGCTGTTCCTGGTCAAAGGCGAGGGTAAATGCCGGGCGCTGGATGAGCGCGTTGAACGCTTCGCTGAGAAGATCACCGACCATCTGGTGGTGATTGACCCGCGCGACTATCCGCTGAACGGCATTGATGAGGCTTTCCGCTGGATTATGGCGCCGTGCGTGGTTTCCACCCTGCTGGTGGACAGGCTGGCGGCCCATTTTGAACACCATACCGGGCATGACCTTAATATCCGCCGTTATTACCGTCAGTTTGATTACTAAGCTTTGCTGATGGCGGCCAGCCGGGCTGGCCGCTGCGCGATTCTCCGAGGCGCTTCCCATAAAATCATCGCCAAAACCAACGAAGTAAAAACCGATGGTAGAGTCCGGCTTTCCTTCTCTTTCAGGCAAGCGGACGGCCATGAAAAAACGGATGACCTCAACGCCGCACGATGCGGTCTTTAAGCGATTTCTTCGCCACCCGGAGACGGCGAATGATTTTCTCACGCTGCACCTGCCGGAAGCGATCCGCCAGCGGTGTGATTTTTCTACCCTACGGCTGGAGCCGGCGAGCTTTATTGATGAAGATCTGCGCGCCTGGTATTCGGACGTACTGTGGTCGGTACAAACCCCCTGCGGCCTGGGATATGTGTATGTGGTGATAGAGCACCAGAGTTCGCCGGATAACCATATGGCTTTTCGCCTGATGCGCTATGCGATTGCCGCGATGCAGCGGCACCTCGACGCCGGGCACAAAACGCTGCCGCTGGTAGTGCCGATGCTTTTTTATCACGGCGCGACCAGTCCTTATCCCTTTTCCCTGAACTGGCTGGACGAATTTGCCGACCCGCAGATGGCGAGGACGCTGTACGCCTGCCCGTTTCCGCTGGTTGACGTAACGGTGATGCCGGACGATGAAATCGTTCAGCACCGGCGGGTCGCTCTGCTGGAGCTGATGCAAAAGCATATTCGTCAGCGCGATCTCAGCGGGATTACGGAGTCGTTGGCGACCCTTGTGATGCTGGGATACACTAACCGCAGGCAGTTAAGAGTGCTGTTTCATTATATGCTGCAGTACGGCAATAGCGCCGATCCGAGCGTGTTTCTCCGCCGGTTGGCCCGCCGTCTGCCACACTATGAGGAGAGGTTGATGTCTATCGCTCAAAAGCTCAAGCAGGAAGGTCGGCAAGAGGGCAGGCAAGAAGGTCGCCAGGAGGGGAGGCAGGAAGGGATACAGGAAGGCCTGCAGGAAGGGAGCCGGCGGGAAGCGCTGCGCATTGCCGGCAGTATGCTGCAGAACGGTTTAGATACCGAGACGGTACAGCGGATTACCGGACTGTCGGCGGATGAGCTAAAGCCGCTGCATGGCTAATTTCCACCCACCGTCACCACGGCCCGGCGCAAAAAGCCGCCGGGCACGATGGCTTATCCTTCGCTTTTCACCACTTTGATTTCAACCATGCCGATGCCCAGCTGACGGGGAGAGTGGCCGAGAATATTGCCCTCGTTCGTGGACTGCGGGTCCGGCGGCGCAATCGTCAACGTACTGCTGCGCGACGGATTATCGAAATGCAGGGTAGTGGTGGTGACATCATTGGCCAGCGTTAGCGTTTGTTCGCTGTTGCCCACCCGTACCGGAATCGGCTTATTGGCATTCGGCCCGTAGGCTTTGGCGGTAATCACCAGATCGAATTTCTCCGGCAGCGGCTCTTTATATTCAATTTTCACTTCACTGCCGAGCTGGGCATTAGACCAGCGCCCCCAGGTTTCCGGTCGGGAGATGCCGCTGAACTGCTTCACCTCTTCCGGCGCGCCGGCGACGTTAAACAGGAAGCTGTCGGCTTTATAGCGAATATCGTTATCGACGATCTTCAGCGTATCGACGTTGCCTTTATAACGCTCCATGTCGATAAGGGTATCTTTGAACGCGGTTTTACCTTGCCACTGGGCTTTGTCGACGCGCTGGACTTTCTGTTCGCCCCCCAGCTGGCCCTGCGAGACGCACCAGTCGGTGGAGAGCGCCACTTCCGGCGACCACAGCTGACCCATCTTGTAGCAGCGGTCGACCCAGACGAAGTTATCGCGCGGCGCGAAATCGGCCAGTTGGAAACGCAGCGGCGCGGAGTATTCGCTTTCCGGCAGCGGCTCAACGCGCTTATCGGAGATACGCAGCAGCAGCGGCAGGCGGAAATGGCTGCCGGAGAAGGAGATCATATTCTTCTGTGAATCCACGGTGAAATTCTTCATCTCTTTGGGGAAATTCCACAGGCGGATGATATCCGGCTTCCACGCCAGCACCTTCTCTTTCATATTGAGGAACACGGCGGAGAGCGACTCGCCGGAAAGGCTGCTGCGGCCAAGGCCAATAAAGTTATCGCCGCCGAGGATATCGAGCACCGTCGCGCCGTTATCCATGGTATTACGCTTGATGGCCAGCGTATCCTGCTGGGGCTCATCGCCGCGCAGAACGAAAAACAGGTTGCTGCGATCCTGCTTATTCAGATAGTCCCAGGCGCTGTTTTTCATTGCCAGGTGATCGGATGACACCACGATGACCGTATTTTTGAACCACGGCGAAGCTTTAATCTTCTCGATTAACGCCGCGATATGCTCCTGACTACAGGAGACGGCGCTGAACGAAAGATTCTTTTTACCGTCCATATCGTAGCTTTTACGCTGGCAGGTGCGGGAGATAAAGCCATCCGGATGATGGGTATCGACCGTCAGCGCAAACAGCGAAAAGCGCTTTCCTGACTGCGAAAGCGCTTCGAATTTTTTCCAGGTTTCATCAAGAACCGTATCATCGTAGAACCCCCAGTCGTTACGATAGGTCGGATCGGCGACGGTGGTTTTTAGCTCTTCCGCGCCGTACAGATGATCGAAGCCGTGAGATTTAAGGAAAACGTCTTTTCCGGCGAAGCGCAGATTAGCGCCCTGCACAAAGTAGTTCTCGTAACCCGAGTTTTTCAGGATATCTCCAAGGCAGATATTCTGCGGGAAAAAGCTGGAAACCGAGGCCGAGGCGTTGCCTTCAAACGGCGCAAACAGCGGGATCCCGCACTGGGAGGCGACCATTCCGGCAATCGTGTAGTCGGTACCGGGGAGCTGGGCGGTGTTGCTGAAGTCCAGCCCCTCGCTTTTCAGTTTGCCGAGCTCTGGGGTCAGGTTCGGGAACGCATCGTTATCAAAATAAGTGCGCTCAAGGCTTTCGCCGTAAATGTACACCAGGTTCAGTTTCGGGTTGGCGATGCTTTTTGACGGCTCTTTGTAGTAAGCCGCAAAGTCAGGATCGCCATCGCGGGACTGGGATTTAACCAACTCGCTAATCTGGCGGAAGGCGGGGCTGGCATCCACTGACGCCAGCGCCAGAACCAGCGCCACCAGGCTGTAACCAAAGTGATGAGGATGATGCCGGCGACGGCGGAGCACCCAGCCGAGTGCGCCAAATACCGCGACCAGCGCGACGACCAGCCCCACGCCCGGCAGAATATATTTGCCCACGCCGGCGCCCGTCAGGCTGTTGGTCAACGTATAAAGTACCGCGTCATTGATACCGTCGCCGGTGAAGTAATTGCTGGCGTAGAGGGTAATATTCAGAACAACGAACAGGCCCAGCACCGTGAGGGTGGCGGCGAACCACCAGGTATTACGACCGGCTTTTAATGCGTAAATCATCACCGAAGCAAGAAACAGGGCGATGGATAACAACTCTGACACAGCTCATCCTCATTCACGCCAGCTGTCGGCTGGCCAGATAGATCTTTTTTCACGCTACACTGTAATTGCAGCGCAATATTGCCGCAATTGTATCGTCATGAATTTGTGCTGTGGTTCAGAATTGGTTTAGAAATCGCCGTTTTTGAACTGCCTCACATCCAGTCAGCCAGGGGATTTGGGGGAAAGATGTTAAAAAACAGACGTTGCCGCCGCGCAGGCCAGGGTAACGCGCCAAACGCGGCATTAAGAGGATAAAATCAGGAGAGGAAGCTCACGCCCTGTTTTAAGACCAGATCGCAGGCTTTGGTTTTCACTTTTTCCGCCAGCGGGCTGCTGCCAAGGGTGTTCAGATTCAGCTGCTGGCCGTCTTTACTGGTCAGCAAGCCCTGAAGGCCCTCAAGATAGTTGGTGTCCTCTTTTTGTTTTTCCGGCGTGCTGAGACCCAGCTTATCCAGAACCTGATTTTTAACGTTTTCGGTATTGGTAACCGAAGCCAGCTTCTGTTTCGCGCAGTAAGACATAATCCCGGCGGCATTATTCATGCTGCTGGAAGTCAACGACTGGCTGCCGCCGTTGAGCAAACCGGTCAGCGAAGAGAGGGACATACCGCCGCTTTGCTGGCTTCCGCTCTGACTGCTGAGCTGGTTAGCGGCGCTGGAGAGCGAATCCTGCCAGGAGGTGGCGTGCGCGCCAAAGGTCAATAAAGCGCCGGCCACCATTGCCGTGCGGAACAACGTTTTTGCAGATTTCATAGACGTACTCTTCGCCGTGACTGAATAATCCCCTGATTATAACGCCGGCGGGGTTCAGAAATATCTTAATACTCTTTTCCGGTTACGCGATCGCGGTAGCTGTCCCAGTTGAAGTTAACCCACAGGCTATTGCCCAGCCGCATCCGGTCCATCACGCGCTCGCCGAGCAGCTTGTTCATCTCGTCCATGGTGCTGTTGGTTAGCATACCGGTAGGGCGCTTTGACGAAGAGCGGCGATCGACGATCTGGTTAATAATCACCTTTTCGTAGCGTGATTCCGTTTGCATGCCGATTTCGTCAATCACCAGCAGGTCCACCTTGCTCAGGTCGGTGAGCAGCTGCTCTTCGCTGGTTTCCCGGTTGCCAAAGGTATCTTTCATCGCTGACATGATATCGGCGACGGTGATAATCAACACCGACTTACCCCGAAGCAGCAGTTCGTTGCAGATAGCGGCGGCGAGATGGTTTTTTCCGGTACCCGGTTTGCCGGAGAAGATAAAGCTGGCAATATTGCCGTCGAACTCCTCGACGTACTGGCGCGCTCGGGACAGCGCAATCATCTGGCCTTCACACTCCACCCGGTAGTTATCCAGCGAGCAGTTTTGATGCAGCGGGCGGATGCCGGAGCGGTTAAAGGTTCGCTGCATTTTCATGGCCCGGTTTTCGCGTTCCAGCGCCTCAGAACGCAGCTTGCCCTGTTCTTTTTGCCATGCCAGCAGCTCCTCACCTGTCTTAAACGCGGGTTCGACATGGGCTGGCATCATCTTTTGCAGGCGCTTCATTAAATCGCCGACATTTTTCATGCTCATCCTCGGAATCCTCGTGGAATGTGATTATCAGGTTCGCTAATCGCGTTGACGTCCCGGCGCGGCTGGCCGCCGTTGCTGGCCCGGCCAATCTGTACGCTGCGCGCCAGCTTCTGCTGCCACTGGACATGATGAAAGACTTTACCTTCAGCCTGCCAGTAAGCGACAAATGCCGCCAGCTCTTCCGGCGTAACGGGCTGGCTCAGGGCGATGCCCCACAGCGCGGCCAGGCGCTGAAAATCCGCATCCGGCTGCCAGTCGGTGTACATCGGAAATTTCCCCATCGGAACCGCAACCGGGGTCGCCGTCGGCTCGTCAAAAAACTGCGCGTCCAGCGCAATATCGCTGTTAGGACGCGCGAGTTTTGCTTCCAGCTCCAGCAGCTGCGCCAGACGCTCCGGCGTCAGCGCATAGAATGCGGGGGCGTTGTTGGCAAATACGGCGACGGCGCCGCTGGCCGATTTTGCCAGTACCGCAGCGTGATCCTGCATGAAGTCATCCAGACCGCTAAAATCGGTAGTTAATATTCGTGAAGACATAAATCAATCTCAACTCTGAACAACTAAAAAGAGAGGGGTAGCTGCACACATAGTAGCATAGAGGTCGCTCAGGAAGGAGCGCCGCGGGCGACCCGGCGGCGCGATTAGCTAGACGCGCGGACGCTTGCGATACAGCCAAAGCCCGGGGATAGACAAGCCAATGGATAATGCGCCAACGATCGATGAAGCCTTAAGGAAGTTGCTCAGCAGCATAATCATCATCTCTTCCGAGTAGCCGAAATGGCTGATTTTCACCGCTGAAATCATCGCGGTATAGGCGGAGATGCCTGGGAACATCGGGATCACCGCCGCTACGGTAAAAATCTTCGGGTGCGCCAGATACCAGCGGGACCACTGGATACCGATGCTGCCAACCAGCAGTGCCGCCATAAACGTCGCCCACTCAATATTAAAGCCCGCCGTCATCATGACCATGCGCGAGCCGTGGCCGATAGCGCCCAGCAGCGCGCACCAGCGCAGCGCCCGCTGCGGGACGTTGAACACCATGGCGAACCCGACGGCGGGAATGGCTGCCAGCATCATATCCAGCGCCAGTTCGTAGAGATAGAAAATTATGCCCATCCGCGTAGCCCCCACATCGTCATCGCCATCACCACGCCGATACAGGTGGCGAGCGTCAGCAGGCTGGCAATGGCCCAGCGCGCCAGACCGGTGTTGATATGCCCCTTAAACATGTCGGCAACGGCGTTGATCAGCGGAAAACCGGGTACCAGCAGCAGCACGCTGGCGGCCATCGCGATCGTCGGCGTGCTGGCGAAAGCCGGCAGGCGCAGCATCAGCCCGGAGATAGTCGTTGCGACGAAGGCGGTGAGGCAAAAGTTGATTTGCGGATGCATTGAACGATGGGTGAGTACCTGGCGAATATACATGGCTACCGTACTGGCGCAGAAGGTGACCAGCGCACCGTCCCAGCCGCCGTTGTTAAGTTTGCAAAAGCAGGCGCAGGAGAGGCCGACCATGAAAACCAGCAGCCAGCGCGGATAGCGCAGCGGCTTGATTTGCGCGAATCGTTTTTCGACATCCTTATAATCCAGCAGCTTATGCTCTGCCATAATCACAATATGCTGAACCTCCGTGACGACGTGCATGTTGATGCCGCGATCGGTGTTTTTTCGCGTTGAGGTCAGACACTCCCCATCCTTAATGGTGGTGAGAACAATCGCATTCGAAGAGATGGCGCTTTCCACGCTATCCATCCCTAAGGCCAGACCCAGACGGGTTGAGAGCTCCTCAACCAGCGCGCTTTCCGCGCCGTGTTGTAATAAGAAAAGACCACATTGAATACACAATCGCGTGATAGCGCGCTGAGTTGCCCGATCTGCTTGCATAAATACCTGCTGTCCGTGATGCCCGTTGCCGTAGTGTCTGGCGTTACTTTTACCTGAAGTCTTGTTTTAGCTGAGCGGTCAGGATCAAACAATGTGTAAAAAACCACCCGCTCTACGGGAACCCTGAAATTTGAACTCTGCCACACTTCCGCAAGATTGGTGAAAAGTCCAATTTTTGCACCCGTTTCTCCCTTCTTTTTCCCATCAGAGTTATCAAAAATGCAAATTCAAACTTTTAATAAACAAAAAACAAACAAATAATTAACCATGCTGAGGCGATGCGATGAAAACACAGGTGGCGATTATCGGAGCGGGCCCGTCGGGACTCCTGCTGGGGCAGTTATTACATCACGCCGGGATTCAGACCGTCATCCTTGAGCGACAGACGCCTGAGTATGTGCTGGGGAGGATCCGTGCGGGAATTCTGGAAAGCGGAACGGTAGAACTGCTGCGCGAAGCCGGGGCGGCCCGGCGAATGGATGCGGAAGGGCTGATCCATCACGGCGTCGAATTTTTGTTTGAGGGCAAGCGCGTACCGGTTCCGCTGACGGAACTGACGGCAGGCAAAAGCGTGATGGTGTATGGCCAGACCGAAGTGACGCGGGATTTGATGGCGGCGCGGGAGGCATGCGGGGCAGCGACGATTTATGGCGTCAGCGATGTCACCATTAATGAGGCAAAAAGCGATCGACCGTCGGTCTCTTTTATCAGCAATGGCGAAAACTGCCGCCTTGAGTGCGACTTTATTGCCGGCTGCGACGGCTTTCACGGCGTGTCCCGTCAGAGCATCCCGGCAGGGGTGCTGAAAGAGTACGAGAGCGTCTGGCCGTTTGGCTGGCTCGGGCTGCTGGCCGATACGCCACCGGTGAACCCGGAGCTGATTTACGCCCACCACGAGCGGGGGTTTGTGCTCTGTAGTCAGCGCTCACTAACTCGAAGCCGCTATTATCTGCAGGTACCGCTTAGCGAAAAGGTGGAGGAGTGGTCTGATGAACGCTTCTGGACTGAGCTCAAGCGGCGTCTCCCTGATGAGCTGACCAATAAGTTAGTAACCGGTCACTCACTTGAGAAGAGTATCGCGCCGCTGCGCAGCTATGTAGTGGAGCCGATGCAGTACGGGAGGCTATTTCTGCTGGGAGATGCGGCGCATATCGTACCGCCTACCGGGGCGAAGGGGCTGAATCTCGCGGCGTCCGATGTGAACTATCTTTGGCGGATCCTGCGTGAGTATTATCACCATGGCCGTATTGACCTCTTAGCAAGCTACTCGCGTTTGGCGCTGGATCGGGTGTGGAAAGGTGAGCGATTCAGCTGGTTTATGACGCGTCTGCTGCATGATTTTCCGCAACAAAGCGAGTTCGACAGAAAAATGCAGGCGGCGGATCGTCGCTACTATCTTGAATCACGCGCCGGGTTAACCACTATCGCTGAAAACTATGTGGGTCTGCCGATGGAACGCGTGGCGTAATAGAAAAGGCTCTGGAGTCGTGATGCAGGCAGCGAGTACCATTCCCGTTTTCAAACTGTATGGCGAAGATCAGGGCTGGCCAACGCCCGATCTTCTGCACTGTGAGTCCATACTCCAGCGCAGCCATCTTTATGAATGGCATATCCGCGTGCATCAGCACGCAGAGCTGGTGCAGCTACTGTATCTGCATAAAGGGCGGGCGGAGATTGAAATCGAAGGCGCGACGACCGTGATGACGGAGTCCTGTATTCAGGTGGTTCCGGCGCTATGTATTCATGGATTTCGCTTTTCGCCGGGTACGGAGGGCTACGTTTTGTCGCTGGCGCTGCCGCTGCTCGGAAGCCTTGAAAATCAGTTTGGCAGTCAGCTGGATGTGCTCGGCCACCCGCGTTGCGTGCCGGTGAAGAGCTCCCGGGGCCATATCCGGGCGCTGTTTACCGCTTTGCAAGAGGAGTACCGCGAAGATTACGATGCGCGCGAAATGATGCTTCATTCACTGCTGGGAGCGCTGTTGGTCTGGCTGAATCGGCAATATCAACCGCAGCTCATAACGGAGGACAAAGCGGAACGTAAGCGGAGCGTCATGCGTCATTTCTCGCGCCTTATCGAAAGCCACTATCGTGAACATATGCCATTAGCCGGGTATGCCAGGGAGGTGGGGGTGTCTGCGACTCATTTGAATTATTTGTGTCATGAATTTTATGGCTGCAGCGCACTGGGAGTTTTACATCAAAGGTTGATGCTTGAGGCGCGTCGCAACCTGCAGTACACCAGCATGACTATCGCTCAACTTTCTGATTACTTAGGGTTTACTGATGCGGCCTATTTTTCTCGCTTCTTTCGCCGCTATAGCGGTGAATCACCAAAAGTATTTAGGAAAAAAATAAAATAAATAAATCTTTATTTAATATATCTTAAGTTAGCGTATCTAACGACGATGTTAACCATTTCTAATTTATTGATGACAACTACCTGTGTTAATGTTAATCATTGGTATGGATAACAGCAATATGTTACTCCTCATTATTAAGTTGGCTTTAGGGTGCGATATCGCGCACCCGCCAGGGATGATAAAGATTCATTTGGGCAAAATAATTACGATGACTATTAAATTATGCATCCAATTGTTTTTCCGCCGGCGGTGAGTCTTCGACAGGAAGCGGAGGGTTTATGTTACCAGGACAAGGTAAGTTCGGCATTATTATCAGCAGAATACCGGTTATGCAGTCCGGCTTAAAAGCCATCGTTGGGGAGCATCTCCCTGATTATGAATTGAGTTTTTGTCGTTCTCAGGATGAGCTAACCCTGCTGCAGCTGCGTCGTGCAGTGTTAGTCATTGCTGACTTGTCCGGTGAAATAGAGCATCCAAGAAATATTTGCGAACATTACTACTCTTTAATGACTCAATACAGGGATATACACTGGGTCTTTATGGTAGGTAACGCCTGTTTTCCGTTAGCTGTTCAATTATTAATGCGTCCTGAAAGTACATTAATTTCGGACAGCGAGCCGGTAAAACGTCTCATTGAGGTTGTGCGCGCGGGTGGACTTGCCGCTGAACGAATTAGCCAGACGTTGTTCTCTCCTGAGGTAGAACGCATCGATGAAGAACCGCAAAAGCTGGTTATTCTGACTCTTTCTGAGCGTAAGGTGTTGAGGCTTCTTGCAAAAGGATGGGGAATTAATCAAATTGCTGCTTTATTGAAGAAGAGCAATAAAACCATAAGTGCGCAGAAAAATAGTGCTATGCGCCGCTTATCTTTGCGTAGTAATGCAGAGATGTATGCCTGGATTAATAGTGCACAGGGAATGAAGGAGCTGAATATTTATTCAGCCTATGGAGATCAAACAGAATGGAAAAAGACCTCACAACAAGATATGTCGCTATCGTAGAGAAATGTGCGATGACAGAAGTGGCGCTTCGCCACATATTAATTAATGAAAGTGGTAAGAATTATCGTATTCAGTTCTTTAAAGATACGATGGCATTAAAACGGGAGTTTCAGGCGAGAGATTTTTCTGCGATTATTTTTTCACTTTCAGGTAACCGCAGATCCCGACTTGAAAGCTTGCTCTTTCTCCATGAGATCGCGCGTTATTGTCCCGACACGCAAAGAATTATCTTAGCTAATGATGAAGCGGAAATGCGTTTGGTCAGCCATCTGACGCCTTCTCGCTTACACGGTATTTTGAATAAATCGGCCTGTCGGCTACAGCTGCAGGAGTGCTTGCTTCAGCTTCTCGATCGTAGCTATCCGGCGAATGAGAGCTCGTTAAGCCAAAAGCAGAGTATCTATAGCCAACTTTTGAGCCCAACGGAACATACCATCCTGCGATATATGTCTTATGGCTACTCGTTGCCGGAAATAGCGACGCAGCTGGAACGCAATATCAAAACGATCCGGGCCCATAAGTTTAACGCCATGACCAAGCTCGGCGTCAGTTCTGATATGGGACTACTGAGCGCGGCAGACATACTCATGCGCCTGTCGGCGAATAATGATGATGCCACGGTGATGCGCCTTGCTCAGTAACCTCAGCGGTCTGTTAAAGACACACGTCAATCCACTTAGCATCAGTCAGCTGCGCCAACCGTTCAGGTGAAATACGAACGGCGCTATATATTGAACCTGCTGCTGGCAGCACTTCCGGGTACTGCCTCAGTGAGATATCGCAGTACACAGCCAGCGGAACTTCCAGGCCAAATGGGCAGACGCCGCCAATGGGGTGTCCCGTTAGCGTAATGACCTCATCGCTGCTTAGCATACGGGCTTTAGCGCCAAAGGCTTCCTTTAGCTTTTTATTATCCAGGCGCGCATCGCCTTTCGCGACAACGAGAACAACCCTTTCTTTTATTTTTAAAGACAGGGTCTTGGCGATTTGCCCGGGTTCAACGTTATGCGCCGCTGCGGCTAACGCTACCGTGGCCGTGCTCTGAGTAAGTTCGATGATTTCGATATCGGGGGCGTGGTCAGTAAAAAACTGCCGCACGGACTGCAGACTCATTGGAATCTCCTGATTAAGGCTTGTTAAAAATCTGTCACAAGCTTCGCAAAGTGTAAATATCCATGGTAGAGAATCAAGATTCTTTTTAATTTCTGGATCTCCTTCACATTCACCGCAACCGGTTACTGTAACCGGTTGCGGTTATTCACAGAGACAGGAATACTGACAAGGTAACTTCCCTGCGTCACCTATAACAAAGAGCCGAAGATGAATCGAACCTGGTTGAGCAGTCGGGCCAGCAGGCTATCCGATTGGGTAACCCTCTCGCCGAAGCGGGTTCATCATAACGGCAAGATAATCGTTGTTGGGCCTGTTCATCTAGCCTGTCAGGAGGGCTGCTATGTCTGCTAACCATGCTGCATTTAATCTGATATTTCGCTTCGTAGAAAATTACATCAGCCCTGTCGCTGGACGCATCTCGTCTCAGCGCCACGTTATGGCAATCCGCGACGGTTTTATCTCCGCCATGCCGTTTATGATTGTCGGCTCTTTTCTGCTGGTATTTGCGTATCCGCCGTTTTCACCGGATACCACATGGGGATTTGCCCGCGCCTGGCTGGATCTGGCAAAAGAGTTTGAAGGGCGAATTCTGACGCCGTTCGATATGACGATGGGCATTATGTCGATCTACATTTGTGCCGCGATCGCCTATAACCTCGGCAAGCATTACGAAAAAACCAATCAGCTCGACCCCTTTATGTGCGCCATGCTGTCGATCATGGCCTTCCTGCTGGTGGCGGCGCCAAAAACGAACGGCAACCTGCCGGTAGATAGCCTGGGAGGAACGGGCATATTTACGGCGATTCTGGTGGCGGTCTACTGCGTTGAAATGATGCGCTTCCTGAAGGCGCATAATATCGGTATTCGCCTGCCGGATCAGGTGCCGCCGATGATCAAAAACTCGTTTGATCTGTTGATCCCGGTACTGGTTGTCGTCCTGACGCTCTATCCCCTGAGCCTGCTTATTCAGCATCATTTCGATATGCTGATCCCTCAGGCGATTATGGCTATCTTTAAGCCGCTGGTTTCCGCAGCGGACTCCTTACCCGCAATTTTGTTGGCGGTTCTGGTGGGCCACCTGCTGTGGTTTGCGGGGATCCACGGTGCGGCCATTGTTTCCGGCATGCTGCAAATGTTCTGGCTCACTAACCTCGGCATGAACCAGCAGGCCCTGGCTCAGGGGGCTCCGCTGCCGCATATCTTTATGGAAGCGTTCTGGACATTCTTTATTGTGATTGGCGGTTCAGGGGCGACGATGGGGCTGGTATTCTGCTATCTGCGCAGCCGCTCCGCGCATCTGCGTTCGATTGGCCGTCTGAGCGTGGTGCCAAGCCTGTTTAACATCAACGAGCCGGTTATTTTTGGCACCCCTATCGTGATGAACCCGGTGTTCTTTATTCCCTTCCTGCTGGCGCCGATGGTTAACGCCGTACTGGCCTGGGCGGCAATGAAGCTGGATCTTATCGGCCGGGTGATTTCGGTTGTTCCGTGGACTGCTCCGGCGCCGATTGGCGGCGCGTGGGCGCTGGGGTGGGATTTCCGGGCGGCGATTCTGGTGGTCGTCCTGGCCTGCGTTTCGGCGATTATCTACTTCCCGTTCTTCAAGGTGTACGAGAAACAGCTGCTCGCGCAGGAGGCCGAAGAGGCGCAGCGCATGGCGGAAGAGAGTCAGCAAACGGCATAAAAACAAACGGGCGGCTGAATAGCCGCCCGTTTGTTTTCACCATCGATTATTTCAGCGTACAGTCCCCGCACTGCTGTACGTCCGGCAGGCGATAGCGCTGGCAGCAGGTGCGGCGCACGAGCTGCCCTTCACGTAAAACCACCGTACGCCACAGCGGGTTATCCTCACCGCCTGATAGCTGTTTGTTGAAGAAGAAGAGCTGACGCAGCGCGGCCACTTTTTCATCTCCGACCAGGGTTCTCATTTCCCCGAGATACCAGTTAATCAAATAACCCGTATTGCTCCAGATAAGTTTGCCATTGATATCGCCAGTGGCTTCAAGCGCCTGCACCACGGGTTGCAAAGCGGTGGTGACCAGCTTTTCCATCCGGGACTGCGCGGATTCTGCCGAGGAAGTACCTGCTGAATGGATATCAATCCAGAAACAGGCGGCACGGCCTGTTTCATGAAACTCGACGCGAAAATGCTCCGGCGCCAGGCTAACGGCGCGTTCTTCACTCAACAGCGCCAGCATTAAAGGGGGCACCAGTAAACCGATGTACCATTGTGCCCAGAGGGATAGCAGCGGTTTTTGCTCACGGGCTTGCCCGGGCTGGTTGCGATAAATATGGTCAGAATACGTCGCGATTAACGAACTCAGCGTCGCGGGCTGCGACCACTCAGCCAGGGTGAGGGCATGATGAGGGGCTTCTTCATTCAGACGGATAAAATCCAGCAAATGCGGACGTAACGCGGTAATTTTGTCCCGTATTGCGTTCGCCAGTTCACGCTCAGCCGAAGGGAGCGGAGCCCGCCAGATGATCTCATTGTTGAATGCGAGTGAACGGTAAGCCATCGGGTGCCAGATACAAATCTAAATGATAATGATTTCTGATACTAATGCCGCAGCACCGGCTTGGCAAGAGATTTGTCCGCGCGGCGACGCCTGCCGCGCGGTAAAGGCCTAGCTGGTGAGAATAATGTTACGTCCCATATTTTTGGCTTCGTAGAGCGCGTTGTCCGCCCGTTTCAGCGCGCTGTCGATATCCGCATCCATCAGCGGCGTCATGCCGATACTGATGGTCACGTTGGTCGCGACGCTTTCATTAAACATATGCGGGATTTTCAGATCGTAGACCCGCTGGCGGATGCGCTCTGCGGCCTGAAGGGCGTTTTCCGCACTGCTGCTGGTCAACAGCACCATAAACTCCTCGCCGCCAAAGCGGGCAACGATGTCGCGCGAGCGCACGGCGTTACGAATGGCGGCGGAGACCTGAATCAAAGCCTGGTCGCCCATCATATGCCCGTAGTGGTCGTTGTAGGCTTTGAAATGATCAATGTCCAGTAGCAGAACGTAATGCCCGGCGCCGTCGAGAGAAAGAATGGTGTCCAGCCGGTTTTGTAAGCCCCGGCGATTATACAAACCGGTAAGCGGATCCAACATACTGAGATCGTTAAGGGTATTGCGCTCCTTCAGCAGCTTATCCATGAGCCCCTGCGTGAATACATCGCTGCGTTTCTGAATAAGGCTTTGCAGGGTGATACCGGCAATAGGCAACAGAAAGCACCAGGACATGCGCAGCCATTGTTCTCCTCCGCCAAGAATCAGGCAGATAAGGTATGTGGGTAAAGAGTGCAAAGTAAAGCCAATGATATTGCTGGAAAAAGCAATGGTGCCAATAAATAACACGCTTAATAAGGCGATCACCAGGTAGTTAAAATGCGGCGGCCCCATCACCATTGCTTTTAGCGCAACGTGCCACGCCCAAAGCAGGCCAAATAGCAGAGAAATAACCGGAATATTTATTTTGTGCTGAGAGAATTTACAGTGCCATAGCAGCAGGACCGTGCTGCAGGCAACTATCAGAAAACAGGGTAATGTAAAAGTGATGACGGTAAAGAGCGGGCTGACAAGGGATAAGACGGATGAAACTAAATTAAGCAGTAAAAATAGCCGTAAGGAATACTGATATTTCTGTTCGTAATGGGAGCGCCAGGATTGTGCAGTCATGTCGGAGTTGTCATTATTAATCGTTAAAATTCAATGTGATGTTAGTTTGAAGTGAATAATAAAAAACAGTGCGCAAAATAAGGTTTTTACGAAATAATCAGATAATTTAATATATTATTTTTTTGCCGCTTAATTTATCACCTTCATGAATGTATGTCATTACCACAAACGTAAAGAATAAGGACGCGCTATTTTCCCGGGATGACAAATGATAAAAATTATCATATGATATTGGTTATCATTATCGTTGTGAGAGGCGAAAACATGTTGCAGCGAACTTTAGGGAGTGGGTGGGGCGTGTTGATCCCTGGCGTACTGATTGCCGTCCTCGGGTTTGCCGATTTGTCGGTAGATGCCTGGCGCGGATTGGTGACGCTGGGAATGCTCATGTCAGCGGTGATGATTTGGCACCGTCAGCTAAGGCACTTTGTTCTGCTGCCATCATGCGTGGCGCTGGTCAGTGGGATGATGCTGGTAATAATGAATTTGAAGCTGATGGGATAAAACGGAAGGGTAAGAATATTGGTGCGAGGGGGGGGACTTGAACCCCCACGTCCGTAAGGACACTAACACCTGAA
>NZ_JBEAFH010000005.1:0-102338 GCF_040061575.1 Klebsiella sp. CB_Kp196
GCGCCCACCTGCCGGTGTCGAACAGCGACATGCTGTCGAGGCGGATGATTTTCGGCGCGGTTTTCTCGGCAGGCTTCAGTGGCGGAGGCGCCGGGACATAGGAACGAATGGCGTCCAGCACCGGCATGCGCAAATGCTCCCCGTGATACAGGCCGAGCCCCATTTCCAGCGGTTCACCGTGGCGCGCCCACCGATCCAGCTGCAGCGCATCCCCGCGCAGGATCTGCACGGCGCGGGCTTTCGGGGCGTAGTCATCCATCGCAATCTGCGCGTAATGCTGAATATCGAACCCCACCCGCTGCAGCAGCTGGCGGTTGTTCCACGCGCTGGCGCACAGTGCGATGATGGCGGCAAGGGTGAACAGGCAGAATGCCCGCCGTAAAGTTCTGCTGAGCGGCGCCACGCCGGCGCCCAGTGGCAACAGCGGCAGAATAAAATTCGGCAGCGTGACATCCGCTGATGAGGGATTGGGCTGCCAGCCGGGCAGCGAATTCAGGGCGGTATGTTGAGACAACCAGCGCTGCCACAGGCTATCAGCCAGAACCGGCGCCCCCGAAGGCGTCATGTGATATACCACCATCGCCGGGTCCGCCGGAGGCATATCGTCCGACGCCGCCGTCAGCGCGGCCATCATTGTTTGTTCAGTCAGGCGAACCAGCGTATTCATCCTCACCTGCGCAGCCAGGCGGTCCGTCCCGTCCTTTTGCGCCAGCCATGTCCCGGTGCTGCACGGCACATCGTCCGCCAGCCATACCTGCATGGCCTCCCCGGCCTGCGCTGTCTGCCACAGCGGTTGTGGAACAGACGCCCCCGCCACCTTACTGTTCAACAGTAAAGGCACCGCCCGGCGGCAATCGCTCCGCACCTGGCTCAGCTGCCAGCGCAGCTCATAAAGCCCGGCCGCCAGCGCCGCCTCATCACGATGCAGCTGCGGACAGACGCTGACCATCACCGCCAGCTGCGATACGAGGTCCGGGCGTTTCCACAGAAGAATACGTACCGTCTGCTGCAGTTCAGCCGTCGGGACGTTTAACCAGCAGCCCCGTGCCGTGCGGTAAACTGGCCCGCTCTCCGGCCACCCGGCGATATCACCGCAGACCAGCACCACCGGCAGGCGATACGGCGCGTCCGGTATCTCATCCAGCCAGGCGTTATCTACCAGCGGATCTTCCCGCCTGCGCCCGGCGAAAATCAGCCCGGCGATAACGGCGGCCAGTATCAGCGCAGCGGCCAGAATCCGCCCGCCGGAGGCCAGCGGCAGAAACAGCAGGCAGAGCAGCAGCGCCAGGATCCCGCCCCAGAGCCATAACAGGCGCAAATAGCGCACGTTCATTTCCCGGCCCCCGGCAGCAGGGTTGCAATCAGGGAATCAAGCCAGTGGTTCAGACCCCACCACAGCGCGGCGATCGCTACCAGCGACAGCCCGATGCAAACCGGCCAGCGACGTAACCCGTCCGCCAGGCCGCTGCGCCCGGAGATACCCGCCAGTACGGGACGGCTCTGGTCCGTTTCAAACGGCGGCACGCGCTCGGTCAGTACCCGAACAAGCTGGTCACGAGCCGGTTCATTCAGGGCATAACACCCTTTAAAGCCGAGCATCAGCACCCGGTGGAAACAGGTCAGCACCGCCATATCCGGCGCGGGCTCGCGCAGAGCCTGTCGCATCCGTTCATACAACGCGTCTCCGGCGTCCAGAGCACCAAAGTATTTCGCCTGCAGCGGACGGTCATACCAGACGATGCAGGCATCATCCTCGCCTTCGCGCCCTTTGGCGGTCTCATCCAGCAGCGCACACCAGGCGTAGAGAATATGCCGACGGCTCGCCTCGCTGACGTCCGCAGCCTCGAGCTTCGCCATCACCTGTTCAATATGATCTACACAATGTCGCCACAGGCGGTCGCCCTCCCCGTCGGCCAGTCTTGCGCCGAACCGCAGTTCCGTCACCGTCAGCCACGCGTCCGCCATCAGGGCGTCGATATTTATGTCCTGTTTCATGAGCGCAGCACCGCAAACAGTTCAAGTTCCGGATCGCCCAGCAGACCGGGGACGTAAAAGACACAACTGCCTTCCAGCAGCATCGCCCGCGCCGCCGGATGGGCCATATCAAGGGTGAAATACTGGTTTTCCAGGCGCAGCGGGATAGCCGCAGGGACGTGGCTCATCGCGCGCAAAGGAATGCCGGGCTGCGAACCGTTGACCACCCTGTCGACTTCATCCGGGCTACCCGCTTTGCACTGAAGCGGAAACTGCTCCAGCAGTTGCGCTACCGGCAGCGGCGAGCGTACCGAGAGATAAAAATCCGCCTCTTCACGCAGTCTCGGATCGTGGAGACGGGCGTGCCAGCGCTTGCGCCGCTCATCGCGGACCATGTCAATCGCCACGACCCGGGATGGCAGGCTGGCTTCCAGCAGCACGCCCAGCAGGTCAAACAACGGCGGGAAGACCGCCGTTAGCTGCTCATGACGATAGACCGGAATATCGGCGGTGGTGTGATCAAGAGAAAACGTCAGCAGGCTGCCTGCAAGACCGGCCAGCACCTGATAAAGCCGCTCCGGGTGCACCTGCGGATAGCGCACAAAATGGCTGAGCACCGGCTCCGCGCTGTTGAGCGCATTCAGCAGCCAGAACAGCGACACGTCCGCCACCGCGAAGTCGGCCATCCGTTCGTTGCTCTCCCGGCGCATAGACATCAGGCGCTGCAGGCGCGCACGTAGCTGACCCGTCAGATATTCGGTCTGCTCCGTTAGCCAGCGGCTGGCCTGCACGTTCAGCAGCGGCGGAATAAACGACGCGTCCTGCGACCAGTCTCCCTGGCTGTCGCGCTTAAGACGGGCCACGGCGACGGTCTGGTAATTGCCGTTGTCGTTATCCTCTGTACGCAGCGTCAGCTCCGGCTGCATTACCGCAATCTGGCGGCTGTCATCCCCATAGCGGTTACGCACCTCCCGCCAGGCCAGACGCCAGCGCACAGGACGCTCCGCTTTCTGCTCCGGTTGCAGGCAGTTGCCGCCGTTTTCATACTCATGGGGCAGCGCCAAAACCACCGTCAGTTCGTGACTTTCTGTTTCCGGTAAGGTCATCACGGGCGGCAACGCATCGGCGTTATCGCTATCAGTGAGCGTTCCGTCAGCGAAACGCACGCACAGGTGGTCGGCCTTCAGTTTCCCCTGTTTCAGCAGCGCGGCGTCAAAAGCCGTCCGCGCAACCCCCCAGGGATGTATTGCTCCCAGTCGGGCGACACACTCGGTGTGCCAGGCCGCTTGCGCGGCCTCCTGCTGAAAATGTTGAGGGGAAACCATCTGGCCCCGCCCCCACAGCGGTCGTACTGTTTTCATCCCTGTCCCCGCCTTACGCTTTCGCTTTCGGCATCTGGCTGACCAGAGACAGGTTCACGTCCATCCCTTCCACCTGGAAGTGCGGCACCGCGTACAGCTTCACCCGGAAGAAGCCCGGATTGTCCTCGATATCTTCCACCACCACCTTCGCGTCGCGCAGCGGGTGCGAGGCCTGCAGCTCGTCGCCCGGGTCGGTCATCTCCGTCACCAGACCGCGCACCCAGGTGTTGAGCTCCAGCTCCAGCAGGCGGCGATCCTTGGTGGTGCCGATGTTTTCACGCTGAACGAGCTTCAGGTAGTGCGCAATGCGCGACAGCAGGAAGATATACGGCAGGCGCGCGTTGATGCGGCTGTTGGCGGTGGCGTCGGCGGTGTCGTACAGCGCCGGCTTCTGGGCCGAGTTGGCCGAGAAGAAGCAGGCGTAGTCGCGGTTTTTGTAGTACGACAGCGGGATAAAGCCGAGGCTGGCGAACTCAAACTCGCGGGTTTCCGGGATCATCACCTCCGACGGGATCTTCACCTGGTTGCCGGTGCCCAGATCGTAGAGGTGGATCGGCAGATCTTTCACCGCTCCGCCCGCCTGCGGGCCACGGATCTGCACGCACCAGCCGTTATTAATAAAGCTTTTCACCATGTTGGACGCGAAAGAGAACGAGGCGCTGGTCCACAGGTATTTCTCATGGTCCGGGCCTTTCACCTGCTCGACGTAGTTGAAGCTGCGCACCGGCACGGTGTCCGGCCCATACGGCAGGCGGCCCAGCACGCGCGGCATCACCAGGCCGATATAGCGCGCGTCGTCGGTGTCGCGGAAGGATTTCCATTTGATGTACTCGGCGCGGTCGAAGTAGTTGCCGATATCCTTGATGGCGGCAACCTCTTCCATGGACTCTTTCAGAAAGAAGGCCGGCCCCACGGCGCCGATAAACGGCATATGGGCCGCGGCGGAGACGCCGGAGATGTTGCGCAGCAGCGCCACGTCCTGCGGGCTGGCGTCGAACTCATACGCGGAGATCACCGAGCCAATCGGCTCGCCGCCCGGGGTGTCGTACTCGGCGGTGTAGGTGTGCCAGTAGAGGCCGCTCTGAATCAGCTCCGGCGCGTCTTCGAAGTCCTGGCGCAGATCGTCTTTGGAGACGTCCAGAATTTCGGTTTTGACGTTCTGGCGGTAGTCGGTGCTGTCCACCAGCTGCTTCAGGCCGCGCCACAGGGATTCCACCTTCTGGAACTCAGGATGGTGCATCACCGCGTCCAGCTGGCGGCTGATTTGATAATCCAGCTCCGCGATATGGTGGTCAATCAGGGTCTTGTCGAGCTTCTCCACGGTCTTTCCGGACTGACGGATGCAGTCCATAAATACCTGCATCGCCGCCGTCAGTCGTTCGCCCGCCGGGGCGTCGGACAGCGCGGCATCATCCAGAAAGTCGTTAATATCGCCCAGGCGGGACGCCGGGGTCAGGTTGATTTTGTCAAACAGGGAGGCGTAAACGCTCTCTTTTTCCAGTACAGCGGTCTGCCCCTGCGCGGGGGCGGTTTCAGTATTTACAGACATCAGCATATTCCCGGTTAATCCATTAAATAACGCACGCCGTTTATTTCGGGGCCAGCGCGCTCATTTCGTCGCGTAATTCCTGCGTCAGCGCCGGATCTTTCAGGATTTTCTCGAGCTCTTTTCTGAAAGTGGCGTTATCAAGCAGGTTGGATTTGAGGTCGCGTAATAAATTCCGCATCGCCAGCATGGCGCGGAGCTGGGGAATCTGGCGGGCCACCTGCTCCGGTTCGAAATCTTTCATATCGGCGAAGCGGAGCTGAATATTTTCTTCGGCGCTATCGCCGACCAGCGTGTTCTGTACCGTGAGGCTGATTTCCGGGCTGAATTCCGAAAGTACGCTGTTGAAGTTATTTTTATTGACGTTGATTTTTGCTCTTTCCGATAATGGCCGGTCTTCTTTGCCATTACTGAAATCACCGATGGTGAGGAGTTTCAGCGGCAGCTCGACTTTCTTCTGCGCGCCTCCTGTGTGCAGAGCCAGCTTTAAATTAATGCGTGCCTTGGGCACCTCATTCTGGAACGTATCAGCCATAGCGGTCCCTTCCCGTGAGGAATAATGTGTTAAAGATAACGGTGTGTGAAGACCCGGATATAGTAGAGCAAAGCGCCAAAAAATATCAACCTGCCGGTTGCAAAGTCCATTATAAGACTTTCCTCAGGCATCTTAAGGCAAATGTAAAAATGAAACGCATGAGACAAACAAAGCTGGTATGTAATAACAACTCTTTTCTTACATTAAAGGCAGGATGTATACCTGACAGAGGAATGTGAATTAAATTCATATCTGAACAGGCAGCGTTGATTGATGCAAATCAATATGTAACGCAAATACTGGTCGTTCCGTATGCTGAAACGCGCGCGAACAGGGGCGTAAGAAATAAATTATTTTTTATCGTTTACCGGCCATAAAAAAGTCCAGTAGTGGATTTTAATATGGCTATAATTAATGGCTGACAGGATTAATATAAAACTCAGAAATAATACTCTTCAGATATCCGGTATCGATGGTTAAACCGGACAACATATAGATTCGCGCTGAGCGTAAAAGAAATAGCGGCATTTCATTCAGCGGATATATTAAAACAGAGCTTACAATAATACCTCTCGCTCATTAATTCCTGCCTGGCGCCGGGAAAAACGGGTTTACCGCTTAAAGGCCCGGCCGGCAGAGATTGCCAGCGTCCGTTCGAAAGCAACGCGCCCTGTTCCCGCCGGCCAGGACTCAATGGATTGCAGCTGCGGATTCATTTGCCGCATCGCCGCCAGATCGGCACGCCCCACCAGCCGTCCGTCATCCCCAGGTTCGCATTCCCTCTCCCGCCAGGCTATATCTTAGACACCTTTCTTCATACAGGAGTGAATAAGATGGGCAAAAAGATTCTGATGCTGGTGGGCGATTACGCCGAAGATTACGAAACTATGGTGCCGTTTCAGGCATTACAAATGATCGGTCATCAGGTTGATGCGGTCTGTCCAGATAAAACAAAAGGCGACTTCATTATGACCGCGATCCATGATTTTGACGGCGCCCAGACCTACAGCGAGAAACCCGGGCACCGCTTTGTTCTCAACGCCGATTTTACAACGGTGAAAGAACAGGATTACGACGCGCTGTTAATCCCCGGCGGCCGGGCGCCAGAATATCTGCGCCTGAATGCGGAAGTGCTTAAACTGGTGCAGGCATTTGACGCAGCGCGTAAACCTATTGCTGCCGTTTGCCACGGCCCTCAGCTGTTGGCAGCTGCGGGGGTATTAAAAGGCCGCACCTGCAGCGCCTATCCGGCCTGCGCGCCGGAAGTGCGGCTCAGCGGCGGACATTTTGCCGACATCGGTATCGATCAGGCGCATGTGGATGGCAATCTGGTGACCGCCCCCGCCTGGCCCGCTCATCCGCAATGGCTGGCGAAATTTGCCGAATTGTTGCAGTAGCAAACCTGACAAATATAAAAGGCCGGAACGGATCATCGGGGATTACCCTCTGAAGGCGATGCTGGCGCTAAAAATCGCGCCAGCATCGGTTTTAATGGCAGTTAAAAAAGATTATCGGCAATGCTGTAAGCTCAGCTTTTGGGGTAGACGGTGCAGACTTTCGCCGAAGCAGGGCCAGACGCGATCGCTGCCCGTCTGGTCATTCGATATGACCAGAACAACCGGGAACCACGATATGATAAGTTCGGAAATAACCCCTTTGCTTGCTGCAGCCGTTTTCAACCTAAATGGCGTTTAGCCTCCTTACGCACCCGGTGCAGTACATGATGTTTGATCCCACTGTAATCCGGGTGTTCAGACAGATTCTCGATATCACGTTCCCGGCCAAAAGGCAGGGCGATCTCCTCAACAATTTTTCCTGGGTTTGCTGACATAATCAGAATGCGATCGGCGAGGAATAGCGCCTCTTCCACGTCGTGAGTGACAAAAAGCAGAGTGGTGCCGGTATTGAGCCAGGCCTCACGCAGCAGTTCCTGCATCATCAGACGGGTTTGCGCATCGAGCGCGCCGAAGGGTTCATCCAGTAACAGCACATCCGGGCCGGGTAGCCAGGCGCGCGCCAGCGCTACCCGCTGTTTCATACCGCCTGAAAGCTGCCAGGGCGAATGGTGCTCAAAGCCTTGCAGGCCAACGAGTCCAAGCCATTCCATCGCACGGGCGTTAATTTCATCTTTGCGATGCTTACCCAGCCGAGGACCAAAGGTGACGTTATCCAGTACCGATAGCCACGGAAAGAGGTTAGGCTGCTGGAAGATCATTCCGCGATCCGGCCCCGGCTGGCGGACCGGTTTTCCCCCCGCCACCACCCGCCCCCGATCCGGTTTGTTAAACCCGGCGACCAGGTTAAGAATAGTGGACTTACCGCAGCCGGAAGGCCCCAGGAGCACCACAAATTCTCCTTTGTGGAGCGACAGGCTGATATCTTCCAGCACCGTGAACGGCTGTGGCTTCGCCGCAAAAGCGAGCGATACGTTTTCCAGCGTGATAGCACTCATTATTCTTTCCCCGCCCAGGGTACAAACAGGCGCTGCAGCCCCAGCAGCAGTAAATCCAGCGCGTAGCCAATGCCACCCAGTAGCAAAATGCCAAGCATGACGATATCGGTGCGTAAATAGGAACTGGCGTTAATGACCATCCAACCCAGCCCCGAACTGGCAGCGACCATCTCCGCCGCGATAAGCGACGTCCAGCCAATGCCAATCGACAGCCTGACGGTGGTGAACAGTTCCGGTAACGTATCCGGTAACACCACGCGCAGAAAGATCTGTTTGCGTGAAGCACCAAGCGTTTGCGCCACACGAATGCGCGAACGACCAATACGCTCTACCGCAGCAGATGCCCCCACCACCACGCTAAGGAAAGTGGCAATAAAGATGAGAAAGAACTTCGAGGCCTCACCAATCCCCAGCCAGACGACCGCCAGCGGAATAAGGGCAATTTTGGGCAGCGGGCGCAAAAACTGCACAAACGGATTCAGCACCGCCGCCAGACCTTCCGACAGCCCCATCAATAATCCCAGAGGAATACCGATGATGATTGCCACAGAAAAAGCGCTTAACGCACGTGCCAGGCTGACGGCAACATGCTCCCACAGCGGCACCTGACGATAACCATCCGCCAGCAACTCTTCGGTCGTCAGGCCTATATCCGTTAGCGATGGCAGCAGCAGCGGATCAACCCATTGCCGCGAGGCCGCCACCTGCCAGACGATAAAGAAAACAGTGACCGAAACGACGCTGATGGCAATGTGATAACTCAATCTCATTGCGCGGCTACCGCTGCGTCACGGATATAACGGGAGTTAATGGCGCTGTCCCAGCTGGCCGGGATATCACGTTGGCGAATCTCACCGATATCAGCAAGGAAGTGAGAGGTTTTGGTCAGCGCTTTCCCAATCCCGCTGTCGGTGGTTTGCGTACCGTTACCCAACCATTGCGCCGTACCCTGCTGGCTCAGCGTGGGATATTCCAGCCCACCCAACGTATTGACGGCGGTCGTCACCGGCGCACCCACCTCTTTCGCAACAATGGCCGCCGCGCGCTCCGGGTCTTTCTTAAACTCATCGACTTTTTGCTGATGAACACGCAGGAACGCGCTGACGGTTTGCGGGTACTGCTCAGCAAAAGCTTTACGCACAACGTAGTTGTTATAAATCAGGTAACCATCTTTTTGCAGATCTTTGGTTGCGAACACCTGATGCCCGCCAGAAGTCTCCAGTTCCTGAGCAAACGGCGCCCAGACATAGCCCGCGTCGATATCACCGCGTTTCCAGGCTGCGACCATTTCCGCCGGACGCAGCGGCAATAATGTTATTTTACTGCGGTCGAGATGGTTAACGCTGATAGCGGCCTCAAGCGCATATTGCGCCGTCGAGTTTGGCGGATAGGCTACGCGTTTACCCTCAATATCTTTAATGCTGGCAATACCGTCTTTACCAATTAAACGCTCGTAGCTGGCAATCACGCCAGAGACGCCGATAATTTCCACCGGCAGTTTTCTGACAATGCCTGCCGTCGCCGGGCTGGAGCCAAAATTAGCAATATCAATCGCATTGCTGGCAAAGTAATTTAACGCATCAGCACCGGACGCAAATTGCACCCATTTCACCTTGCTGTTGAGTGCCTTATCCAAAGAACCATCGGCCTTAGCCAGCATCAGCACCTGAGAACCGCCGCTATATGCCACCCGAACTTCCGCTGGCGTTTCGGCAAAGCTGCTATTAACCCACAGGCCACCCGCTGCAAGTAAGACACAGAGACTTTTATTCATTTAATTTATCCTTTAAATAACAACGTTTTTAATGCCATGTCTCGCGTTGCGCCAGCCATAGCCGGGCACACTGCCGGGCGAGCGCTTCTGCGGGATCAATTGACACGGCCAGATGCGGTGAGGTCACCTCAGCCAGCGCAACCGGCACTTCTGTACAGGCCAGCACCAGCCGCTCTGCGCCACGATCGCGCAATGCCTGGGCCTGTAGACTCAGCAGTTCTCCGCCGGTACGCAGTTCGCCGCGTTTTACCGCATAGCATCCCGGCACAAACCACTGCCGCAGTTCTTCTTGCGTTGGCTGTACGCTTTCGATCCCCATCGCGGTAAACCCGTGCTGAAACCAACCGGCATCCAGCGTGCCCTGGGTAGCGATAATCCCGACCCGCCGGGGTTTCTCTTTCCCGTCGAATACCGCCAGCGTGGCATCCACAATATGCAGCAACGGTGCGTCGCTATGCTGCGCCAGCGCCTCATACCAGTGGTGCGCCGTATTACAAGCAATGGCAATATGACTGACGCCCACGCGGTTCAGCTGTTCCACACCGTACAACAACTGCGGCAGCGGGGATGGCCCCGTTCCCGCCAGCGCCCGCTGGCGATCCGCAATTTGCGGTACATTCCATACCACATGGGGAATTTGCTGTTGGTCGCTGCTGGCGGGCGTTGCCCGCAGCAATTTATGCATCAGATCCAGCGTCGCCAGCGGCCCCATGCCGCCAAGAATTCCCAGCAGAAATGGTGTACTCATGATGGCAAAGAATCGGCGATGGCCTGACGGTAGCCAAACAGACCTGCACTTCCCCCCGTATGGATAAACACCACATTCTCATCCCTGCGGAAATGACCTTTACGGATCAGATCAATCAATCCGGCCATGCCTTTTCCGGAATAGACGGGGTCGAGCAGAATCCCCTCGTGCTGCGCCAGCAACTGCAGCGCCTCAAGCATCCCTTCGGTGGGCAAGCCATAGCCTTCGCCGACATAATCACTGTTCGCCACCACCGCCTCACGCGGCAATTCACCCGGTACACCGAGCAGTTCCCGCGTCTGCTGCGCCAGACGCCAGACGTTGTGTTCCTGTTTTTCGCGCGGAGCGCGGACGCTAATCCCGAGGAGAGGAATACCGCTGTGCGTGGCAGTTAAGCCCGCAATCAGGCCAGCCTGTGTACCTGCGCTACCGGTGGCATGAACGATATGATCGATGCGCAGCCGTAGCTGGCTGGACTGCCAAAGCAGTTCTTCCGCGCAGGAGACGTAGCCCAGCGCGCCGATAGCGTTCGAGCCTCCACCGGGGATGACATAAGCGGTGTGGCCCCTGGCTCGCAGGCTTTCCGCGTGTTGTTCCATTGCCTGCTGCATATCCGTACCGCCGGGAAGATGAGCGATAATTTTGCCCCCGAGCAAACCGTCCAGCAGCACATTGCCGGATTGCTGATACTCATCACCCAGCGTCGTGACGCGTTGTTCGAGAAAAATATGCGTTTCCAGACCCAGTCTGGCTGCCGCCGCGACGGTCTGACGCACATGGTTAGACTGCGTGGCGCCCTGGGTAATGATAATATCCGCCTGTTTTGCCTGGGCATCGCCCAGCAAAAACTCAAGTTTGCGGGTTTTATTACCGCCAGTGGCGAGGCCTGTGCAATCGTCTCGTTTTATCCAGATATTTGGCCCCTCCAGCAAGCGTGAAAGCTGCGTGAGAGGCTCCAGAGGGGTCGGGAAGTGGCCAAAATGAAGCCGGGGGAAACGCGCCAGATGCATAATAACTCCTGTAAAAAATGACTACGCAGCAAATTAAAATTTTGCCGCGAGGATAAAAGGTTCATACAATATTAAGTATGACTATATTTATTTTCTCACTGATGACTTACCAAGTTTTTCAGCTATGGTTATGAGAAAAAAAGATAAAATAGTGCTTTTATTTATTTTGTTCATCAGCACTAATTAACCGGACATAATACCAACGCTTCGAACAGATAACCCAAAGACGTATTTAACCAGGCAGACAACCTCAGGTATTTAATGCTTCCAGGGCGACAAACGCCTGCCAGCTCACCTCATCGATCCAGATACCCTCTTGCCGACGGCGGGTATACGCTCGCAATTCTGGCTCTCCGGGGATCTGCACATTGCGCCCTTCCTGCCCGCTACGCACCCAGTCCACCTGCGCTAATAGCGCCTGCTGGTAACTCTCCTGCGCCCCCAGCCGCGCAGGATCAAATAAAATCGACAGCATATTGTTGATGATTCCGGCACGTGGCGGAATTTGCTGGCTTTCGGTTTCGCCGCCGGTCAGCGCAGCGCCGAGTAGACTACAAATCAGCGACAATCCTGCGCCTTTATGCCCGCCAAAAGGCAGCAAGGCACCGAACGGTTCCGTCATTAATACCGCAGGGTCGGTGGTGGGTTGTCCGTTCGCATCTACCGCACATCCTTCAGGGATGGCTCGCCCTTCATTCCATGCGATGCGCGCTTTATTGCCTGCTATGGCGCTGGTTGCGAAGTCAAGGATAACCGGGGGCCGGTTCGCGAGCGGTACCCCGACACAAAAAGGATTTGTGCCGAGTCGGGCACCGAGTCCATCGAAAGGCAGTACTACCGACGGCGCTGCCACGTTGGCAAAATGGAGCGAGACCAGTCCGGCGTCCGCCGCCTGTTCCGCCCATGCGCCGATTCGGCCAAGATGGTGGGTATTAGACAATCCGATGATTGCCACCCCAAACTCGCGCGCACGCTCAATACCCACGGCCATGGCCTGTTCGCCCAACGCCTGGCCAAAGCCGTGCCCCCCATCAAAAGAGACGATCGGTCCGGCATCAGACAATATGGTGAGCGTGGCGCCAGGGTTCAAATCCCCTGCCAGAATGGCCCGAATATAGCGCGGTAACAGGGTCACGCCATGAGAGTCGTGGCCTTTTAGTGAGGCTTCGACAAGGTTATCCGCGACCTTTTGAGCGATATCAGGTCCGGTGCCAACCCTTACCAGATGGCGCTGCAAAAGCGAACGTAAGTGATGATCCGAAAATAAAGGCATGATGAGGCTCGCAATGACTGCCCCTACATTGATAAGGGCTATTTAAAAGATGAACCCGACTATACTGAGAATATATTTATGACCTAAACATGAATAATGACTAAGCTTTTCCGCCTGGTAAATAACAAGCCACAAATATCGTTATTCATTTCTCTGATATTCATTTTCATTTAAATCACTTCCTTTCCCGCTCGCCTCTGCCCATGATTTTTGGCTGAGAAACACCTTTCTGGGAAACTGAAATGAATAAAACAAGCAGAATACTCGCCTGTACGCTGGCGCTTTCCGCCCTGGGCGGGATAAGCCAGCCGACATTAGCGGAAGGAAACATTAGTATCGCGCAGCAATTTGGCATCGGCTATTTAATTCTTGATGTGGTACGTGACCAACGGCTTATCGAAAAAGAGGGTCAGAAAGAGGGGCTGGATATAAAAGTAGAGTGGCGCACCATTTCCGGAGTAACCGGGATGAATGAGGCCCTGCTCTCTGGCGCTCTGGACGTTGCGTCAGCGGGGGTTCCCCCCGTACTCACCCTATGGGATCGCACCAAAGGTAAGCAAAATGTGAAAGCGATTGCCTCGCTGGGGTCGATGCCCAATTATTTGTTGAGTAATAATCCGGCGGTAAAAAGCATTAAAGATCTGTCCGCAAAAGATCGGATCGCCGTACCGGCAGCAGGCGTCGGTTTTCAGTCTCGTACATTACAAATCGAGACCGCGAAATTATATGGTGACGGGGACTTCAAACGCTTCGATAAAATTAGCGTCAGTTTACCGCATCCGGACGCCAGCGCGGCATTAATTGCCGGCGGCTCGGAGATTACCACCCATTTCTCCAGCCCGCCCTTCCAGTATCAGGCGCTGGAACATAAAAACGTGCATAAAGTGCTCAGTTCCTATGACGTACTGGGGGGACAGGCAACCTTTAATGTTCTCTATACCACCCAGAAATTCCATGATGAAAACCCCAGAACCTATAAAGCGTTTTATCGCGCGCTCAGCGAAGCCGCAAGTATTATTAACCGTGACAAAAATGCCGCTGCCGAAACTTACATTCGCGTTGAGAAATCGCGGCTGCCTTTACCGCTGGTACAAAAAATTGTTAACGATCCCGAAATAAGCTTTACGGTTTCCCCTGAACGTACTGGCGTATATGCCGAAAAACTCCATGAGCTTGGGATACTGAAAAATAAGGCCGGCTCGTGGAAAGATTATTTTTTTAACGAAGCATGGGAAAACCCCGGCAGCTAAACCGCGATACTGGAGGCTATGATGGTCAATCAGCAAATTGATGGCCCGCTGCTGCAGGTCAGCCATGTCGATATTGAATACCGCACGCGTGAACGCCGGGTACGCGCGACGCACGATGTCAGTTTTGATGTCTGGCCTGGGGACCGCTTTATTCTGCTTGGCCCCTCAGGCTGTGGAAAATCGAGCCTGTTGAAAGCCGCAGGCGGTTTTATTGCCCCGCGCAGCGGTCAAATTTCGCTTGCAGGGACGCCAGTTAGCGCCCCCGCTCCGGACCGCATGATGGTATTCCAGGAGTTCGACCAGCTGCCGCCGTGGAAAACGGTGCTGGAAAACGTCATGTTTCCTCTGCTCGCCAGCCGCAAAGCCAGCCGCTCACAGGCAAAAGAGACGGCGCTGCATTTCCTTCACAAAGTCGGTCTGGCGGAATTTGCTGACGCGATGCCCCATACGCTCTCCGGCGGCATGAAGCAGCGCGTCGCCATCGCCCGTGCGCTGGCGATGAAACCGCGCATCCTGCTGATGGACGAACCCTTCGCCGCCCTGGATGCGCTGACGCGGCGCACGATGCAGGAAGAGTTGCTGACGCTCTGGGAAGAAGAGCGCTTTACGCTGCTTTTCGTCACCCACTCGATTGAAGAGGCGCTGGTCGTAGGCAGCCGTATTGTGGTGCTTTCGCCGCATCCAGGACGCGTCCGGGCAGAGCTTAATTGTCATCAGTTCACGCTTAATGATTTCGGCAGCGAGGCGTTTCAACACGCGGCTCGTCATATTCACCATCTGTTATTCCCGACGACCGGCAACGGTCCGTCTCACTCATCCGGCGAGGAGCCAGCGTATGTCCCAGCCACCGTACATTCGTCCTGAATTCGAAGGCGAATTACCGCCGCTACGTAATCTGCCGGTGGAAACGCCGCTACCCTTAAGCCAGCGCCTGTGGAATCAGGCATGGCTGCGTAAGTCTGTGATTGTCGCCCTGGTGCTGGCGCTATGGGAGATCGCCGCGCGAATACAGCAAAACGATCTGATGCTGCCCGGGGTATTTCAGACGCTGCAGGCGTTCAGTGAAGACCTGCGCAATGGCGAACTGCCGGAAAAAATCGTCAATTCACTCAGTACCCTGCTGAAAGGATATCTGGCCGGCAGCGCGCTGGCGCTGATTGCCAGCGCCCTGGCAGTGACCACGCAGTTTGGTCGCGATCTGCTCAGCACATTAACCGCGATGCTCAATCCACTGCCGGCAATTGCGCTGCTGCCGCTGGCTCTGCTGTGGTTTGGTCTGGGAAATGCCAGCCTGATATTTGTACTGATACATTCCGTCATGTGGCCCATCGCTCTGAATACCTGGTCCGGATTTAGCAGCGTGCCGGAAACGCTGCGCATGGCCGGGCGCAACTATGGCCTCCGTGGGCCACGCTATGTGATCACGATTCTTATTCCGGCATCGTTGCCCGCCATCCTTTCCGGTTTGAAAATAGGCTGGGCTTTCGCCTGGCGAACGCTGATTGCCGCCGAACTGGTATTCGGCGCCTCCAGCGGCGAAGGGGGTCTGGGCTGGTATATATTCCAGAATCGCAACGAACTGTTCACCGACCGGGTATTTGCAGGGCTGTTAACGGTCATCGCGATTGGTCTGCTGGTGGAAGGCATCGTATTCGCCAGTCTGGAAAAGATCACAATTAAGCGCTGGGGGATGCAGCGTTAACCCCACATTCATTCAGGCAGCTACTGCGCCCCCCATTAAAACGTCCGCCGGCGCCTTTCAGGCTGGCTCGCCGTGTTGCCGAAGTCGCGGCAACGCGCCTTATCCTTACCACGATATGATAAAAGCCCGCGGGGAAATCAGCGGGCTTGTGGGATTGTCGTCATGGTCCATCCCTGGCGTGCTTGACACCGCTACCGCGAAGCAAACCTTGCAACATGCTCTGCGAGAAAATCAATTTCCTGCGGCGTATTATAAAAAGCCAGCGAAGGCCGGACGGTACTCTCATAACCAAAATGGCGCAGGATCGGTTGCGCGCAGTGATGTCCGGATCGCACGGCAATGCCGACCTGACTGAGATAGCGCCCCACGGCTGCATTTTCATGACCCGCCAGCACGAAAGATAAGACGCTGGTTTTGTTCGCCGCGGTGCCGACCAGCGTCAGGCCCGGAATAGCCGACAGCTTCTCGATGCCATACTCCAGTAAGGCGTGCTCGTACTGCGCAATGTTCTCTATCCCCAGCGAGGTGACATAATCGATAGCCGCCCCCAGCCCGACGGCATCAGCAATATTGCCCGTCCCCGCCTCAAACTTATTCGGCGAGGGCTGATAGCGCGTCAGTTCGAAGGTCACGTCGGCAATCATGTTCCCGCCGCCCTGATAAGGGCGCGCCTCTTCCAGCACCTCCTGCTTGCCATAGACCACGCCGATCCCGGTCGGTCCAAAAATTTTATGCCCGGAGAAGACGAAGAAATCGGCATCCAGCGCCGTCACGTTGGTCGGGATATGCGAAATAGACTGCGCGCCGTCGATGGCAATGCGCACCCCAAAACGATGGGCGATCTGCACCAGCTCCTGAACCGGCGTGACGGTACCCAGCGCGTTAGAAACGTGGGTCGCGGAGACAAAGCGGGTTTTATCGTTGAACAACCGGATATATTCCTCAACGATCAGCTGACCGTGCTCATCAACCGGCGCAACGCGGATCGTCGCGCCCGTTTCCTGGGCAATAAGCTGCCACGGCACAATATTGGCGTGATGCTCAAGCAACGTCAGGATAATTTCATCCCCCGGTCGTAATAGCGGCTTCACGTAGCTGTGCGCTATCAGATTGAGCCCTTCCGTGGTACCGCGCACGAAGATGATATTTTCCGGGCCGCGGGCGCCGATAAAGCGCGACACTTTCTCACGCGCGGCTTCATAAGCATCGGTGGAACGAGCGGCAAGCGTATGCGCCGCCCGATGAACGTTCGAATTCTCATGTAAATAATAGTGGCTGATACGATCGATAACCTGCTTCGGGCGCTGGGTCGTCGCGGCATTATCCAGCCACACCAGCGGATGTCCGTCCACCTGTTCGCTAAGGATCGGGAAATCAGCGCGGATGCGTTCTACCGGGATCTGTCCAACCCGCGCCGGCGGCGCCGTTTTTACGCTGGAAGGGGGTAACGGCGCGAATCCGCGAGGCGCGATATCCGCCCTGCTCTCCTGGCCCAATGGCAGCACCCGCGGCGCGTAAGCGGCTTCGGTTGCACGCGGGCGTGCGGGCGCGTCGTCAGGCAGCCCCTGCAGATCGCGCGCGTCGGGCAGACCATAATCACGCGCGGAGGGCGCGTCGCCCGCCCATCCGCCGGGCGCATAGGGAAGCGTGAATAAATTACTCGTAGTCATAATATTCACCCACTTCAACATCCTCCAGCACGGCAATGGCGTCATCGGCCAGGATCGCAGCGGAGCAATAAAGTGAGAGTAAATAGGAAGCCACGCCGTTATCGTCGATCCCCCGGAAGCGCACCGACAAACCGCGAGACTGTTCGTTTGGCAGCCCTTCCTGATAAAGTCCCAGCACGCCGCGTTTGCTTTCACCGGAACGAATCAACAGGATATTGGTTTTTCCGCCCTGGCCTTTCGGGTTTTTCAGACCATCGACAAACAGCTTGTCGGAAGGGATCAGCGGAATACCGCGCCACAGGATAAACGTGCCCCCATGCAAATTCACGGTGACCGGCGGCACGCCGCGTCGCGTGGCCTCACGCTGAAATGCGGCAATCGCGCGCGGATGGGCCAGAAAGAAGGAGGGCTCCTTCCAGACTTTGGACAACAGCTCATCCAGGTCATCCGGCGTTGGACGGCCATTGCGGGTCTGAATACGCTGCGAGTCGTCGATATTTTTCAGCAATCCATATTCATCATTATTGATCAGCTGACTTTCCTGGCGCTCGCGCAGGCTTTCAATCGCCAGCGCGATTTGCTCTGAGGCCTGGTCGTAGGGCGAGCTGTAGAGATCGGCGATTTTGGTATCGACGTTTATAATGGTCGTAATCGAATCCAGCTGGTATTCACGCGGCGTGGTCTGATACTCGATATAGCCCTGGGGTATTTCAACGCGCGACGGATCCTGGCTGCATAATACATCCAGCGGCGTCTCCCCCTCCACGACCTTGTTCACCCGGTAAATTCCCGATTCCAGGCCCTTATAATCGAGAAAACGGCTGACCCAGCGCGGGGTGATTGCCGCAAATTGCGGTGCCGTTTTGGTCACGTTCGCTAACTGATACGCGGCTTCACGCCCCAGTGCATTAATGCCTTTTTGTTCTGCCATAATGATTCCTTAGTGTTTGAAAGAGTGGAGCTGAAGGTTAGTACTGCGGCAAACGGGTATCGACATCCCGTGCCCAGGCGTTTAGGCCATCTTTTAAATTCATCACGCGCCCCTGATAACCTGCGCGCTGGAGTGCCCGAATGGCGAAAATACTGCGCTGCCCTATCTTGCACAGAAATACCGCATCGACCGTCGGGTCGAATTCACCGATACGTCTGACTATCTGGCCCAGCGGCATCACCTTTGCCTGCGGAAATTTTGCAATCGCCCTTTCGTGGGGTTCACGAATGTCGATCAGCTGCAGGGGTCTTCCCTCCTCTATCCAGGCGTGAAGCTCAAGCGCCGTGACGCTTTCAACCGGAACTTCTGCTTCATCAGGTTTCAGCCCGCAAAACTCCTCGTAGTCGATGAGCGCATGAATCGAGGGGTGCTCACCGCATACCGGGCAGTCGGGAGCCCTCTCCAGCCGCAGCTCGCGTTGCTTCATCTGCCACACATCGAAGAGCAACAGGCGGCCAATCAGGCTCTCGCTGCCGCCGACGATTAGTTTGATCGCTTCCGCCGCCTGAATGGTGCCGATAATCCCCGGCAGCACGCCGACAACGCCGCCTTCGGCACAGGAAGGTACCAGCCCCGGCGGCGGGGGCTCGGGATAAAGACACCGGTAGCACGGTCCTTCCCCGGCATAAAAGACGCTCGCCTGCCCTTCGAACTGGAAAATGGAGCCATAGACCAGCGGTTTACCCAGCAAAACGCAGGCGTCGTTGATCAGATAACGGGTGGGATAATTATCCGTACCGTCGACGACGAGGTCATATTCCCCAATAATTTCGAGCGCGTTTTTGCTGCTCAGGGTGGTGTTATAGGTCACCACCTGTATCTCGGGGTTGATGGCTTTAATCTTGTCTTTCGCCGAAGCCACTTTGGGTCGGTTGATATCTTTGGTGCTGTGAATGATCTGCCTTTGCAGGTTGGAGACGTCGACAAAATCAAAATCGACAATCCCCAGCTTACCGACCCCCGCCGCAGCCAGATAAAGCGCCACCGGCGCCCCCAACCCGCCGGTGCCGATAAGCAATACGCGGGCAGCCTTCAGCCGCTTTTGCCCCTCAAGCCCGACTTCCGGCAGCAGCAGATGGCGGCTATAGCGGGCAATTTCCGCATGCGTCAGCTCCGTCAGACGGTCATCCGGGATAATGCTCGGTCTGCTCATATCGCCTTCCCGACGCCGCCGGCAATGGCGGGAACCAGCAGCACTTCCGCCCCATCGCTAACCGGAGTCTCCAGCCCGCCGGTGGTTTTAATGTTGTTCTCTCCCACGTACAGATTGATGAAACTGCGCAGCGCGCCCGTATCGTCATACAGATGCGGCTGAATGTCAGGAAATCGCTCCGCCAGCGCTGCGACCAGCTGCCCAACGGTGTGGCCTTCGAGGATCACTTTCCCTTGACCGTCGGTGAAGGCGCGTAGCGCAGTGGGAATCAGTAATGTCGATGCCATAGTGGTAATCTCTCCGTGTTTTGTTCTGGTTTCCGGCAACGTTGTGCCCGTTATTCACGTCATAAAACGATCTGCACATCCTCCTGCAAAAAGCGCTGGCGGTCCTGGGTCAGCCGCCAGCTGGTCAGCGCCCCCGCCTCGCGCTGCGCGACCGCCACGATGATATAGGCGTAAAACGGCAGCGCATGTTCGCGATCAAATTCAGATGGAATGGCCGGGTGATCGGGGTGCGAATGGTAATAGCCGATCACGTCCACATCCTGAGCCAGCGCAGCGCGTTCCGCCCGCAGGGAGTCGTCGGCGGTGATGACAAAACGGTGGTACTGCTCCTCCGACTCGCGAGCATTAACAATGGGGAAAATCGCCGTCACGCGGGCATCGCCCTGCGCGGAAAAGTGGCCAAAGAGCGCACCGCAGCATTCGTTGGGATAGGCCTTTTCCCCTTCAGCGCCAATCAGCCTGGTGATTTCTTGAGTCAATTCAATCATGGGTTTCATTCCAGAAAGCGTCAGTCAGATAACGCGAGCCGACATCACACAGCAGCGTGACCACCACCGATCCCGCCGGCAGCGTGCGGGCCAGCCGCGCGGCGGCGGCGACATTAGCGCCAGAGGAAATGCCGACAAAAATGCCGTCCCGCCGGGCGAGGCGCCGCGTGCTCGCATAGGCTTCCTCGGTGGTGACGGGAATAACGTCGTCGAACAGGGTTTCGTCGAGAATGCCCGGTTTAATGCTGCTCCCCATATGCTTGGTCCCTTCAATGCCGTGGAATGGCGAAGCGGGCTGTACGGCGAGCGTTTTCACGCGCGGATTTTCATATTTAAGCCGCCGCGCGATGCCGACGAAGCTGCCGGAGGTGCCCATACCGGCGACAAAATGGGTGATCTGTTGCCCGCTCTGCTCCCAGATCTCTTTTCCGGTCGTCGCGAAATGCGTATTCGGATTGACGGGGTTGTTATATTGGTCCGGATAAAAATAACGTTCCGGATGCGCAGCAACTTGTGCCTGAACTTCAATATAGGCGCCGTCAGAACCTTCCAGCGGATCGGTCTCCACAATCGTGGCGCCATAATGACGAATAATACGTTTGCGCTCCGGGCTGGTATTCTGCGGCAGATATAGCCGGACGTGATATCCCAGCGCCGCGCCAATCATCGCGTAGGCAATGCCGGTATTACCGCTGGTCGCATCAATAATCGTTTTACCCGGCGTTAATAACCCTCGAGCAATCCCGTCCAGCACCATCGCTTTCGCCGCGCGGTCTTTCACCGAGCCGCTGGGGTTCATAAACTCTGCTTTTGCCAGCAGCGTTACGCCAGGTAGCTCGGCGGCAAAAGAGGGTAACGTGATTAACGGCGTAGCGCCGATCGTTTCAAGTAAATTCATAATAATTATCACGCTGTTATTTTATTTATTCCGATGCGCTGGCCATTTCATTTTATTATCGGCGGAATTAAATTCCGTCACCGTCGCTGAAATGTTTTTGCTGTACCCGGGCCTGCTGCACATGACTATCCGGAGGAACATCACGGGTCAGCCATATATTTCCGCCAATGCTGGAACGCGCGCCGATAGTAATTCGTCCTAATATTGTTGCACCGGCGTAAATAACGACATCATCTTCAATGATTGGATGGCGAGGATAGTTTTTTTGCAACTGCCCGTCATCGCCGGCAATAAATCGTTTGGCCCCAAGGGTAACCGCCTGGTAAATACGCACGCGTTTACCGACGATGGCCGTTTCACCAATCACCACGCCGGTTCCGTGATCGATAAAGAATCCGTCATCAATCTGCGCGCCGGGATGAATATCTATTCCGGTCTGGCTGTGCGCTTTTTCAGATATCATTCGCGCCAGCAGAGGCAGACCGAGCTGATGCAGCTCGTGGGCAAGACGATAGTGCATCACGGCATGAATTCCCGGATAGCAGAGCAGCACCTCATCCATGCTGCGCGCGGAAGGATCTCCCTGATACGCCGCGAGGATATCGCGATCGAGACGCTGACGGATGACCGGCAAACGGTTGGCAAACTGCTGAACCCGCCTGACCGCCTCCTGCGACAGCGTGTGACTCGCATCCTGCTCATCTGACTGATAATAAAGTTCCAGGACCGCTTCTTCAGTCAATCGGTCAAGCGAGGTGCCTAGTAAATGACCGACGTAATAATCTTCGCCCTCTTTGCGTAATTCAATATCACCTAATCGCATCGGATAAAGCACTTTTATCAAGGTATCGGTGACTGAATTAACGCTTTCCCGGGAAGGTAAACTACGTTTATTACGATAATTATTTTTCGCATGTTCATCGCGCCACGCCTGACGAACGCGACGGAGTTCATCGACGACATTATTTAAATGCCAGTTATTTTCTCTTTTCGGCATGAGATACAATTCACCCGCTTCCGGCATAATAATATCCTTCTTAAAATCGCATCGATAAATCTTTTTTGCGCCACCTCACTTTTATGCATTACCCACATTAAAAACAAATAACCATATAGACTTTGAATAGCTAAAAAGAGTAAATACTTTTAAATCAACACATTCGACAAACAACCACACCCGGCGAATACGATCGATGCGTCCCCCCCCTCGCCAGAGCGGCTCGTTCGCGATGGTACGAAAATGAGGCGGGGTGAAAAAGGGAGTCATTAACGCCACCGTTCAGTTGGACAATGAGGGAAAATTTATAGCGAATTTATTGCAAAGCATAACTGATTTTTAGCTATTGATTATGAGGAATTAACGTAACATTTCCGTTATTAAATCATGATGTTTAAGGTTCCCTATGCGCGCTTTATCCGATGCTCCCGCTAATGAATTCGAGCCAGTACGTTTTGTCCTCACCGATATGGATGAAACGCTCACCTGGCAGGGCCGTTTGTCGGCCGCCGCCTATACCTCGCTTGAACAATTGCAGTCCGCCGGGATACGGGTGATCCCGGTCACCGCCGCGCCGGCGGGCTGGTGCGATCAGATGGCGCGGATGTGGCCTGTTGACGGCGTCATTGGCGAAAACGGCGGGCTTTTTTTCCGCCGCACCGCGGACGGGCATGGCATCGAGCATCATTACTGGCACGCGGACGACGCCACGGCATCCGTCGCCGCCCGGCTGCGGACCATCGCCGACCGGGTCCTGGCAGCGCTACCGGAAGCCCGTCTGGCGGACGATCAGCCCTTCCGCCTGACCAGCCTGGCCTTCGCGCGGCCTGCCGACCCGGTACTGGAACACCGCATCGTCAACACGCTGCGGCAGGCGGGTGCCGACGCTACCGTCAACAATCTGTGGGTGCTGGGCTGGCTGGGTGGCTACGACAAGCTGACCATGACGCGCCGTACTCTGGCTCAGCACTACGGCGTCGATATCGATCGGGAGCGGGAAGCTATTCTCTACAGCGGCGATTCAACCAACGACGCGCCGATGTTCGCTTTTTTCAAACACACGGTAGGCGTCAGCACTGTCCGGCAGTATCTGGATCAACTCCCCGTTGCCCCCCGCTGGGTGACGCTCGGCCCCGGCGGCGCGGGGTTCGTGGAGATGGCGCAGGCGGTATTCGGCCCAAAATCCCTCTGAAAGCAGCAACTTATCCACCAGCTTAACGATTCCCCCGCGCCCTGGTTTTTCTCTCTGGCTTTCAGATAATGTTGCAGCGGTTGCCTGACGTTCGCAGGCAGCCGGTTCCCATCAGTGCTTCGTTATGTACACATCCCATAACACCATGTCTTATATTAGTTTTTTCTTACTGATAAAAACCAATATCGTCATTTTTACCGTATGCAAAAAAGTTTTCCGTTTGCTGATCTCCCGACGTTTCCAACGAAACACTTTTGTTCATAGAAACAGCGTCTGGAGGTTTCCATTTCCGGACAAATCGATTAAAAATGGTGCATTAATGGCGAAATTCCACGCAAATGATGTAATAAAACGGCAGGTAACGACGGCGGGTTTGCATCAAAAAAGAATGGCTTAGCTTTTTTCTATATAACGTTATTCGTATATATTTGTTTTCGCACACGGCGCAAAGAATATAATTCTCACTAATCCGGCCCCCAAATAATTAAGCCGGGCTAATAAAATATTCCGCCAGCAATTTCTGGCAAGATGCTATGTCCGGAAGGTGTGCAGTGCTAACATGGTTACCCTTAGCGATTGATTCTTTCTGGCCAATGCTTTCCGCGGGGCTGAAATTCACCATTCCCTTAACGCTGATCTCTTTTATTCTTGGGCTGTCGCTCGGGTTTGCGGTGGCACTTTTGCGTCTGTACGGCCCGGCCTTTTTAAAGCCGGTGATACGGTTTTACGTCTGGCTGATTCGCGGTACACCGCTGCTGGTGCAGCTATTTTTGATTTTCTACGCGTTGCCGAGCGCTGGGCTAACCATTGATGCCTTCCCTGCGGCGGTGATTGGCTTTACCGTCAATATTGGTGCGTATACCTCAGAAGTGATCAGGGCAACGCTGCTGGCCGTGCCGAAAGGGCAATGGGAAGCCGCCCATTCCATCAGCATGACATGGGCGCAGTCGCTGCGTCGTATTATTCTGCCGCAGGCCGCGCGCATCGCCGTACCGCCGCTCTCTAACACCTTTATTTCACTGGTAAAAGACACTTCGCTGGCGTCGGTGATCACCGTACCGGAGATGTTTCTTGCCGCGCAGCAAATTGCGGCAGTGACCTATGAACCGCTGATTCTGTACAGCGAAGCGGCGATTATTTATCTGTTCTTCAGTTCGGTGTTATCGCATTTGCAAGAGAAGCTGGAGCGGAAATTAGCGGGTACGACAGTAAAAGGTCAGGTCAATGATAACGCTCTCCAGCATTGAAAAAAGTTTCGACGGCAGCCGGGTGCTGAAGAACATCAATTTAACGATTGAAGAAGGCACGGTAACCACGCTGATTGGCCCTTCAGGCAGCGGGAAAAGCACCTTATTGCGCTGCATTAATTTGCTGGAAATTCCTCAGTCCGGGGAGCTGACCATCGGCAAAGAGCGCATCACATTCGCGCCGGACACGCGGATAAAAGGCCAGGATATTCGTCGCATCAGCCGCCAGACCGGCATGGTGTTTCAGAACTTCGCGCTGTTTCCGCATATGACCGCCCTCGACAACATCACCGAAGGGCTGATTACGGTGCATAAATGGGATCGCGAACGCGCCCGCCGCCGTGGTGAAGAACTGCTGGATAAAGTCGGCATGCTGCACAAATGCAACGCCCTGCCGAATACGCTCTCTGGCGGCCAGCAGCAGCGCGTGGCGATTGCCCGCGCGCTGGCGCCGTCACCGGCGGTGCTGCTGTGCGATGAACCGACTTCCGCACTCGATCCTGAGCTCTCCGGCGAAGTGGTGGCCGTGCTGCGCCAGCTGGCGCTGGAAGGAACAACCATGATCATGGCGACCCATGATTTGCGTCTGGCGGCGAATATCGCCAGCCAGGTGGTGTTTCTGGAAGCCGGGGAAATTGTTGAGTCCGGCTCCGCTAACGATTTGTTTTTACACGCGAAGAGACCCCGAACTGCGGAGTTTATCGCCTCTTTAAGCACCGCGCTCCCGTAATCCGGGGCGAGTTAATAAAAACAACATAGGGTAATGCAGATGAAAGCACTCGCAACATTAGTCGTCGCCGGGATTATGCAGCTTGGTTTTGCCCACGCAGCGCTGGCGCAGGATGATTTGGCAAAGATTCAGTCCGCTGGCGTACTGAAAATCGGTACTGAAGGTACCTATCCGCCGTTCACTTTCCACAATGCTTCCGGCACGCTGGAGGGTTTTGACGTAGAGATTGGCCGTGAAATCGCCAAACGCCTGAAAGTGAGCCCGCAGTTCGTAGAAGGGAAATGGGACGGCCTGATCGCCGGTGTCGATGCGAGCCGTTACGATGTGGTGATTAACCAGGTCGGCATTACGCCAGAACGCCAGAAGAAATTCGACTTCTCCGAGCCGTATATCGCGTCTAAAGCGGTGCTGATCGTCAATGACAAAAGCAGCATTAAAAGTTTTGAAGATCTGAAAGGCAAAAAATCAGCCCACACGCTGACCAGTAACTATGCGCAGATCGCGCGTAAATACGGGGCGGATATCGTGCCGACCGATGGCTTTAACCAATCTGTGGATTTAGTGGTGCAGGGCCGTGCCGATGCGACCATCAACGACAACCTGTCGTTCCTCGACTTCAAAAAACATAAACCGGATGCGCCAGTGAAAATTGTCGCAACCCAGTCTGACGCGGAGAAATCCGGCGTGTTGCTGCGCAAAAACAACCCGCAGCTGAAAGCGGCGATTGATAAAGCGCTGGAAGAGATCAAGGCCGACGGCACCTACGAACGTATTTCCCAGAAATACTTCGGTGCGGACGTGTCGAAGTAATTTTTAACCCCGCTGTAAAAGAGAACCGTAAGCCCGGATCGGGTTTACGGTTTTTTTATCATCACAAGACTGTAAAATGCGCTAGCTACGCTTTCTGCGAAATGTTTCTTCAACTGACCGGAACGCTTTTACAGACTTCCTGTTTATCGACGTCGGAGATTTATGATGCCGTACAAGCTCTATACAGCCGTGTTGCTTCTCGCTGCCGCAAGTTTCTCTGCAACGGCAATTTCTGCTTCAACCCCTTCGATTGGCAATTTGATCAATGAACGTTTGTCCTTGATGAAAGATGTTGCCGGATATAAAGCGCAACATCACCAGGCGATTGAAGATCTACAGCAAGAGAAGAAGGTTCTGGAGAGCGCCACTGCTGATGCTGATTCGCTGGGATTAAAAGGCGAGAGCGTAAGGCCATTTATTCAGGCGCAGATGGACGCCGCCAAGGCGATTCAGTACCGCTATCGCGCCGACTGGTTGGCCGCGCCGGAAACTGACTGGCAGCCTCGCCCGCTTCAGGATGTCCGGACGCAAATCGGCCAACTTAGTCATCGTATTCTGCAAAGTGTGGCGGCACGATTAAAGTCCGGGCAACCTCTGACGGAACAGGGCCCGGAGGCATTTATGCACGCCGTGCAGCAGAAGAATTTACACGAGCAGGATAAGCATAGGATCTGGGAAACAATGAAAGGGATTTCGTTGAAAGATTAAGTGAAAAGCCCCGCAGAAGCACTGAGGAATCCCCATTCATGGGCGGGTGAAAAAGACAAGCATAGCGTTTTGTGATCTACTGATGTGCAACCAATTCAATGAGATCACCGCTATGCTTGCTTACATCACCGTATCGGTTTATGGGCATTCTCGACAGGACGAATGCCTATCTGGTTTGACGAGGAGTTAGCCGATCAGCATGGGCAAATCTCCAGCTCAAACAGACACAAAATCATATTCGAATGAAGCCGACGCTGGCTCACCATGATCAGCAACATAACTGCCTTTGCCGCGAATCCAACTTTGCCACCCCGTTACACATGTTTTTCCAGCAGGCGGCAGCCCGCCTGCCAGGACTCCGCAATGCCTTCAATTCAGTAAATCGCTAAGGAAACGCCGTGCTCGCGGATGCTGCGGTGCGCTAAAGAATTGCTTCGGCGTTGTTTTTTCCAGAATTTGCCCCTGATCCATAAACCAGATGGTATCGGCCACATCGCGGGCAAAATGCATTTCATGGGTCACGCACATCATCGTCATCCCCTCCTGGGCCAGCGAGCGCATGACGCTTAAGACCTCCCCCACCATTTCAGGATCCAGCGCCGACGTCGGTTCATCGAACAGCATCACCGGCGGCTTCATCGCCAGCGCACGGGCGATAGCGACGCGCTGCTGTTGCCCGCCAGAGAGCTGGGCCGGATAGGCATTAGCTTTATGCGACAATCCCACTCGCTCCAGCAGTTCCCCGGCGTGTTTACGCGCCTCAGAACGTTTGGTGCCCAGCACTTTTACTGGCGACATCATGATGTTTTCCATCACCGACACGTGGGGAAACAGATTGAAGTTCTGAAAGACGAAACCGATACGGGTGCGCAACTGGTTCAGACGCATGCTGCTGCCGTGGATATCTATACCATCAAACAGAATCTGCCCCTGCTCGATAGGCTCCAGGCGGTTCACCGTGCGAATCAGCGTTGATTTCCCGGAGCCTGAGGGGCCGCAAACCACCACCACCTCCCCCGCTTTGACTTCGGCACTGAGGTCAGTCAGGGCGTGGTAATCGCCATACCATTTATTGACCTGATTAAACAAAATCATCGGGATCATGATGTTTCCTTATTAAGTTTGCGGTTGGCAAAGAAAAGAGGATCGTTCTGCTCTTCTCCCTGCTGCGGCTGCGCATTGAGCCGTTTGTTGGCAATCCAGCTTTCTAGCCTGTTTGCCAGCCATGTCAGGCTGAAACAGATGATGTAGTAGCTCAGGGCCACGATGGCGAAGACCTGAAACGGCTTGGTCAGGAGCTGGTTGCTGACCTGGTTTGCCGCATAGGTCAGTTCCGGCACGTTAATCACATAGCCCAGGGTACTGTCCTTGATGATCGACACCAGCTGGCTCACCAGGCTTGGCAATGCGTTGAACAATGCCTGCGGTAAGATCACCAGTCGCAGGGTTTTCAGATAACTCATCCCCAGCGCGCGTGATGCTTCATATTGCCCCTGCGGTAACGCCTGAATGCCGCCGCGGACAATCTCGGCGATGTAAGCACTTTCGTAGATAACCAGCGTGCAGAGCATGGTGGAAAAACCGCTGATATTCTGCCCAATCAGCAAGGGCACGCAGAAGTAGGTCCAGAACACCACCATCATCAGCGGGATACCGCGCAGGGTGTAGACCCAGCAGGCCGCCGCCCAGCGCAGCCCGCGCCACGGAGACAACCTCGCCAGCCCAACCAGCACGCCCAGCGGGAAAGAGAGCACGACCGCCAGCAGTGAAATTAACAGCGTACAAAGAACGCCCCCGAGCGGCCCGTTCGGATACTGCCCCATCAGGAACAGCATGCCGTGGTCCTGCAAAATGGTAAAAACGTCAAACATGGTATTTACCTCGCGTACACGCGTTGAAAATGGCGGCCTAACAGCGCACCCAGCCCCATCAGTAGCAGCGAAAACGCCAGATAGCCCAACGTGCCAATGGCATAGGCCTCAAAAGTGCGGAAGGTCTGATTCTCAAGATCGCGCGTCACATAGGTTAACTCGGTCACCCCGATGACCATCGCAAGGCTGGTGTTTTTAAACAGCAGCACGGTGTGGTTAATCAGTGCAGGCAAGGCATTGCGGATCCCCTGCGGCAGGATCACCGAGCCCATTGCCCGCATATAGTTCATGCCCAGCGCACGCGCCGCCTCGTTTTGCCCGTCAGGAATGGCACGCAGGCCGCTGCGAATATCTTCGGAAAAGTAAGCCGCCTGGCATAATCCCAGGGCGAACATCGAGAAGAGGAACTCGGCGTTGAAATCGTTAATCCACATCTGTACCGACTCCGGCAGCAGCATCGGAATGGCGAAATACCACATCATCAACTGAATCAGCGTGGGCACATTGCGGTGATACGAGACGTAAGCTGCCACCAGACGCACAGCGATGCGGTTTTCCGACAGGCGGATAACCAGCAGCAGCAGTGCGATAAACATAGCCAGCAGCCAGGCGCCCAACGCCAGTTCCAGCGTGACGGTCGCGCCCTTCACGATCATCTCGCCATAGTGGCCTGTTAAAATGGTACTAAAATCAAGCGCCATAATGAGCCTCCTCTTAACCTGCTTAGACTGCGCTTTCGCCTGGACGCATCGTAGAAAGCCCGCCGGGTACCTGCAGCGTCGGCGTTATTTCAATATTGCCGATGTTCACTGCTATCGGGGCACTAACGGCAAAGGCCACGCAATCGGCAATGTCTTTGGCCTCCGGCAGCTCAAAACCATCGATAAAACGCTTGCGCGCATCTTCATGATCTCCAGAAACATTGCCGAAAATATCGGTCGCCACGCGTCCCGGACAGATTTCGGTAATTCGCACGCGCTTGCCGTAGCAGTCAACGCGTAGCTGGCGTGAAAGCGCATGAACGCCCGCTTTGGTGGCGTGATAAACGGAGTTGCCTTTGAAGTTGTAAATCGCGGCAATCGACGTGATGTTGATAACGTGACCGCGGTCGCGCGCCATCATCCCTGGCACCAGCAAACGACACAGATGCAAAACCGCGCGCAGGTTGACGTTGAGCTGAGTTTCAATCACCTCTTCACTGGCATTGAGAATTGAACCGGGATGCGATACACCGGCGTTATTAACCAGAATGTCCACTTGCAGATCGCTGCATAAACGCGTCAGCGCGTCGAGGTTGGCCACGTCTACGGCATGGGGAATACAGCCAGTCCGCTCCGCCAGTGTGGCTAATTGTTCCCGACGGCGCGCCACGGCGTGCACCGTAATCCCTTCCCGGCATAAACGCTCGACAATGGCTTCGCCCATACCGGCGGATGCACCGGTGACCAGGGCGACTTTATAATCTGAAAATGGCATATTGCCTCTCCTGTCATCACGGCATTTCTGAGATGCCGCATCGTATTTATTGTGTATTTTGACTCTATTCAGTTATGCCTCAGCGGTATAAGACATAAATGATTTGAGGCAATAAGGGGGACTTATAATCCTGAGGGAAATGAGTCATCTGATTGAATTTTCGCGATTTCCTGACCAAACTCCACGGCATCTCCCTCACTCACATGAAAGGAAACAAGCCGCCCGGCAACCGGGCTGCGTACGGGTAAATAGAGTGCCCCCACTTTGACCAGTGCCAGTAAATCATGCTGTTTGATCGGACTACCCGGAGCGGCGAAATTCTCTGCAAGCAGAGGATGGCGCAGTAGTACCCGCCCAGGTGCCGGAGAACACATTAGCGTAAAACGCGGCAGTACATCCGCCGCAGGAAGGGGAGCAATAGACGGCGTAGTGGTGATATACACGGACCACGCCCTGCCCTTTAGCACAAGGTGAGAAATTGACGTGGCGCGCAGGCTTTGTATGAGCTGCGTCAGCGCCTCAAGAGTAACTGTTTTTTCCATAGCGACCCGGTACTGGCTGTTGTCTTCAGTGAATGCTTTCACTCTATCCCGCACACGTGACTGGCCAGTAAGAGGGTTTCGCTTTACGGCAATAAGGGAGACTTATTAGCTCACCAGCGTCAGGGGGCGGTTATCCGGTGTGCGGTTCGAGACCAGTGACAGCAGGATCGATTTCACCGCTTCGGCAGGTTCAGACAGCGGCAGATGATCCGAAATACAGAACGACAGTGACGCATGGACATCCGGTTCAATGATTTTTGCCATCCAGGCATCAGAGGCTTTCAACATCGCGCGGGCGGCCGATTCCGGCATGACCGTGCATCCCAGTCCGGCAGCCAGCGCCGCATTGAGGGTGGTTTGCGATTCAATTTCACAGGCGACCCGGTAATCCAGCCCCTCTTTGACGAAGGCGTCATCCACCACTTTACGCATGATGTTGTAAATGCGGGGCAGAAACAGGTCGTAACGCGCCACATCAGCCAGCGCGATCTCTTTAATGGGCTTATCAAGCGCATTGGGGCAAACAAAGCACAGGTGCTCTTTCATCAATGGAATAAAACGCAGTCCGTGGATCGCGCGGTTATCGTAAATCACCGCCATATCCATCCGCCCGTTCATGATGAGCTCACTTAAAGTGGTGCCGAAGTTTTCATTGAAATAAAGCACGACGCCAGGATGCTGACGCTGTACCTCCTGCATCAGCGGAATGGCAAGCTGTTGCGCCGCGGTTCCGGGGGCGAGCCCCACAGAGACATTGCCACACAGCTCCATGCCTGAGCGGTCAATGGCGCTCTGCGCCTGCGCGCACTGGCGTAAAATCGCCTGCGCATGGGTATACAGGATTTTACCTGCGGTGGTTGGCGTCACGCCACGCTTGGTGCGAATCAACAGTTGCTGATTGACTTCCCCTTCCAGCGTCGCGAGCTGCTGGCTAAGCGCGGGCTGAGCAATATGCAGGATATCCGCCGCCTGGGTTAAACTTCCCACATCGACAATCTTGATGAAATATTTCAGGCGACGCAGATTCATAGCTTTTCTCCAGAGATGGCTTTTCCATCAATAAAGCAATGGCTGTGCCAGTTCTGATGATTGCGTATCCACACAGTCTGCTTATGTCTTTATGGCGGCAAACTCTCGCTGCCATCGCCCCGACCCGCATTCTGCCATCCGTTCCCCGCACTCCCACGGTGCAAAAGGGCACGGGCTTGCATCATTGCGGTATCTTTCCTGTTGTTCAGTCATTGTTTTGCATTATGTCCCCACAACAAAGCAGTATTATCCGCTCGCCAGGCCTGTTCCCTATTCTCAGATTTCATCCACCGTGCGAGAGCGCGGTTCCCGCTGAATCAACTGGAACACCTGTGATATGCCTGATATTGCCGATCGACTTAAAAACATAGCTATTTCAGCGTCCGTTGCTATGACGCAAAAAGCGCGCGATCTCGCCGCGCAGGGGATTGACGTGGTGGGGCTTTCCACCGGCGAGCCGGATTTCCCAACCCCACCGCACGCCATTGAAGCCGCCTACGCCGCTGCGCTGGCTGGCGATACGCGTTATCCGCCAACGGACGGAACGCCCGCGTTACGTGCCGCCATTCAGCGCAAGTTCAGGCGTGATAACGGGCTGGATTATGATGTCAGCCAGATAATCACCACTGGCGGCGCGCGGCAGATGATCTTCAACGCCATGCTGGCCACGTTAAACCCTGGCGACGAAGTGGTGATCCCGTCGCCATCATGGATCAGCTATGCCGATATCGTGAAATTTGCGGGCGCGACGCCCGTTCCGGTGCCGTGCTACGAAGAAAACGGCTTTAAACCGCTACCTGGCGATATCGCCGCGGCCATCACGGGCAAAACTAAATGGCTGCTGCTGAACTACCCGAGCAACCCCACCGGGTCCGTCGCCAGCCGCGAAGAGCTGCAGGGGATTGCCGATGTGATGCTGGATAATCCGCATGTCTGGATCCTGACTGACGATATTTATGAACACCTGATTTATGACGGCTGCGTCTTCCTGACGATCGCGCAGGTTGAACCCCGACTGTATGACCGGGTGCTGACGGTGAATGGCGTGTCGAAAGCTTACTCGATGACCGGCTGGCGTCTCGGGTTCTGCGGAGGACCGGCTCCGCTGATTAAAGCGATGAGCAATGTGAACACGCAGAACGCCGGGGGGATCACCACGCTGGCACAGGCAGCGGCAATTGCGGTGCTGGATGGCCCACAGGATCTGTTGAAAGAGCGTGCGGCTATCTATCGCGAGCGGCGCGATTTCGTGCTGGAGAAACTGGCGGCAATCCCCGGTCTGGTGTGCCACAAGCCGCAGGGCGCGTTCTATCTGTTCGTCAATATCGCGGCATTTATAGGGAAAGCCAGCGCGGGCGGACGGCAAATTAACAACGACGCGGATTTTGTGATGGCGCTGATTGAAGAGCAACACGTGGTGACCGTTCAGGGGGCGGCATACGGTATGAGTCCGTATATTCGCCTCTCTTACGCCACCAGCATGGAGCGGCTGCAAACCGGCTGCGAGCGTCTCGCCTCGTTTTGCGAGGGATGCCAATAAGCATTAACCCCGGCTGGCGCTTCGCTTAGCCGGGATTTTCGCTGTAACACCGGGCCTGATGCCCGCCCCCCGATCCCGATATTCACATTCCTCGCCATAAAAAAAGCCCGACGGCGTTGACGCCTGTCAGGCTTAAAACACACTGCAACCAACGCTACTGCTGTAACACTTCCGCCGCCGGAGCCACGATGCCGCCACAGGCTTCAATCTCGCTGCGTACAATCTTCGCCAGCGCTAATGAACCCGGCGTGTCGCTGTGTACCAGAATCGAGCGGGCGCGTACCGCAAGAGGATACCCTTCAATGGTGGTCACCGTCCCTTCCTGCAAAAACTGGCGAACCCGCCCTCGCACGGCACCTTCTTCTTTGATTACCGCACCTGGCTTGCCGCGCGGCACCAGACGCCCGGTGGCATCATAGGCCCGGTCAGCCAGAAACAGCGTTAACCCCGGTAAACCGACACTTTTCGCCGCCTGCTCAATAAGGGTGTCTGGCTGGGAAAAAACGATCAGGCTCGGGTCGAGGCGATAAATCGCCTGCATCACCTGACGCGCCAGTGCTTCATCGCGGTTAATCATATTGCCCATTGCCGCATGGAAACTCACATGCGACACCGTCGCCCCTTCATGCTTCGCAATCGCCTGCAGCGCGCCAATCTGGTACACCACCTGCTGGCAAATCTCATCCGGGCTAAAGGCAATCTCTTTACGTCCAAATCCTGACCTGTCCGGCAGCCCCGGATGCGCGCCAATTCCAACACCCCGAAGCTTCGCCAGGCGTACCATTTGCGTCATGATGGCCGGATCCCCCGCATGAAAACCGCAGGCGATATTAGCCGAAGAGACGACCTGCATCAGGGCTTCATCGTCACAGAGTTGATAAACACCAAAGCCCTCTCCCATATCGGAGTTCACATCTATTTTCATCATTGTTTATTTCCCATTCACGCTGATAAGCGAACGCGAAAAATCGCGCAACCGTGCCAGCCAGCGTTCAGTCGCCTGCCGCGCCACGATAGCCTGCTTCGCATCACTCTGGATTAACTGAATCGACTGCCCGGCCTGTAGCTGGCCGAGCCGCCAGAGATCTTCTTCAATCACGCAGGCAATTTTGGGATAACCACCTGCGGTATTCGCATCGCTTAACTGTATGATCGGCTCCCCTGCTGGCGGCACCTGCACAATGCCCGGAATCAGCCCATAAGAACGCATCTCAACCGTGCGGGAGGGGAAAATCGGTTCACCGGCAAGGCGATAACCGGTGCGGTTGCTTTGGCGGGAAATCTGCCAGGGTTGCTGCCAGAAACGCAGATGATCCGCCGCGAATAACGCATACTCGCCGGATGGAATCGCCCGCACCGGCACAATTCCCTTCACCGGGGCGGCAAAAACATCACGTAGCGCCAGTTCCGGCGGCTCAATACCCACACCGCCTTCAGGCAACGGCTTGCACGTTGCCGGGCCAGGGGGAAGTCGATCTCCTGCCTCCAGCGGACGCCCCTCAACGCCGCCAAATCCGCCTCGCAGCGCGGTGCTGCGCGAACCTAACACCTCGGGCACATTGATGCCACCGGCCACACAGAGATACCCCCGGCTACCGGAACGAGGATAACGCATCTCCAGTACCTGGCCTTTTTTAACCTGGCAGCCCCACCAGGGTGGCAGATCGGTATCATCCAGACGCGCCCGGCAGTCAGCCCCTGTCAACGCAATGGTTACTGCTTCATGAAAGCGCACACGAAATGGAAACATCTGCACTTCAATGGCGGCAGCGTTGTCATCGTTGCCCAACAGCGCGTTACCTGCCCGCAAGGCCAGCGGGTCCATGACGCCGCTGACTGACACGCCAAGGTGGCGGAAACCAAAACGCCCCAAATCCTGCACGGTGTTTAGCGAGCCCGTGCGTTCGATTTCGATCACAGTTCTATCCTTTCGGGTAAAAAACGGATGCTGTCACCAGGGGCCATCAACGCGGGGTTGGCCGCATGCGGATCAAACACCTCCAGTTCGGCAAAACCAATCGCGTTCCAGCCATTCGGCCCGGTCAATACCGACACGCCCGTTTGCGCACCGCCAATGGTCACTGTCCCTTTGAGCATATTGAGCGACGGCACTTTTTTACGCGGCGTCGCCAGCAAAGGATCCAGACCATGCAAATAACCAAACCCCGGCGCGCTGCCCAACGCAACCACGGTGTATTCCCCCTGATAGTGGCGGCGGATCACCTCTTTTTCCGTAAAACCGGTGTGGCGGCACACCGATGCAAGATCGCTTGCCAGTTCGCCGCCATAGTGCACCGGGATCTCAATCAATTGCCCCTGCGGCTGCACCTCCCGCGCTTCTCGCCAGTATTCACGTAGCCGATGCGGGAATGCGTCCCCCTCTTCCGGCGTCTGTCTGAGCAACACCAGTAAATTGGTGACGCCGGGAATCAGCGTTTCGACGTCATCACATTGAGAGAGCCTTTGCGCCAGGGACCAGATTCGCCGTTGCGCGGCCAGGCTAAATTCCCCCGGCGCTTCCACTAGCCAGGCACGACTCCCCATAGTCGAGAGCGTGATCTCCGCCGCTAAAGAAACAGACGCGTGTTGCTCTAACCAGGCCATAACTTATTCCAGCGGTTCAAATTTCAGGTTCGACAGTGGCTGTACGCGCTCTTCGCGCACCATCTTGTACTCGGTATTTGGCCCAATCCAGCTGTCCCAGATTTTGTCGATGGTGCCATCGCTGTCCATGGTTTTCAGGCTGGTATTAACCGCGTTGAGCAGCGCGGGTTCGTCACGTTTCATGCCCACGCCAATCGGCTCCAGTGCCATAGGTTCTTTGATCATCGCAAGCTCAACACCGTCTTTTTTCGCCTGGGAGATCATCTTAATGCCGGTCATGGTGTTGGTCACAAAGCCGACCACCTTGTTTTGTTCCAGTGCGAGGAAAGCGGATGCCGCATCCTGGAATGTCACGGCCTTGCCGCCTTTAATATGGATCGACTGCTCAGAGGTGGTGCCTTTGGTGGCACTGATACGTTTGCCTTTAAAATCCGCGAGGGTTTTATCCGCGTTCTCTTTTTTCACCAGCAGCATCTCTTTGGCGACATAGTACGGGTCGCTGAACTGGATCTGATTGCCACGCGTTTTGGTGTAGGCAAGGTTAGCAATCAGTACATCGGCACGGCCTGTTGCGATAACCGCAATGCGTGCCTCAACAGAGGTCGGCACCAGCGTTAATTTCAGCCCCATTTTCTCTGCCAGCGCCGTGCAAAGGTCAACGTCCATGCCCACCAGTTGACGCGTTTTGACATCCGGCGATGAAAATGGCGGTACGTCGGAGTAGACCGCACATTTCAGATCGCCATGCGCAGTAATATCCGAGAGCAGATCAGCACTGGCCCCAATGCTGGTCAGTAAAAGTGGCAATGCCAGAGCGGCAGATAATTTCTTTGCTGTCATGATGTTTTCCCCAAAGTGCTAACTCGTTGAATACACGCCGTTGTATTACAGATTTCATTCGGTATGGCAGACCGTATACCCTGGAATATACGGGCTTTATTTTCGACGGTATAAGAGGGAAACCCTGTCGCGGGATACACAATTTATATGACGGATACCATGCGAAAACGCGCCGTTACGGTAATAAGAAAAAGTTATTCAGACAGAGGCAAATTATCTTATCAGCGCACTTTCCCGACGTTCTAAGGTTGGGTTTCATCCACATCTGTACGTTGTCAAATCAAAGGTAAGATAATGAATGCCAAACTCGGGATGTTGCTGAAAATAATGTCAGCACTGTGCGCGACATTAATGCTGGCCTGCGTCAAAGGGCTCAACGGCGCCATCCCCACCGGAGAAGTGATTTTTTTCCGTTCATTTGTCGCATTATTCCCGCTGCTACTGTGGCTAAAGCTGCAGGGCAACGTCATGAAAAGCCTCAAAACCCGCAATATTTTCGGCCATTTTATTCGCGGTTTTTCCGGGACCGGTGGCATGTATTTTAACTACCTGGCGCTGGTCTATATTTCGCTGGCTGATGCCACCGCCATCAGCTATGCCGCTCCGCTCTTTACCGTGCTGATGGCGGCACTCCTGCTGAAAGAAAATGTCCGTTTTTCCCGCTGGCTGGCGGTAGTTGTTGGCTTTAGCGGCATCGTCATTATGCTGTCGTCAAACCTGACGCTGGGCCACGCTTTGCGCTCATCGGGGCTTACTCTTGACGGCGCAGCCTTAGGGGCGGTGTTCGCGCTGCTGGCGGCAGTCTGTTCGGCAACCTCCAGTGTACAAATTCGCTTTTTAAATGGTATCGAGACGCCAGGCGCCATCGTCTTCTATTTTTCATTAATGACGACGCTAATTGGCCTGTCGTCTGCGCTATTTGGCTGGTCACGTCCAACAGGCTGGCAGTGGGCGCTGCTATTTGGCTGTGGTTTTTTTGGCGGTGTGGCACAAATTCTGGTGACACTCAGCCTGCGCTATGCCGATGCATCACTGCTGGCACCGTTTGATTACACCACGCTGGTGTGGTCGATGGTGATTGGCTATCTGTTTCTCGACAGTCTGCCCGGACACGCCACACTGATTGGGGCCGCTATCGTTGCTGTCGCCGGGATCTTCACTATCTGGTGCGATAGGCGTCAGCGCAAAGGGCAAATCATGCGTTCCTCATAATCCTGAACCGCCATTCATGAATATCCCCGGTGGCGCCTCGCTTATCGGGGCTCCAACCGTGCAGGCAAGTAGCCCGGATAAGGCGTTCGCGCCGTCATCCGGGAGCATTCCATGGCGGCGCGAACCGATCGAATATTACGGATATAATCCTCTGTCTTTACGCGCCAACAGGATACGTTCGCAGGCCACGGCATAAGCGGCAGTACGCAGGGTTATATTCAGTGTCTGCGCTTTATTCCACACGGTTTCCAGCGCACTTTGCATAATGGTATCCAGCCGTTTGTCGATCTCCTCTTCACTCCAGAAAAAACTGGAAAAATCCTGTACCCATTCGAAGTAGCTGACGGTGACGCCACCCGCGTTGGCGATAACATCCGGTACGACCACCACGCCCCGCGCCTGCAAAATATCATCGGCTTCCGGCAGTGTCGGGCCATTAGCCCCTTCCAGCACCAGCTTGCAGGATAAAGCGGCAGCGCGTTCTGCGGTAATTTGTCCTTCCAGCGCCGCCGGGATCAGTATGTCGTGATCCCGCGTCCAGAACGTTTCATCCGCCACAGTATCAGCGCCAGGAAAACCGAGGATCTTGCCATGCGCCTTTTGCCAGGCAATCAGCGCCGGTATATCAATGCCGTCTGGGTGATAGAGCGTGCAGAACTGATCCTGTACCGCGACAACGCGTGCGCCGTGCTGATGAAACATCCCGGCGCTGACGCTGCCAACGTTGCCAAAGCCCTGCACCGCCACACGGCTTTGCGCCACGTCGATACCCAGCGCCTGCGCCGCCTGGCAGCCCGTCACATACACGCCGCGTCCGGTTGCTTTAACGCGCCCCAGCGAACCGCCCAGATGGACCGGTTTACCGGTGACCACGCCCGTGGAGGGCTTGCCAACGTTCATCGACCAGGTATCCATCATCCACGCCATGATTTGCGCATTGGTACCGACATCCGGTGCCGGAATATCCTGCTGTGGCCCGATAAAAATACCGATTTCGCTGGTATAGCGCCGGGTCAGGCGCTCCAGTTCTTTATGTGACAGCGTAACTGGGTCGACGCGCACACCGCCTTTCGCGCCGCCGAAGGGCAAATTCAGCGCCGCGCATTTGACGGTCATCCAGGCGGAGAGCGCCATCACCTCTTCCAGAGTGACATCAGGATGAAAACGCACCCCGCCCTTGCCCGGCCCGCGCGATAAATTGTGCTGGACCCGATAGCCCTCGAAATGGCGTACGCTGCCGTCATCCATTTCCAGCGGAATATCGACGATTAACGCGCGGCGCGGATGACGCAGGGTATCGGCCCAGTGGCTCAGTTCCCCCAACAAGGGCAGGACACGTTCCACTTGCGCCAGATAGATGGACCACGCCGAGTGACGCGCACCGGACACATAAGACAGTTCAGACAAAACACACCTCCGTAAGTCACAGAATAGAAACCGTTTTAACCGACTTCAGGTTACTCCTGGCGAAGGGGTGTAGCTTTTACAAGATTGCTATAATGTCATACGGGAAATTTATTACCAGGAAAATTAAAAGCAGTTCAACTCACCGTGATTGCGGATAAGTCCAGCAGTAAAAACTGGAAATATGAAGGGAATGAACAATTCCCTCTCCATGCAGGAGAGGGAGAAGCTTGCGGGAAGGAATTATTTCTCGTGCAAGCCAAGTTTCTTTTCCAGATAGTGGATATTGGTGCCACCGTTCTGGAAATTTTCGTCGTTCATGATGCGCGTCTGCAACTCCACGTTGGTTTTGATACCGTCGATTATCAGCTCCTGCAACGCATTCTTCATGCGCGCAATCGCCACGTCGCGGCTCTCACCGTAGCAGATCAGTTTACCGATCATGGAATCGTAATACGGCGGCACGGTATAGCCGGCGTAAATGTGCGATTCCCAGCGAACGCCAAAACCACCCGGTGCGTGGAAGCGCGTGATTTTACCCGGGCTCGGCAGGAAGGTGTCCGGATCTTCGGCGTTGATACGACATTCCACCGCATGGCCTTTAACCACAACTTCTTCCTGCTTGATGGACAGCGGCTGGCCGGCTGCGATGCGCAGTTGCTCTTTGATCAGGTCAACACCGGTGATCATCTCGGTTACCGGGTGTTCTACCTGAATACGGGTGTTCATTTCAATAAAGTAGAACTCGCCGTTTTCGAACAGGAACTCGAAAGTACCCGCCCCGCGATAGCCGATATCCACACAGGCTTTCGAGCAACGCTCGCCGATATAGCGACGCAATTCCGGGGTGATACCCGGCGCCGGTGCTTCTTCCACCACTTTCTGGTGGCGGCGCTGCATGGAGCAGTCGCGCTCGGCCAGATAGATGGCGTTACCCTGGCCGTCTGCCAGCACCTGGATCTCGATGTGACGGGGATTTTCCAGGTATTTCTCCATGTACACCATGTCGTTGTTGAAAGCGGCTTTCGCTTCCGCACGAGTCATGGCGATGGAGTGCGCCAGGTCGGCATCTTTACGCACGACGCGCATACCGCGACCGCCGCCGCCGCCGGAGGCTTTGATAATCACCGGGTAACCGATGCGTTTGGCATGTGCGCGGTTCACGTCAATATCATCGCCCAGCGGACCGTCAGAGCCCGGAACGGTCGGCACGCCGGTTTTCTTCATGGCGGTAATCGCGGACACTTTGTCGCCCATCAGGCGAATGGTCTCGGCCTTCGGGCCGATAAAGATAAAGCCCGAGCGTTCAACCTGTTCGGCAAAGTTGGCGTTCTCAGAAAGGAAGCCGTAGCCCGGGTGGATCGCCACGGCGCCGGTGATTTCGGCAGCAGAGATGATCGCCGGGATGTTAAGATAGCTTTTAACGGACGGTGCCGGACCGATAGAGACCGTTTCGTCCGCCAGCAGTACGTGTTTTAAATCGCGATCCGCGGTGGAGTGCACGGCGACAGTCCTGATGCCCAGTTCCTTACAGGCACGAAGAATACGCAGTGCGATCTCGCCGCGGTTAGCGATAACAATTTTATCCAGCATGTTCGCCTCGTTATTCGATGACGACCAGCGGCTCGTCAAATTCTACCGGTTGGCCACTTTCCACCAGAATGGCTTTCACCACGCCGGATTTATCGGCTTCGATCTGGTTCATCATTTTCATGGCTTCAACGATGCACAGGGTGTCGCCCGCGTTAACTTTCTGACCGATTTCGATGAAGGCTTTCGCGTCCGGGCTCGGGGTGCGGTAGAAAGTACCAACCATTGGGGAACGTACGATGTGGCCACTGATTTCCGCTGCGGCAGCCGGTGCTTCCGTAGCGGTTACGGCTGGTACGACAGCGGCTACCGAAGGCTGGGCTATCGGCGCAGCATAAGCCTGCTGCATCATTGGGTAGCCGACATTCGGCGCGGTGCGGCTGATGCGAACAGACTCTTCGCCTTCAGAAATTTCCAGTTCGGAGATGCCTGACGCTTCGACCAGTTCGATCAGTTTTGTGAGTTTATCAATATCCATAGGTGTCTCTGTGGCTCTGTGCTGAATATCGCGCAAGGGCAACGATGTTAATACGCTGTGTATAGAAGAGGTTATAGCAAAGCGCAGCGATAAACAGGACATACAGAGATCAGGTGGTGTCATAACAAAACACGAAGTATCAGGGAGTGCCCTGTTGACTCGCATGTGGGCCTGACAAGAAACATGCCTTCACTTTCCGGGGGGACGTTCCTGAAACCAAATTCTTAAACGCGTATGCAGAATCCATGTATCCCCCTGTCAGCGCTCATTCAATAGTAGCTACGATGATTTACGAAGAAGATTAAGGGCTAATGACATTCACCGCATATACTGATGACAGAATGATGAACATCATCCAGATCGCGAGGTTCATGACCGGATTGCCAATACTCTGAATACCCAGTCAAATTAAATCACCGGTGAGAATCAGAGCCCCTACTTCAGCTGTTGCTCAAAATAAACTCGTAGCGTTCCGGACGAATGAAAAAGCGAGAGTTCTCAGCGCACTGCCCGTTTTCAAACCAGGATGTTCGCTCCAGTAAAAATAGCGGCGCGTTTTTATCGGTTCCCAGCACGTCAAAGAGTCCCTTATCCGCGAAGGCCAGCCGGATGGCAATATCGGAGCGACTGATGTGATGTTGCGTGGCTTTTTCTAACAGGACCCAGGTCGGTTCCTTCTCGGTCTCTTCCCAGCTCAGCTCATGAGGAAATGCCGGGAAATGACTGTAACCCACCGCAATGGGATCATTATCCACCAGATGCAGCCGTGAAATAAACGTCAGCGTCCGGGACATTTGAAACAGCGATTGCAGCGACTCTGGCGTTGGCACCTCCTCTTTGACCAGCAAACGCATAGTGGCATTCAGCCCCTGCTGCTTTAGCGACTCATGAAAGCTACGCATGACGTTGATGCCATGTGCAACCTTCTTGCCCGATATGTAGGTTCCCTTTCCCTGCTTGCGCTCGACAATCCCCTGCTCTGTCAGATGCTTCAGCGCGAGCCGTACCGTCACCCTGCTGACCGCAAAGCGCTGTTCAAGCGCAGCTTCAGAGGGCAGTTTTCCGCCAGGTTGAAAATGCCCAGCGGCAATTTCCTGCCGCAGGGTATCGGCAATCTGCCGGTAGAGCGATGTAATGTTTTCACGCACCAGTGTCATTCAGGTTCCGTCTCTCGTATTCCGTTCGGATCTAGTTTAGTCAGAAGCGATCTTAGATCAACTTGTATTAATACGTATTATAACCACATCTCATTATTTCTTATACATGACGCTCAGCATGACCAATTCTCAACCATACGCACTGGCGGTAGACAATATCACTTTTCGCTATCCCGGCGGCGCGCCGGTATTCAGCCATTTCAGTTTTCATGCCCGCCAGGGAGAGTTTGTGGTGTTGCTGGGCCCCTCGGGGTGCGGTAAGAGCACGTTACTCAATCTGCTGGCCGGTTTCACAGAGCCAGAGCGGGGAGCCGTGCGGATTGGCGGTGAGCGTACCACGCCGGAAAACCATCGGCTTGGCTATGTTTTTCAGCAGCCACAGCTCTTTGGCTGGCTGACCGCGCTGGAGAATGTCCGGTTCGGATTGCGGATGCAAAGGCGCGAGGACGTGGCCTCTCAGCGCCGACGCGCTATGACATATCTGCAACGTGTGGGCCTGGTACATGCCGCACATCAGTTGCCGCACCAGATGTCCGGGGGCATGCAGCAGCGCGTGTCACTGGCTCGCGCGCTGGCGCTGGAGCCGGATGTTCTGTTAATGGACGAACCATTTGCTGCGCTCGATGCCATCACCCGTGGGGACATGAACGAGGAGACACTACGTCTCTGGTCCGCCATTGGGCAGACAACGGTCTTCATCACCCACGATATTGAAGAGGCTGTGTTTCTTGCTGACCGCGTCATCGTTCTGAATCGTGCACCCGGCGGCGTACACAGCGAATTGCCCATCGCCTTACCGCGCCCGCGAAGCAATCTGGAGACGCGACAGCTTCCGGCTTTTGCCATGTATCGTAATGAATTACTGAAGCGCATTACCGATGTGATGCAGCAGTCCGACAACCACTCACTCTAACAAAACGGAACATCAATCAAATGGGTAAATCATTTCTTGCTGTGCTGATATCAGGGGTTTTATTCAATGCTGCTGACGCTGCGGATTCCCAGCCGCTGCGTATTGGCTGGGTCTATGCGCTGGCCAACGCGCCTGCACTTATCGCCGAGAAAGAGGGTTTTTATCAGCAGGAAGGGCTGACCGTCGAGCTTAAATCCTTTGGTGATGGTCCCGTCATCAGTCAGGCGCTGGCGGCGCATGAACTTGATGCAGCCTATATGGGTGCGACACCGGTATTCCAGTGGTTTTCGCGCGGGCTCAAGGGGCAAATTATCGCTAAGGTGAACAGCGGACAGGCCGCGCTGATCGTTCCCGCACAGAGTGCTATTTCCCGGTTGGCTGACCTAAAAGGCAAACGCATCGCTGGCGTCAAAAAAGGGAGCGGAATGGATGTTCTGCTGCGCGGTGTGGTGCTGCAACAGCAGGCAGGTCTGGTTGCTGACAAAGATGCTCAGATCCTGAGTATGCCCGCCGGTAACATGCCCGCTGCGCTGCAGCAGGGCGTTGTGGATGCAGCCTTCACCTGGGAGCCCTTTGTCAGCGAAGCACTGCTGCGCGGCGACGCCAGACTGCTGCTCGATGTAAACAAAGTCCAACCGGGTTATCCGTGGTATGTACTGATGGCGTTACCGGAGACCCTGAAGGACCGCCCGGACGATGTGGTGAAGCTTATCCGTGCGCATCAGAAAGCAGTGGATTTTATCAATCAGCATCCTGCAGAAGCCGATCGGATCATGGCCGATGCGTTTAAGCTGCGGGCCATTAAAACCGCTGACGGTAAAACGCTGCCGCCGGAGGCGCTGGTTCAGGAAGCCCGTAAACGTATTGAGTGGTCTGTGTCACTGACGAAGAAAGATGGCGCCTTTTTTGAGCAGCTGATGAAGGACTCACAGACGCTGGGCTACATGCAAAAGGCGCCAGAGCTGAATGAATTTGTTGATACGCAGTGGCTGACAAAAGCAGGGATAACGCAGTGAAGTTCAAACCAAACTGGGGCTGGGCTTCCCTGCCCGCGTTACTCATGGTCTGGGTTATCGTTGCGAGTCACTATCCCTCTTATGTGTTGCCGCAACCCTGGGACGTATGGCGGGAAGCCATACGCTGGTTCAGTGATGGTTCCATCTGGGGTCAGCTACAGGCCAGCCTGCTGGAAGAATTCACCGGCTTTATGACTGCCGTGCTGCTGGCACTGATTCTTGGCGTCAGCGCCGGACTTTCCGATCGCGTCAGGGAGTTCCTTACGCCACTGAACAGCCTGTTTATGGCTATCCCGCCCATCGCATGGGCACCGCTGATGCTGCTGATCTTCGGCCTGGGATTCGTTTCCATCGTGGTGGTGATTGTCATCGCTGCGCTGTTCCCGATGTGTCTGGCCATTCAGGAGGGGATCCGCGGCATCCGTGGCGGTGAAGTGCGTGCAGCACGCACGCTGGGAGCTCGACCGTTTCAACTGCTTCTTCATGTCTATCTGCCCAGTTCCCTGCCATTTATCACCGCCGCACTGCGCATCGGATTCAGCCAGGCATGGCGTGCGCTGGTGGCAGCAGAAATGCTCGGCGCCTCTCAGGGCATAGGCTGGATGGTTGCCATGGGCGGACAGACGGGTAACAGCAGTCAGGTACTACTGGGAATTTGCCTTATCGGGCTTATCGCCTGGTTAATGGAAAATCTTGTTTTTCGCCGCATTGAACAGCGCTATCAGCGCTGGCGCGCCCAATAATTGTGAGGTTAATGTGAGTCAGTTCGATATCCGTGATGCAGGCGATTACATCGCTCCGAAGGGCTTGTATGAGCAGAATAAAGCCCGACCGTTTCTGGGCAGTGTGGCCTGCTCGCATACTCAGTTGACTGCCGGTGCGTGGGAAGAGATCCAACTGGTATATACCGTGGGCGCCAGCGGGCTTGCTGACGGCGCATGGCTGAAGCTCGCCTTTAAATTTTACTCGGACTGGGCGCTGTTTCAGACCAGCGATCCCTCGGCAGCCAACTATGTCAGCGCCGAGTATCAGGCAGGCCCGCTAGTGCCAGGACAGAGCCCTGCCACGGTCCAGCATTTGAAGGTGCGTTTTGATCTGAAGGGGCACGAGCGTCCGTTCCAGAAAGCCATTCTGATCGACATTATTGATGGCTACATCAATCCGGGAGACAAAATCATTATCCGCCTGGGCGATCGGCGCCATGGCGGGGGCGGTACGCGTGTACAGAGTTTCGTTGAGAAAGATTTCCGCTTCCGCCTGTTTGTTGATCCGCTGGGGAGCTCAAAATTTGCTGAGGTGCCCGGCGATACGCTGCTGGATATCGTGCCCGGTGAGCCCGCTTCTCTTGCCGCGATCGCGCCGAGGTTACTGGCACCTGAAACGCCTTTCTCCGTTATCGTCCGGCTGGATGACCGCTGGGGGAATACCTGCCGGAGCCTGCCGCTGGCAGGATGCCTGACGCTGACCTCATCGGGAGGTGAAACAGAGCATCATGATTTCCGGCTGGCCGAAGAGGGCTGGGCGATTGCGCGTATCAGCGATTTGCATCTCTGCGCAGGAGAATGGTCGTTCAGCGCCGCACTGGGCACGCTGCCCTTGCTGGAAGGCAAAGGATGGATAACGGTAGAGGAAACCGCCACAGGTCTGCGCCCGCTCTATGCCGATCTTCATGTGCATTCTGATGACACGGTTGGTACCAACGACACGCTGTATAACCTCAGCTACGGGCGTGATGTCGCCGGTCTCGATATTCTAGGCTATACCGCCAACGATTTTAATGTGACTGAAGCGCGCTGGAAGCAGGCGGTAAAGCTGATTAATGCGCTGAACCAGCCAGACAGTTTTGTCTGCTATTCCGGTACCGAGTGGTGCGGTAATACCTGCGCCGGTGGCGATCATAATGTGGTGTTCCTTGAAGATGATGAACCTCAGTTCCCGTTTGATAATCTGGGGCGGCTGGTGCGTTCATTCGAGTGGAATGAGTTCACTGCCGGAACCATCAAACCGGGTGCATGGCCACTTGATGAACTTTATGCGGCCTACGCACGCGAACCGCACAAACATCTGTTAATCCCGCATGTTGGCGGGCGCCGCTGCAACCTGGACTGGCATCACCCGGAGCTGGAGCGCTTGATAGAAGTCGGTTCCGCCTGGGGGCAGTTTCACTGGGTCTATGCCGAGGCGCTCGAACGGGGCTATCGTCTGGGCGCGACCGCCAACAGCGATGAACATCAGGGGCGATGTGGTGGTGGCGTGCCTGCGACAGCCGTCTTCGGATCCCGTGGAGGCCTGACTGGCGTACTTGCTGAACGATTCGACAGAAAAGGTGTGGCTGCAGCGCTTCGTGCCCGCCACACCTATGCCACAACAGGTGAACGAAGCTATGCCGAGTTGCGTGCGGGCGATGCGCTGATGGGAGATGTAGCGGAATTCAGTTCAGCAGATGTACTGCGTTATCGTCTGTTAGGCGATGCGGGCTGGGAAGCGGTAACGCTTTACGATGGAGAAAGAGAGGTATGGCATCGCGATTTGCACGCGGAATTTGGGCGCTCTAAATATCAGTTCCGGGTGCGTCTGGGGGGGGCACGCATTAAGGACCGCTATCGGGGTGCTTACTGGACGGGACATATTGAGGTCACAGGGACACCAATCAATGCGTTTTCCCTCTCGGGCGCAGATCACCCGGAGCAGACCGTCTGGCGTAAAAGTCATACACAGATTGGCTTGCGGACCGACACCAATGGTGACAGCGACACAGTTACTGTCAGTACCGGTGGGCTGGCCGGAGCAAAAATACACGTTCATCTGGACATCAGTAGCTATATCAAAGTGGGCGATCCGCTTTTGCCACAACCACATGCCTGGGCGCCGGTTTTTGAAACGGATATTGATGGTCAAACGCTTCTGATTGCAGGCAAAGAGACTTTTACGCTTCCAGGCACCGAACTTCAGGTAGATATTGAACTGGTTACCGAACAGCCGCTTCCACGTGATATCAGCGGCGAAATTCCACTTTCTGAACTTATCCTGTCAGAAAAACGGGAACATCCGTTCTTCATCAGTGCCAGGCAAAAGGACCAGTCCCGGATTTGGACCTCAGCCATCTTCTTAACACGTTAAAGAGTGGCATGCGGCAGTTTCTTGCCGCATTTTCGGTAGCTATTTGTTGTTTAAGAGTCAGACCGTATTGCAAGATCTGCGAAAAAGGTCGCCGTCCTGCACCAGCGTCTCCAGCCCACCGCTGCCCTGATGTCGTTTTCCCTTACGTACAATGTTGATGAAAGAAGTGTAGCCCCGTTACTTTATCCGTACCCAATATACTGGGGTGTTAGCCAGCCAGACCCGGCACGATCGCTGCCCCCAGTCGTCCATGATCCGGGGGATGCTCCCCCGCTCAATCGTGATGGGGGTGCCAACGATCCTTACGGAGAGGCTCCTTCGCCGTGTTTCTCAGCCCTGTGATTTCTCGCCGTCGCCAATCTGCCAGATAAAGGTTGGCGCTTCGCCGTTAACCAGCCAGTTACCGATATTTCGCGCCTTATAAATCACCGGATTGTGCGATGCCACGGTGCGCGCGTTGCGCCAGTGCCGATCCAGGGCCTTACTCACTCGCGTATCCGACGCGCCGAGGGCGTTGAACAGCTCGGTGGCCGCACGCGGGATCCAGTCGCTGGCAATCACCTGCGCCTGCGCCGCTTCGACTTCAGCCAGGCGATTGCGCTGTTCAATGAGCGCTTCGTCGCCGCTGGCATGCGCAAGGTAGGCCTGATGCAACGATTCCGCCGCCTGCAATACCGCCGCCCGCGTCGCCCAACTCCAGCTACTGATTTGTCCCACAACCTGGAGTACCTGCGCATCGTCGCGCGGCACGGCGGCATTGCCGTGGCTGTACATCCGGGTCCGCTTTTTCACGCCTTCGGCGACGTCACGCTCAACCGCCAGGCCAATTCCCGCCAGCGTCGCCAGCAGGATATGCTGATAAAACGCGGTCTGATAACGAAAGCGCTGCGCAAAGTCGTAGACGTGCTCCTGCTCCACCTGCGCCTGTTTGAAGCGGGTCGTACCGCTGCCGGTCAGACGCTGACCGAAGCCGTCCCAGTCATCCTCGCGTTCAACGCCGGCCTGGCTCGTGCTGACCAGCGCAATCACATCGCCCTGGTTGTCGCTGCGCCGGGCGAAAACATCTATCCAGTCGGCAAACAGCGTACCTGTGCTATAGAATTTCTCACCGTCCAGCCGCCAGCCGCCTTCAACGGGCGTTACGCGGGTGAAAACCTCCCCCAGCCTGACCGCGCCGATTTCGGTCCAGCCGCTGCCCACCAGCTCGCCGTCGAGGAAGCGACGGAACCAGCGATCGCGCGCTGGCGAGTCAGGTTGATTGAGGCGGTCTTCAACGAAGGCGAAATGCGCCCGCAGCGCCTGCGGCAGGTTGGAGTCGGCCTGAGCCAGCTCAATAAGCAGCGCAATTAATTGCGGCAACGACGCGCCCCAGCCGCCCTTTTCCCGCGGAATGCGTACCGTGCCAAATCCGGCCTCTTTCAGCCAGCGGATCTGCTCATCGGGCAGGATGCGGTTTTGTTCGCGCGCCGCCGCCCCCTGCGCGATACGGGCAAAAATCGGTCGGAAGGTCGCCGCCAGCTGTTCATAGTCAGTGCCGGTAGAGAATAAAGTCATTTTCTGTTCCTCAATGGTGGCTGTCGTCAATGTCATATTGGGTAGGCTCATGGCGTACCGCGAGCAGGAAGAAAATTGGGATAATGGCGGCCAGCGATACGACCCAGAACATTTGCGTACCGAGCGATGCCTGCAGCAGCGGCAGCACAAACAGCGCCAGCGCGCTGCCAATACCGGAAAGTGCGCGGCTAAAGCCGACCCCGGTGGCGCGAATCGCGGTTGGGTATGAAAGCGCCGGATAGATCATCAACTGCGCGCCGGGACCAAAGCCCTCGGCAAACAGCCACAGCCCCAGCATCGCAATCGCCAGCGCTACACCCAGCGCGGCCTGCGGCTGCCCCACCAGCGCGAGGACGATCAGGGCGATAAACTGCAGTGCGAACCCGGCGATCGCGACGTGTCGCGACGGGTATTTCCATGCCAGGTGCATCCCCAGCAGCCCACCGGTAAAGGCGAACAGCGCATTGAGTCCCAGCGAGGCGGAGATGGTTTCGAACACGCCAGCGCCAAGGAATTGGGCGAGAATGGACGGCAGGAAAAAGGCGATCGCCGTATACTCAAATGAGATACAGACGTTCATCACCCCGGCGACAATAGTGCGTTCGCGGTACGGTTTTGCAAATAGCACGCGAAAGCTCACTTTAGGCGGTGGAGCAGGACGTTCTGGCGGTGCTTCGTGAGCGTTGATCCCGTAAGAGTCGCGCAGAATACGCACAGCCGAGGTCAAATCGCCCTGGTTGGCCGCCCATAACGGCGATTCATTCATGAATTTACTGCGCACGGCAATAATCAGCAGCGCCGGAACCGCGCCGAACAGCAGCGATGCGCGCCACAGCCAGTCCAGATGTTCTTTTGGCAACAGGAAATAGAGCCCAAAGATGATTAAAAAACAGACCGTCGAGGCGGCGTACCACATCGGACACCAGGCCGCGAGCCGCGCGGCCTTATTACCCTTCCCGCTAAAGCGGGAAAACTCGGCCAGATAAGACATGGCGACCGGGAGATCGATCCCGACGCCAATCCCCATCAGGAACCGCGCGCCGATTAATACCCAGATATTCGGCGCCAGTCCTGCCGCAATCGCCGATACCACAAAAAATAGCATATCGGCCATAAACACCGAATAACGGCCATATTTATCCGTCAGCCAGCCGCCGATTAAATTACCGATAATCGTGCCGACCATTATTGACGAGGTGACAATGCCGGTTAAAAGCGGCGAGAGCTGGAATTCCCGCACCACATCATCAATACCGTAAGAGAGCGTGGTTAAATCATAAGCGTCGAGGAATACACCGCCGAGCGCGAGGAATACAATCATCCGCGCATATTTACTCTGCTCCCTGCCGGAATTAATTAATCGCGCCACATCCCCGACGCTACTCACCGGTGCCGAAACGGCGCCAGCATTATCAACAGACAGAGTACTCATATTATTTACCTTATATAATTGTGCAGGTGACTCTGGTTATAAGCCGGGCTTTAGCATATTAAAAACAATAAATAATCATATAATTATCAATATATTCAATAAGTTAATAAATAATGACGCCAGTAACCGGGCGAGCAAATGCCCGTCCGGTTATTATCGTTTCATCAATGATGTCTTAGTTTGCTGAGACCGGAACCAGTACGTCTTTGACCAGCGGATCGTCAGTGGTCTTTAACCACGTCTGAATACGCGGATCGGAAAAAGCCTGTTTTAATTTGACAATATTCTCCTGCGATAAATACGGTGTACCGATGACTAATTGCGAGGCAAACGTTTTAGGCGCAGGCGGGAATAATATGCCTTTTTCTCGCGGGACTTTTCCGGCATCAAATTGTGAGACATAACCAATAGCGGCATCCACCGAATTCAGCGCACGCGGCATGGTTAATAAATCCAGCTCTTTAAAATTGAACTTGTGCGGGTTGCCGACAATATTTTTCAGTTTCGCCGTGCGCGGCTCAACCGCCGGATCGAGTGAGATTAACCCTATCCTTTGCAGCAACCATAATGCCTGCCCCTGGTTAGCGCCATCATCCGGTACGACGAGGGTCGCCCCGACGGGCAAATCCTGTACCGATTTATAGCGGTCGGAATAGATCCCGAAGGCCCACTGAAAAACCGGCACGGTCGTCGAAAGCGCAAAGCCGTTGGCGTCCACCACCTGCTTAAGCCACCACTGATGTTGATAGATAGTGCCGGCATACTGCCCCTCCGCCACGGCTCTGTCCGCCTGTACCGGATCCTGTACGCCCACCGCCTCCAGCTTCAGGCCATAATCGGGCGCAATATGCTGACTGATGTACTCAATAATTCGCTGCTCGCCCGCCATCGCCGGTTCGTAGTGAATTTTTAACGTCGTACCGAAAACGACCTGCGGCGCCTGCGCGTATCCGCGCCACCACCAGAACGCGACGGCCAGCGCCGCGATCGCTGCCAGCGCCGCCAGCCATGGCCAGCGGCGGGCTTTACGGAGTTCAAACTGTTCTGTTGTCATGAAGAAATCCCCTGAGTGTGGCGAAGCTTATTGACCAGACGGTCGCCAAAGAATTGAATGATCTGAATCGTGGCGATCAGCACGACAATGGTGGCGATCATGATGTGATTGTCGAAACGCTGATAGCCGTACACGACCGCCAGATAGCCGATTCCGCCCGCACCGATAGTGCCGGCAATCGCCGAATATTCGATCATCGACACCAGGTTAAGCGTGACCGCCGCCACCAGCGCAGGCAGCGCCTCGCTGAGCTGCGCGTGGCGGATTATCTGCCAGCGCGAACCGCCGCACACCAGCCCCACCGCGGTAACCTCCTCCGGGAGTTCGCGCAGGGCGTTTTCCACCAGACGGCCAAAAAATGGCACGCCAGCGGCAATCATCGGTACCACCGCGGCAGGGATGCCGATAGTGGTGCCCGTAAGCCAGAACGTAAACGGGATAATCGCCGCCATTAACACCAGAAAGGGCAGAGAGCGTCCCATGTTGACGCCCCAGTTAAGCACCTGGTAAAGCGCGGGATGCGGAAATAATCCTCGCGGCGAGGCGTTGAATAACACCACGCCCACCACGCCGCCAAGGGTCACCACAAACAGCATCACAATGGCAACCATCAGCCAGGTTTCCCCATAAGCAGGCAGCAGCAATGTATGGATTTCATGCCACGGCGTATCCTGGCTTATCACTGTCGGTTTCATACCGCCTCCTGTAGCTCGGGGGCGTGTGCAAGGATTTCCGCCGCAATGCCCAGCTGCGCTAAAAGCGCGATCGTTCGATCCACTGACAGTCGTTGTCCCTGAAATCGGACGCCGACCTGTAAACGCCCCGCCAGTTGACCGTTGATCACTTCCACATGGCCGCCGAGCAAATCTATCTGTAGCGCATGCTGGTGGCTCAGACGGCTGATCCAGTCAGTCGCCACCGGCACATCCCAGCGATAACTCAGGCGCAGCAGCAGATCGCAGTTAACAGCGATGGGCGACAGCGGCAATAGCTGCTGACCAAGCAGGGAATCCGGACGGGCCAGCAGCTCTTTCACCTGCCCGTACTGGACTATCGCGCCATCGCGGATTTCCGCCACCGCATCCGCCGCGGCGCGTACCGCATCCATTTCATGAGTAATCAGGACTATCGCCAGCCGGTACTCATCACGTAGCTGTCGGAGCAAACCCAGCACCGTGGCGGTCGCCTGGGGATCCAGCCCAGACGTGGCCTCGTCCGCCAGCAGTACCGACGGACGTAATGCCAGCGCGCGAGCGATACCAATGCGCTGACGCTGTCCGCCGGAAAGCTGGGACGGATAGGCCTCCGCTTTGTGACTCAGCCCTACGCTCTCCAGTAATTCACCGACCCGCGCCTTAATGTCGCGTTCCACCACGCCCAGATACTCCAGCGGCACCGCAATGTTTTGCCACGCCGTCTTGCGATTCAGCAGCGCTGAGGATTGAAAAACGGTACCGATCGCGCGCCGTTCACGCCGCAGCGCCTCCCCTGACAGTAATGACAAATCTTTGCCGTTAACCTTGATACTGCCGCTATCGGGGCGTTCCAGCAGGCTGATGCAGCGCGCCAGGGTCGATTTCCCCGCACCGCTCGGACCTACCACCGCAGTGATGGAGCTGGCGGGCACCCTGAGCGATAATCCCTTCAGAACCTCGCTGACGCGGCCATCCGCCGTGCGGTAGCGTTTATGCAGATTATCGATATCAATCATGCCGCCGTCTCCTTCGCCCCGACATCGTTTCGCACGCCGCGACGGTAGTCTGCCCCCGGATGCGGCGCGGTCAGGCGCGGCCCGGCGCCGAACAGTTTTTCGCGCAGCGTGCCTTGCCGGTAATCCTGCTTAAAGACGCCGCGTTTTTGCAGCTCTGGTATTAATAGCTCCACCACGTCGCGGAAGGTTTCATGCGTCACGGCGTAGGCCAGATTGAAGCCATCGACATCGGTTTCCTCGACCCAGGATTGCAGTTCATCGGCCACCGTTTCCGCACTGCCGACGAGCAGCGGGCCAAAGCCGCCGATGCCCACCCAGTCCGCCAGCGCTTCCACCGTCCATTGACGATTCGGGTCGGCGGTGGAAAACGCCTCAACCGCCGACTGAATGGCATTGGTATGCAGGTATTTCAGCACCTGGTCCGGCCGATACTGACTGAAGTCAATACCGGTCCAGCCGGAGATCAGCGCCAGCGCGCCCTCATAGCTAACGTATGATTTGTATTCCTGCCATTTGGCCTGCGCCTCGCGATCGGTTTCGCCCACGATCGCCGTTTGCAGATTGAAAATCAGAATGCTGCGCGGATCGCGCCCGGCTTCCGCGGCGCGACGACGAATATCCGCGACCGTCTTCTTCAACAGAACTTTCGACGGCGCAGCGACAAAAACGCACTCGGCATGCGTGGCGGCAAACTGTTTTCCGCGGCTGGAGGCCCCCGCCTGATAGAGAACCGGCGTGCGCTGCGGCGACGGCTCGCACAGATGGATGCCCGGAACGGAGAAAAAGTTGCCCTGATGGTTAATCGGATGGATTTTCTGCGGATCGCTAAAAATTCCCCGTTCACGATCGCGCAAAACCGCGCCGTCTTCCCAACTGCCTTCCAGCAGTTTATACACGACGTCGAGGTATTCATCGGCGTAGTCGTAGCGCGCATCATGGTCGGTCTGCGCCTGATACCCAATATTGCGGGCGCCGCTTTCCAGATACGAGGTAACAATATTCCAGCCCACCCGTCCTTTGGTCAGATGATCGAGCGTCGACAGCCGACGGGCAAATGGATAGGGATGCTCAAATGACAGCGATGCGGTCAGACCAAAGCCAAGGTGTTCCGTCACCAGCGCCATCGGGGTTATCAGCGCCAGCGGATCGTTTACCGGCACCTGCGTCGCCTGACGAATCGCCGCATCGCCGTTGCCGTTAAATACATCGTAAACGCCAAGCACATCGGCAATAAACAAGCCGTCAAATTTGCCGCGCTCCAGAAGGCGCGCCAGATCGACCCAATATTCCAGATCTTTATATTGCCAGGAGCGGTCGCGCGGATGGGCCCACAGGCCCGGCGACTGGTGACCGACACAGTTCATATCAAACGCGTTAAGGCGAATCTCTCGTTGCGATGGCATAGCGCTCTCCACGGTGTGTCCAGGTACTGGCACACGCTTATTAATGAAAAGGATAAAAGGGGAAAAAATCAGGACTCGGGACATCGGGCGGACAGGCTGAAACCCAGCGTCGCCAGCGTTTCTCCGGCAATGGCGGCAGCACGATCGGCCACCTGTGGCGCTTTCCGATAACGATACACATCCCAGTAGCTACGCAGATGATGCAGGAAGCGCTGGCGCAGCGTTCCCTGCCGATAGTCGCCAGGCCATTCCTCGCTTTCTCCGCTAAGGTTGCTCTGCGAGAGCAATCTACGGCGAGAGAACGCCAATATGTTGATATTATCGTCAGCTTTCTGCGTCATTATCCATTTCCTATATAACCATATTCGATATTTATCGAAGACTTATTTTAATTTTGTTATATGGGTGTTAGCGATAATCATGCCAAAGGCTGCGCATTATTTAATTCATGTTAATCAATGGTTTTAAAAAATAGGCTTGCGCAAGAGCTGTTGCGAATGCGCCAACTGATGCACACAGCCTGTTGTATTAGCAACAGCCGGGCAAGGCGTGCCTCTGGTTGCTGGTGCCAGTACTATTACGTTGCGACGCCTGCAACGCGTGCGAGCTAGAGTTGTTCACTGAGTTGACGGCACTGCTTTAATCCTGAACGAATAACAGCATCGGAAAGTGGGAGTTTGGGGCTGAAACGACCTGGATGAAGATACTCAGAATGCGAAAGGAGACACTGGCGCTGTAAGCCGCGCCAGTTGTGGGTTTAGCGATGGTTGTCTGATGTTAGCAGGAGGTCAGTACGCATCAGTGCTTCACGATATACATTGTGCGGCTATAGGCCACGTCCTCCGGATTGGCTATCGGATACCCTTTCAGCCACGGTTTAATCAGACGCCCGTTGGTGTACTGATAAATCGGCGCGATGGGCGCTTTCGCCATAATGATTTTTTCCGCCGCGTTGTAATCGTCATTGCGCGCCTTTTCCGATGTTTCCAGCGCCGCCTGGGTCAGAATTTTGTCGTAGGCCGGATCGTTGAAACGGGAGATATTACCGCTGTGGGCCGAGGTGAGCAGCGACAGGAACGTCGACGGCTCGTTGTAATCCCCGACCCATGAGGCGCGAATCACATCGAAGTTGCCGGTATTGCGGCTGTCGATATAGGTTTTCCACTCCTGATTTTGCAGCTTCACGTCGACGCCCAGATTTTTCTTCCACATGGAAGCTACCGCAATCGCGATTTTCTGGTGGTTCTCCGAGGTGTTGTACAGCAGCGTCAGCTTCAGCGGACGGTTCGGACCGTAGCCCGCCGCCTGCAGCAGCGCTTTGGCCTGGGCATTCAGCTCGGCCTGGCTCATGCTCTCGATTTGCGTCGGCTGCGGGGTAAAACCTGCGGTCACGTCCGGGGTGAAGCGCCAGGCCGGTTTCTCGCCGGTACCCAGAATTTTCTCCGCCATCAGACGGCGATCGATAGTCATGCTGAGCGCCAGGCGGACGCGCTCATCGGCGGTTGGCCCTTTCTGCGTGTTAAACGCGTAATAATAAGTGCCCAGCTGCGGCGGGGTATAGACCTGCCCCGGAATATCCTTCAGCAGCTTCTGGTACAGATTTTTCGGGAACGACTCGGTGATATCGATATCGCCGGCCAGATAGCGTTTGGTGGCCGCCGATTCCTGGTTAATGGGCGTAAATGTGACCTGCTGGATCACCGTTTTGCCGTTATCCCAGTAGTGCGTATTGGGAACCACCACCAGCTTTTCATTCACCACGCGATCTTTTAAGACATACGCGCCGTTGCCAATCAGGCTTCCCGGACGCGTCCAGTTGTCGCCGCTCTCCACGTTAGCCTTCTGCACCGGATAGAAAGCAAAGCTCGCCGTCAGATTGCTGAACCACGGCAGCGGTTTATCCAGCTGCACGCGCAAGGTACGCGCGTCCACGGCGGTGACGCCGAGGGTATCCGGCGCAGCTTTACCATCAATAATATTTTGCGCATTGGCGATTCCGGCCAGCGCAGCAAACCAGGCAAACGGGGAGGTGGTTTTAGGATCAACCAGCCGCCGCCAGCTATAGACGAAATCCTCCGCCGTTACCGGCGTTCCGTCGGACCAGCGGGCGTTATCGCGCAGGGTAAATGTCCAGACGCGATTATCATTGCTCTGCCAGCGAGTCGCCACGCCTGGAATCAGATTGCCTTTCTCGTCCTGATTGACTAAACCTTCAAAAAGATCGCGGATAACCTGAATTTCAGGCAGACCGACGGCTTTGGCGGGATCTAAGGAGGCGGGTTCATCTTTAATGTGCCGCACCAGCACCTGTTTTTCGGCTAATACGGTGCCCGGCGGGACATCGGCCGCCCAGGCAAGAGAAGAGACGCTGGCTAACCACAGCGCGCCGCATGTCAATGTGACAGGATACTTCATAAGATCCCCTTTAAAATAAAAAAACCAGAGCTGGCAGTGCGATAATTATTTGTTTCATCACCTGAAATTGCAAACGGCTTGTGAAAGAAAGTTGACATATATGCTGATTTCGTCCTCGCTGGAAACTATTTGATTCCGGGACGGTTTTACACAACACTGCTGAAAAATAACCTGACAACAGGATGCCCTATGCCCGTTTCTCGTCCTCGCCCTCAGCGCGGTGATTTTCCGCCCGGCACACAACGCTATGGCCAGTCTCACCTCGGCGCGCCGCTGCTGTGGTTCCCTGCACCGCTGGCCGATAGCCGCAGCGGCCTGATCCTTGCCGGTACCCACGGCGATGAAAACGCATCGATTGTCACCCTCTCCTGCGCGCTACGTACGCTCAAACCCGAGCTGCGCCGCCATCATGTCGTGCTGGCGGTCAACCCGGACGGTTGCCAGCTGGGGCTGCGCGCCAACGCGCGCGGCATCGACCTGAACCGGAATTTTCCGGCGGCAAACTGGAAAGAAGGCGAAACGGTCTATCGCTGGAACAGCGCGGCGGAACAGCGCGATGTGGTTCTGCTCACCGGCGAAAAACCCGGTTCAGAACCGGAAACCCAGGCGCTGTGCCAGCTGATCCACCAGATCCATCCCGCATGGGTGGTTTCGTTTCACGATCCGCTGGCCTGTATTGAAGACCCCGGCCACAGCGCGCTGGGGCAGTGGCTTGCCGGGGCGTTCAGCCTGCCGCTGGTAGGCAGCGTCGGCTATGAAACGCCCGGCTCCTTTGGCAGCTGGTGCGCGGATATCGGCCTGCCCTGCATCACCGCCGAATTCCCGCCGATATCCGCCGACGAGGCGACGGATAAATACCTTCAGGCGATGACGGACCTGCTGCACTGGCATCCTCAAAGATGAAGCACGCCGGTGCTGAAATGCAGCGCCGGCTCAACGTCCACCGCCAGCCAGGTCGGGCCATCGAGGTCGGCAAATCGGGCCAGCGGCGCCAGCGGCAGCGCCGCGCTGATGGCTCTTGAGGTACACAGCATGCAGCCCAGCATCCGCGCAAATCCCAGGCGCTCCGCCTCCTCAGCCAATAGCAGCGCTTCGGTCAGACCGCCGGTCTTATCCAGTTTGATATTGACCATCTCATAGCGGCCGCGCAGCGCCGCCAGGCTGTCGCGCGTATGACAGCTCTCATCGGCGCAAATGGGCAGCGGGTGGATAAAATTCTCCAGCGCTTCATCGGCCCCAGCCGGAAGCGGCTGTTCCAGCATCGCCACGCCAATATCCGCCAGCAGCTGACAGCGCTCGGCCAGGCCATCGCTGCGCCAGGCTTCGTTGGCATCCACGATGAGCGTTGCCTGCGGAACCGCTTCACGAATGGCAATCAACCGCTCGCTAATCAGATGATCGTCGAGCTTCACTTTCAGCAACGTGGCCCCTTTTTCCCACAGCGCCGCCGCGCTCGCCGCCATCTGGTCCGGCGTGCCGATAACCACCGTTTGCGCCGTAACCACCCGGTTGGGCAGCGTCACGCCCAACAGCTGCGCGATGCTCTTACCCGCGCTGCGCGCCTGACAGTCCCAGAGCGCGCAGTCCACGGCGTTACGCGCGGCCCCGGGGGGCAGCAGGTGCTGAATCTGCTCACGAGAGACGCCGCGTTCAATCTGTTCGCCAATCGCCATAATCTGCGCCATCACCGAGGCTATACTCTCTCCGTAACGAGGATAGGGCGTGCACTCACCTGTCCCCTTGACGCCATTCTCTTCAATCTCCACCACCACGACTTTTGCCTCGCTGCGGCTGCCGCGGGCGATCACAAACGGAGTATGTAACGGCCAGGCTTCTTCATAGACTCGCAGATTTCGCATTCCCTGAACCTCGCAGGTAAGTATTAAAAGGATTTGCCGTGCTGATGACGGATGTCATACACTAGCCGCGACGTTAACTATATGTAAACAGGAAGATAACCATGTCACAAACCGTGCATTTCCAGGGCAACCCCGTTTCTGTTCAAGGCACCATTCCGCAGGCAGGCGCTAAAGCGCAGCCGTTTACGCTGGTGGCCAAAGATCTCTCTGACGTCGCGCTGAGCCAGTTCGCCGGCTCCCGTAAAGTGCTGAACATTTTCCCAAGCATCGATACCGGCGTTTGCGCGGCATCGGTACGTAAATTTAACCAGCTGGCGTCTGAACTGGACAACACCGTCGTGCTGTGCATTTCCGCTGACCTGCCGTTCGCGCAGTCTCGCTTCTGCGGCGCTGAAGGCCTGAACAACGTTGTCACTCTGTCTACCCTGCGCGGCGCGCAGTTCCTGGCCGACTACGGCGTCGCTATCTCCGCGGGCCCGCTCGCCGGTCTGGCGGCGCGTGCTGTGGTCGTCATTGATGAAAATGACCAGGTTGTTTACAGCCAGCTGGTGAATGAAATCACCGAAGAGCCGGACTACGACGCAGCCCTGGCCGCGCTGAAAGCGTAATATCCCCGCCAGGTAATATAAGCCCTCGTTAAACGGGGGCTTTTTTTATTGCCGCGCCGCATAGCGGGAGATGAAGCGCGCAATCGCCGGGCCGGTCAATAAGATGGTGAACAGGCGCAGCGTCTGCATTGCCATAATAAACGACATATCCGCCCGCGTACCGGCGGCGATAATCGCCACCGTGTCCAGTCCGCCCGGACTGGTTGCCAGATAGGCGGTCATAAAGTCCAGCGGCAAAATCTGCGTCAGCCCATAAGCCATCAGCGCGCACAGCAGGATCAGGCCGATAATCGATGCCAGGATCTGCGGCAGGGTTTTCAGCGCCAGCAGGAAAATCTGTTTATTAAACTTTAGACCAACGCTCCAGCCGACGGCGGCATAGGCCAGCGCCAGCAGCCATTCGGGAAGTTCGAGCAGCAGCCAGCCTTCTCCCTGCACCAGCGCGCCAATCAGCATCGGGAAGAGCATCGCCCCGGAAGGAAAGCGCAGCCGCAGCCCAAGCCACCCCGCCGCCGCCGTCAACAGAAGCGTAAGCGGCAGCTGCCGGCTGATCGGCGGAAACCAGGCGACCTGCTGAGTCATCTCCTGCGCTTCACCGCCGAGCGCGACGCGCACCACCAGCGCCGCGGCGCCGGCAACAAACAGCACCCGCAGATACTGCATCAGCGCGACCAGCCGGACATCGGCGCCGTACTCCTGGGCCATAATCACCATCGCCGAGGCGCCGCCCGGCGAACTCCCCCACGCCCCGGTGGCGCCGGGCAGGTCGCTGTAGCGCACCAGCAGCCATCCCGCCAGCGCGCTGATAGCGAGCGTGGAAAAGAGAATCAGCAGCACCAGCGCCCAGTTTGCCAGCAGAACGCCGAAAATGGAGGGCGTCAGGCTGCGGGCAATCATGCAGCCGATAATCGCCTGGGCGGCAATAAAAAAGGGACGGGGTACGCGAATTGCCGCACCGCGCAGGCTCAGGGTGATGCCGGCAATCATCGGCCCCAGCAGCAGCGCGGCGGGAAGGTGAAACCAGAACAGCACAAAAGAGATCGCGCTGGAGAGCGCCAGCAGTTTCATCCATTGAAAAAAATGACTACGCCAGATCCACATGCGTATGCCTGCCATAAAGAGGGTAAAAACGCAGTATATACCGATTCATTTGACGCCAGCCCCCCTCCCTTTTCTGGAAATGCCGGCCGGCGGCGCAGGCAGCCGGCCGACGGGCATTACTCATCGCCCTTTTTCTGGCTCAGGCCATATTCACGCAGCTTGTTGGCGATGGCGGTATGCGAGACGCCAAGACGCTTGGCCAGCTTACGCGTGCTGGGGAAGCTGCGATAAAGCTGGGTGAGCACCGAGCGTTCGAAACGGCGGGTAATATCATCCAGCGAGCCTTCCATCGCTTCTTCGCCTACCGCCAGCGAGGAGACGTCATGATCCGGCAGCAGAATATCCTGAGGGCGCAGCTCGAAACCGTCCAGCTGCGTCAGCGCGCGATAGATCGCATTTTTGAGCTGGCGCACGTTGCCCGGCCAGCTGTAGCGCATCAAAACGCTGTTCAAATCAGCGGAGAGTTTCGGCCGCGGGATGCCCTGCTCATCGGCAAAACGCGCCACGAACAGCTCGGTCAGCGGCATGATGTCCTGCGGGCAATCGCGCAGCGGCGGCAGATACAGGGTCAGGACGTTAAGACGATAGTAGAGGTCCTCGCGGAACAGCCCTTTTTGCACCAGCTCCACCAGGTTTTTCTGGGTAGCGCAGATCACCCGGACATCAACGTGGACTTCATGATCTTCACCAACGCGGCGGAAAGTTCCATCGTTGAGGAAACGCAGCAGCTTGGTCTGCATGCGCGGCGACATTTCGCCAATTTCATCCAGCAAAACCGAGCCGCCGTTAGCCTGCTCGAAGAAGCCTTTCTTACCCTGAACGGCGTCGCCGAACAGCTCGCTTTCCACCGCGTCTTCCGGGATGGAGCCGCAGTTCAGCGCCAGATAAGGTTTCCCCGCGCGCGGGCTGGCCAGATGGCAGGCGTGGGCCAGCAAATCTTTCCCTGTGCCGGTATCACCGACGATCAGCAGCGGCGCGCTGAGCATGGCCAGCTTACGGGCCTGCTCGACAACGTGGCGCATTTTCGGGCCTACGGCGAGGATCTGGCTAAAGGCGCTGGTGTCCTGAATGGTCATCGTTTGCAGCTGGCGCCCCATACGGACCGTTGAACGCAGCATCGCTACCGCGCCGGTCAGTACCTTCTCGCCGTGTTCGCCTTCGAGATAAACCGGGGTGATCTCCAGCAGGAAGTTCTGCCCGTTGACCACCACGTGCTCGGCGTGGGACTCCTGCGGACTGTTTTCCAGCCAGCGCTGGACGTTAAAATCGGTAATCAGCTGCGCGACCGGGTGGCTGCGTAGCTTCTCCTGGCTCTGGCCAAACAGCTGGCAGCTGGCCGGGTTAGCCAGTTCGACTTTTCCTTTGGTGTCGAGAGACAGCACCGGCTCAGGCATCGCCACCAGCAGCGCGCTGAGCGCCAGATGTTCGCGCTCTGACGGCATCCACGCCACGGTGCGCACGTCGGTGACGCCGGCGATACGACGAATTTCCGCCATCAGGCTGCTGAAGCTGGCGAAATCCAGCTCGGCGAAGTTGAGATAAATTCGGCCGATAGGGTCAATATCGATGCCCCGCAGGTCGATACCGCGCAGCACCAGTAAATCGAGCAATTCACGAGTCAGACCAAGACGGTCTTCACAAAAGACTTCAAGACGCATAGGCGTTTTCACCCTAAAGAGGCCAATAACCGATGAATGATAGGACAGTTATTTGCTGGCGTGAAGATAGCTGTCAACAATTATTGACAGTATGGCGGAAAAATGGCCTTTCTGCCGTAAAGTTATGCGCTCAGAGGAAAAATGACGATGAGAGAAGCGGCTATCATCGCTTCTGCTTTTCTCCCCGGCTTGCGCTGCGCGTAGCCGGGCTACAGGTTACAGCCTTCTGTGAAACGGTAGCCCGGCTAAGGCGTTCACGCCGCAAGCCGGGAATGCTTAAGCGACTTATTTTTCCGCGCCGCTTTTGCTCTTCTGCAACGTCTCTTTTAGCTGGCCGATCAGCTCGCGGCGAAAATCCCCCAGCCGCGGTTTATCGTCGGCGATCCACGGCAGCGGACGGCACAGCTCCATCGCCTTAATACCCAGCCGCGCCGTCAGCAGACCGGCGCCAATTCCCTGCGCCGCGCGCGCCGATAGCCTGGCCGCGAGATCCTGCGACATCCAGTCCATCCCGACTTCCCGCACCAGCTCGCTGGCGCCGGCAAAAGCGATATTCAGCAGCACCAGGCGGAACAGGCGCAGGCGGCTGTAGTAGCCCAGTTCAATACCGTACAGAGTGGCGATGCGGTTGATCAGACGTAAATTACGCCAGGCGATAAACGCCATATCCACCAGCGCCAGCGGGCTGACGGCAATCATCAGCGTCGATTCCGCCGCCGAACGGCTAATCTCACGCCGCGCCTGCGCATCCAATACCGGCTGCACGATCTGCGCGTACAGGCTCACCACTTCACGATCGTTCTGCGTTTCATGGATCGCCGCATACCAGCGCTGCAGCGCCGGGTGCGAGTGATCCAGCCCCGCCTGCTGGGCCAGCTTTTCGCAAAAGGCGCGCCCTTTGCCGACCGCATGGCTGTGCATCAGGTCCCGCGCCTCATCGCGCTCGTGGGCGCGCTGGCGTAGCCGCCACAGCCGGCGCCATTCGGTCGCCACCGAACCGACGCCCGCCCCGACGATCAGCGCGCCGGCAGCGCAGCCGCCGAGGGCGATCCAGTCCTGCGTTTGCCAGGCGGTCATCGTCCACTGCACGCCCTGCGCCACGACGCTGACGCCAAAAATAGCCAGCCCGGCGCTGACCATCTTTCGCCACAGGCTGCGCTTAGGTCGCAGCACCGATTCCACCACCGCTTCCGCCGCGCCCTCTTCTTCTTCCGGCGCGTCGAACCGCGCAGGAGCGAACTTCTCCGCATCGGCACCGTCAAAAGCGCGCGCGGATTTCAGAATTTGCGCCTTTTCCACCTCCAGCGGGCCATCGAAATCGATACGCGGTTTTAAAGGTTCGGTCATCGCAATTTATCTCCGATCAAAAATTCCAGCGCCGCGTCAAGGCGAATATGCGGCAGCGGTTTATCAACGTCCATTACCTGCGGGCGAAAGTTTTCAAACTGAAAGCCCTGCTGCTCCCAGAAGGCCTGACCCGGCAGGCGCGCGGGCACTTCTCCGGGATAGACGGTCAGCGGCTGTCCGTCGCTTAGCCGATGCCCCCGCAGCGCAGGGATCTTCTCACCGTTCACCTCGATAAGGCCGCTCTGCGTCGCCTGAATCGACGCCAGCCCCAGACAATCCATGCTGATGCCTTCAAACGCCGCGTTCTGCCAGGCATCCTGAATCAGCTGCTGCAGCAGCGACACCATGTTGCTGTGCTGATCGACGGTGACGTGATCGGCTTTGGTCGCGGCGAACAGCAGCTTATCGATAACCGGTGAGAACAGGCGACGAAACAGCGTGCGCTGCCCGTAGTGGAAGCTTTGCATCAGCTGCGTCAGCGCGAGACGCATGTCGTTAAACGCCTGCGGCCCGCTATTAAGCGGCTGCAGGCAATCTACCAGCACGATCTGCCGATCGAAGCGCAGGAAATGATCTTTGTAGAAGCCCTTAACCACTTTCTCGCAGTAGTATTTAAAACGCTCGCGCAGCATTCCGGCATTGGTCTGTTTGTCCGCCTGCGCCAGCTTAGCTTCACCGGCGGCATCAACGTCCGGCCAGGGAAAGAACTGCAGCGCCGGCGCGCCGGCCATTTCGCCGGGCAGCACAAAGCGCCCCGGCTGAATGAAGTGCATCCCTTCGCGCTTACAGGTATGCAGATAGTCGGTCCACGCCGCGGCGATCTCCGCCAGACGGGTTTCATCGGCGGGCGCCAGCGGATCCAGTCCTTCGCATAGCTGCCGCCAGCGCGCTGACCACTCCGCCCTCTGCCCCTGCAGTAATCCGGTCATCTGCCGTGACCAGGTCAGATAGTCCTGGGCCAGCATTGGCAAATCCAGCAGCCACTCGCCGGGATAGTCGACAATCTCCAGGTAGAGGGTCGAGGTCTCTTTAAAATGGCGCAGCAGCGAATCGTTGGAGCGATAGCGCAGAGCGAGGCGGATTTCGCTGACGCCGCGGGTGGGCGTTGGCCAGACCGGCGGCTGACCGTACAGCTGGGCCAGCCCTTCGTCATAGGTAAAACGCGGAATGCCGAAATCCCGCTGCGGGACGCGCTTGACGCCCAGCAGGCGTTCTTCACGCGCTGCGCTGAGCAGCGGCAGCCGCGCCCCGGCGTGAATATTGAGCAGTTGATTTACCAGCGCGGTGATAAAGGCGGTCTTGCCGCTGCGGCTAAGGCCGGTGACGGCCAGGCGAAGGTGCCGGTCAACCCCACGATTCACCAGCGCATTAAATTCTGTTTTGAGTCGCTTCATCGCCATCCTGTTGAGCCTGAAGAACGAGGGAAATAGACATGAGGGCTAATCATAAAGTGCAATAGCCCCGCTGCGACGGGGCTGAAGATTATTTGCTGGCGCTTTTCGGCCTGGCGATCTGACTGAGGCCGCCGGCATTCACCACCTGCGTGTAGCCCATTTCGCTCAGCATCTGCTGAGCCTGGCCAGATTGCCGGCCAACGTTGCAATAGACGTGAATGGTATCGTTTTTATCCGGTACTTCAGCCGCAATCCGCGTTTTTAAATCCGCCAGCGGGATATTCACCGCCCCGTCGACGTGTTCTTTTTGATACTGCTGCGGAACGCGGACGTCAATCCAGTGCTCCGCCGCGAAGACGGGTAAGGCCATGGCCAGCGCTAAACCCAGAAGCAGTTTTCGCATTTTATCATCCTGATAGAGTGAGTTTTTAGGCACTCATAACATACGCCATCCGCGACGTTTAGAAAACCGCTGCGCCGCCCGGCTGAGCATCGGTTCCAGAACAAGCATCAGCAGCATTTTCAGCGGCCGACGCGCGACGGATTTTACCGCCCAGCCTGCGACGCCCGCCGGGCCGTAGCGCAGCGCGGTGAGCAGCACCAGCTTACCTGCGATTTTCAGACCCGGTTTGACTTTTTGCCCGGCCTGCTGCCATTTCATGTTCATTATTAACCTCAACTTTCAGTTATAGCTGGCGAAAACGACTGCGTAGCGAAAAGGTGTCGGAAGTGACGTAGCGTTCCATTTCACGCAGACGACGCTCCCCTGTTGCCAGCTCCTTATCCGCGGCGGCCAACAGCTCTCCGCTGCTCGGCGTTTTTTCACCATACAGCTCGCTTTCCGGCATAGGATCCAGCGCAAACGAAAGAATGATGTAGGCCACCACCACAAACAGGAACAGGCCAAAAATCATTGCCAGTACGGTAATCAGGCGCACCAGCTTAACCGGCACGTCCAGGTACTGCGCGATGCCGGCGCAAACCCCTTTCACCATGCCCTGCTGCGGAATGCGCCACAGTTTTTTACTCAGATCCAGTCCGCTCATTATTTCTCTCTCCAGTTCGGATGCTCAGCGTCAAGAATCGCCTCCAGCGCCTGAATACGCTCGCGCATACGCTTCGCGTCATCGGTCAGCTGCAGCAGGCGCTGCTGTTCGTTCTGCGATAGGCTGCCGCTGGCGGTGCGGTTGTTGTAATGCAGCCAGAGCCAGACCGGCAAAACAAACAGCACAAACAACGTCAAAGGGATGGCGAGAAAAAGCATGCTCATGTGAACTCCTTGCTGATGGCGGCGGCACGTCTTGGTGCCGCCCGAAGACATTACTGGTTATTTTGATTCATTTTGGCTTTCAACGCCGCCAGCTGCTCGCTGATTTCATCGTCCGCTTTCAGATCGGCGAACTGCTGATCCAGCGATTTATCTTTACCGAAGCGGTGGCTTTCGGCTTCGGCTTCCATATGATCGATACGGCGTTCAAACGATTCAAAACGCGCCATCGCCTCGTCAATCTTACCGCTGTCCAGCTGACGGCGAACGTCGCGGGAGGAGCTTGCTGCCTGATGACGCAGCATCAGCGCCTGCTGACGGGCACGGGTTTCGCTGAGTTTGTTTTCCAGCTCGCCAATCTCTTTTTTCATCCGCGCCAGCGTTTCATCAACCAGCTGCGCTTCGTTTTCCAGGCTGCCGATAAGGTCGGTCAGCTTCTGCTTTTCGATCAGCGCCGCACGGGCCAGATCCTCTTTCTCTTTACGCAGCGCCAGCTCGGCTTTTTCCTGCCATTCCGCCTGCTGGGCAACGGCCTGTTCAATACGACGGCTCAGCTGTTTCTTTTCAGCCAACGCCCGCGCCGAGGTCGAACGGACTTCAACCAGCGTGTCTTCCATCTCCTGGATCATCAGCCGAACCAGCTTCTGCGGATCTTCCGCTTTCTCCAGCAGAGAGTTAATGTTGGCGTTCACGATGTCGGCAAAACGAGAAAAAATACCCATAATTTCAATCCTCATAGTTCTGGTATCAGGCACCGGCCTGTGCCATGACTAATACAAATGCCGTGCCAAGTTTTTATCTTATTGATTTTAATGGAAGTGGTTGTTATCCGGCCAGCGCATTGCTAAAGTGACCTGGTGAATCACACTACTAAATGGCGAAATTCATCATGGCGGATTACAAGGACAACCTGCTCGGCGAGGCCAATAGCTTTCTTGAGGTGCTGGAGCAGGTCTCAAGACTGGCGCCGCTCGATAAACCGGTGCTGGTTATTGGCGAGCGCGGAACCGGCAAGGAGCTGATTGCCAGCCGTCTGCACTTCCTCTCTTCCCGCTGGCAGGGGCCGTTTATCTCCCTGAACTGCGCGGCGCTCAATGAAAATCTGCTCGATTCGGAGCTGTTCGGGCATGAGGCCGGCGCCTTTACGGGGGCCAGTAAACGTCACCCGGGGCGCTTCGAGCGCGCCGACGGCGGTACCCTGTTTCTCGATGAGCTGGCCACCGCGCCGATGCTGGTACAGGAAAAACTGCTGCGCGTGATTGAGTATGGCGAACTGGAGCGCGTCGGCGGCAGCCAACCGCTGCAGGTTAACGTCCGCCTGGTGTGCGCGACCAACGCCGACCTGCCACAAATGGTGGAAGACGGACTTTTTCGCGCCGACCTTCTCGACCGTCTGGCCTTTGATGTGGTGCAGCTGCCGCCGCTGCGTGAGCGCCAGAGCGACATCATGCTGCTCGCCACCCAGTTTGCTATCCAGATGTGCCGCGAGCTCGGACTGCCGCTGTTTCCCGGCTTTAGCGAACGCGCCGCCATGACGCTGCAGAACTACCGCTGGCCGGGGAATATCCGTGAATTAAAAAACGTGGTTGAACGCTCGGTCTACCGCCACGGCAGCAGCGAGCGCGAGCTGGATAATATTATTATTAACCCCTTCCGCCAGCAGCACGCGGCGACGCCCGTCGAAGTGGAGAAGACGCCTGGCCCCACGCTGCCGCTCGATTTACGCGCTTTCCAGCAGGAGCAAGAAAAAAGCCTGCTCGAGAGAAGCCTCGAACAGGCGAAGTACAATCAAAAGCAGGCGGCCGAACTGCTGGGGCTAACCTACCACCAGCTGCGGGCGCTGCTGAAAAAACATCAGCTTTGACCTGTACGCGGAAGCAGCAGCGCGCTCACCGCCATTGAACCCAGGCAGAGCGCGGCGTTAAACCACAGCGCATACTGCGCCGCGCTGGCCATGCCGAGCGGTAAAAACAGCGCAAAAAGTGACGCTGTCACCGCAATGCCCATCGCTCCGCCGAGCGAACTGCCCATCTTATAGATCCCCGAGGCCACGCCTACCTTATTCTCAGGAGCGTTAACCACCGCGGTGTCCGTTGACGGGGTGGCGTAGCAGCCCAGGCCGAAGCCAAACAGCACGTTGCTGAAAAAGACCGTGACGATATAGGTCGATTTATCGAGGAAGGTGCAGGAGATAAGAAGAATACCGACCGCGGTAAAGACCGGGCCGCTCATCATCGGCAAACGCGCGCCGTAGCGTTGCAGCAGCTTCTCGCCCACCCGAATCATCGCCAGCACGGTAACCAGATAGCCGAGCGTCATCATTCCGCTCTCCAGCGGGCTCAGATGATGCCCCTGCTGGAGCCAGATGCTGGCAATCATCATCGTACCGATGGCGCCGTTGAGCATAAAGTTCGACAACACCGCGGCGCTGTAGGCCCGGTTGCGAAACAGCGCGAAATCAATCAGCGCCGCGTCGCCCTTACGCTGGCCGCTGCGGATAAAAAACAGCCCCGATGCCAGCGCGCCGGCCAGCATCGCCAGCGAGGTTGCGCTGGTCCAGCCCCAGCCGTGGCCTTTGCTGATAAACAGATTTAGCAGCACCAGCGCAAGGATCAGGCTGAGCAGGCCGCTGATGTCCAGCTTATGCTGCTGCGCGCTGGCGCTGCGGCTTTCCGGCGTACCGCGCAGCAAAAACAGCGCCGCCAGCGCTACCGCGATGGAGAAAACAAAGATCCAGCGCCAGCCCAGACCGGTGGCGATCGCCCCGCCGACAAACGAACACAGACCGCTGCCGCCCCACGAGCCGATGACCCAGAAGCTGACCGCCCGCTGGCGCGCTTTGCCTTCATACCAGGTTTTAATTAACGCCAGCGTCGCCGGCATGATGCAGGCGGCCGACAGCCCCTGTAAAACGCGCCCGGCCAGGAACAGCGCGGGTCCCTGAGAGAGCACCAGCATTGCGCTACCGACAATGCTGAGGATCAGGCCCAGGGTAGTCATGCGCATGCGGCCGAATTTATCCGCCAGCCCGCCGCTGGCGACCACGAAGCAGCCGCTGAATAACGCGCTCAGGCTCACCGCCAGGGTCAGGGTTTCCAGCGAAATATCGAGGCTGCTCTTCATCGCCGGAACCACGTTAATCACCGACTGGGCAAACAGCCAGAAGGTCAGAACGCTCAATACAATACCCGCCAGCAGACGATCGGTGCCGACGAACTGCGCTTCGCTTAGCGATACAGAACTCATAGCAGGGTCCTCTTCGTTGCGGACATTAACGCAAATAGTGTTCCGTCAGGGCGCACCACAGCGCGGCGCCTTTCAGCAACAGCGCATCGTTGAAGTCGTATCCCGGGTTATGCACCATGCAGCGATCCGCTTCGTCCCCGGCCCCGATGGTGAAATAGCAGCCGTTCGGATTGCGCTCGAGCATAAAAGCAAAATCTTCGCTGCCCATAAACGGCTTCACCTCGCCGACCTGCGCCTCGCCAAACAGCGCGGTCGCCACCGTGCGGACCATCTCATTGGCAGCCGGATCGTTCCTTAAAACCGGGCTGCCGTTAACGTGGGTTAAGGCGGCGCTGGCGTTAAAGCTCTCGGCCTGAGCAACGGCGATATCGTGAATGCGCTGCAGGACGGTCTCGCGAACCTGTTCGTTTAAGGTGCGCACCGTGAGCTTCATTAACACCTTGTCGTTGATAATGTTCGGGGCGTGCCCGGCCTGAATGCTGCCCACGGTCACGACCGCCGGTTCAAACGGCGTGATGTTTCGGGAAACAATGGATTGCAGCGCCAGGGTGATATGACAGGCAACCAGCGTGGCGTCGACGGTATGCTCCGGTACCGCGCCGTGTCCGCCCACCCCTTTGACTTCAATATGGAGAGTATCCGAGGAGGCCATCATCGCCCCATCGCGCAGGCCGATTCTGCCTAACGGCTGCCCCGGCATATTATGCAGGCCAAAAATGGCATCGCAGGGGAACTGGTCAAACAGGCCGTCTTCCAGCATGACCCGACCGCCGTAGAGTAATTCCTCAGCAGGCTGAAAAATAAGCTGCAGGGTGCCGTTAAACTGCCGGGTGCGCGCCAGATATTCCGCGGCGTACAATAGCGTGGTGGTATGGCCATCGTGGCCGCAGCCGTGAAAACGACCGTCGACCCGGCTGGCCCACGCTTTGCCGCTCATCTCCTGCATCGGCAGCGCGTCCATATCCGCCCGTAGCCCCAACCGTTTTTTACCCTCGCCGACGCGTAAAGTACCGACCACGCCGGTGCCCGCCAGACCGCGATGAACCTGATAGCCCCATTCGCCGAGCAGGCGGGCAACCTCTTCGCTGGTTTTATGCTCTTCAAAACCAATTTCCGGCTGCTGATGGAAACGGCGGCGAAGCGCGACAAACTGCGCCTCGTTAACCTGTAATGCCTCAATAATCGGGTGTGTCATTTTTATTATTCCTGTGTTGTGTTTGCACGACACTTTCGAGTTTATGCATCCCTGTTGGCTTTAAAATGCGCTTTTTTGTTTTATAGTGACGGATTATTAATGAGTGTTTTTCATACAAAACGGTTATGACAAAAAATGACGTGCTGTTTTTTGTCTTCAGGAGGCGACGGTGGAGCATCATTCAGGCGACTTTCAGGTTGTGGTTCGCGATATCCGGCAGCTGAGCCAGCAGGAAAACGATGCTCTGACGCTGCTATGGCTGCTTGAGGGCAGCGTCGAACTCCGCGATGGCGAGACGGGTCGGTACCTGCAGGCCGATGAACTGGCGATAGTGAATCGTCATCGCCGCTGGAGCCTGCACAGCAAGACGGCGAACGTCGTGATGGCGCTGTCGCTGAACGCCGGATGGCTGACCCGCCTCGACGGCGATTTTTTTGCCTCCGCCTACCAGAGCAGCAGCGAAACGCGCGATGCCGAAGACACCCTGCGCTACCTGATGCGCCAGCTGCTGGTCCTCGGTCTGGTCAATCCGCAGGCCCACTACCGGCTGGAGGCCAACCGCTGGCTTAGCGAAATTGCTCTCCTGCTGGCGTCACGCTTCAGCCGTCCCCTCACCGCCCAGGCGCCTCGCGGAGCCGAACGCTGGAGCCAGCGAATTAACAGAGTGGTGGCGCGAATCGACGCCAACTATCAACGGCGCCTGTCGCTGCAGGAGATAGCCGCCGCGGAGTTTGTTTCTGAGGCTTGGCTCTCGCGTCTGTTCCGCAAAGAGGTGGGCGTCAGCTTTATGCAGTACATCACCGGGCTGCGCCTGCGCAAAGCCGCGGAGCAGCTGACGACGACGCGTCAATCGATACAGCAGATCGCTCAGCAGCAGGGCTTTGCCAGCAGCCGGGTGATGAGCGACCTGTTTAAACGCGAGCACGGCCTGACGCCGCGCCAGTTCCGCCAGCAGCACCCGCAGACGGCGGTCGAATCTCTCCGCCCGCACCTACAGCAGACCGAGCGATGGCAGCCGGTGTCAATCGATCGGCTGTACGCCCGGCTCAACGCGCCGCAAACCTACGGTCTGGATAGCCCGCCGCTGCGGCTCAGCCCCCAACAAACCCGCCATCTCGATGTTCGCGAACTCCCGGCGCGCGGCGCGCCGCTGCGTCACACCCGAATGGTGATTACCGTTCGTGAACTGGACGATCTGCTGCGCGAGGATGTCCGCCGCGAACTGGAACAGCTGCACGACGCGCTGCCGATATTCGCCATCGATATTCACGATCCGTTTCTCAGCAGCCGCCTGTTCGGCACCGGCTGGGACGATCCGCAAATGGCCGGGTATGCCTGCTGGTATAACCTGCAGCGCATTTTTAGCTGGCTGGCGACCCAGGGCTTGGCGGTGATACTGCATACCGGGCTCACCACCCGCGGCGACCTGCTGCAACGTTTCCTCTCTCTGTCCGCTAACCATTTTCCGCCGGCAACCCTCGCCAGCTGGCACTTCGTCTGGCACTGGTCCCCTCAGGCCAGCGACGAGGCCCGCCAGCACGCCTGGCGGCAACAAAAGACGATCCTGCAGAGGCTATCGCCGCAGTCGGCGCTGGGGATCTGGCACCGTTTTCCTCAACAGGTGGAGGACGATCCCCTTCTGCGTTCACCGCTGCTGGTCGAGGCGGATTTTCTGGCCTGCCAGGCCGATGCTAATGAACTGCTGGATCTCGCGCAGGTGGATAGCCAGAAACTGGCCGCCAGCGAAAACTATCCGGTACACAAATTGCGCAAACTTCATAGCGCGCTGCGCCAGCGGCAGCTCCTGCTGCCGCTTTGGCTGCTCTCGTGGAATACCCTCACCGGCGATACCCGCGATACCAACGGCCGTTTCTTTCGCGGCGCGCTGCTGATGGATAATCTGCTGGGACTGGCGGATCAGGTTTGGCTCGCGGGGTTCTGGCTGAATTCAGGGCTGCAGGGGGAAGCCCGCGCCAACGGCAAGCTGGATACTTCCAGCCTGGCGCTGCACTATCTCCACGGTCTGCCGCGACCGGTCTACTGGGTGCTATGGCTGTGGCGCAGGCTGCGGGGCGAGGTGGTGATCAACGACAAGAACTTGCTGCTGCTGCGCCATAACGGCCATTATCAGCTACTGCTGCGCAACACGGTAGTTTTCAATCCCTGGCTTTCCAGCGAGGAGGCGTTTATCCAGCGCTTTAGTCAGCCCTGGAGCGTGCGCCTGCTCGGCCTTGAAGGACGCTGGCGAATCAAACATCATCTGTTCGATCGGCACCATGGCGCGCTCTTCCCGCTGTTTGAGGCCTTTCGCAGCCAAAGCGGCCCGGACGATGAGGACTATCGCTGGTTGATGCACAGAGCGCGTCCGGCGCTGCGCGTCAGTGAAGAGACGCCGGATAGCGACCGCTGGCAGCTTGTCGATTCGCTGGAGAGCAATGCGCTGGCGCTTTATGAATTCACGCCGCTCGGCGATTGAAAAGTGACAGCGTCACTACCCTGCTTCTTTCTGCAAGCGGCCTGTGCCGTGAAAAATAGCTTTTGCTTGCGCGGCAGCCCGTTCGCATGGGGTTAAAAAATTGTAACTAGCAAGATATCCTCATGTGAACTATCATCAGCGCATCATGACTCAATGGACTGAAAATAAAGATGATTCCGGTTAATCCTTCAACGCTCGGCCGCTATGCGGCGCACGTCAGCCTGGTCCATACCATGAAAAGCCACCGCGCGCCGGCGCTCTCGGTCATGATGATCTTTTCGGACCTGCTTATCCGCTCAACCGAAGATGCATATCGTCAACAGGGCTGGACAATTACGCCGCAAAACAGCGGCCTGGTACTGCGTACTTATGTTGCCCACCATCACGATGGCGAAAAGCTGGAAATTAATCCCAAAGATTACATCGCCCGCTATAACCGACTCCTTCCCCTGTAGCGCCTCGACCGCCAGCCAGCCGTACAGCCACGGCTGGCTGGAGAAACCGCCAATAAAAAGATACCATGTGGCGGATATCGGGGCTTCGACGCAAATAAGCGCCATGCTCAATACCCATAGCTTCCTCAAGCCGTGCGGCAGATGAATCGAAAATACGCTTTGCTCAACCCCTCGCTTGCCTGATGACAAACGTCGGATGATTTACGAGGTATACTCGAAGTTAATAAGCAGTATGAATTTGAATCAGTTGGTCAAATAACCGACGCAGCCCTCGCTTATATTATCTCCATGAGCAATAAGGTGGTGGTAAATGTTATTTAATATTAATAAGATAGAGCCTTGCTCTATAATCAAAAAGAAACTATGCGCCTGAAATTGTCTTCTCTCCTGGCAGCGGTATGTATGCTGTACGGGCAAGCTTTTGCCGCGCCAGCGCTGCCTGCGCACGCGGATATTCGCGATAGCGGCTTCGTTTATTGCGTGAGCGGACAGGTCAACACCTTCAACCCGCAAAAGGTCAGCAGCGGCCTGATTGTCGATACCCTGGCCGCCCAGCTCTATGACCGGTTGCTTGACGTCGACCCCTATACTTATCGCCTGGTTCCCGAACTGGCAGAAAGCTGGGAGGTGCTGGACAACGGCGCAACCTACCGCTTCCACCTGCGCAACAACGTGCCTTTTCAGACCACCGCCTGGTTCAAACCGACCCGTAATTTTAATGCCGATGACGTCATTTTCACCTTTGGCCGCATTTTTAATCGCGACCACCCGTGGCACAACGTTAACGGCAGCAGCTTTCCCTATTTCGATAGCTTACAGTTTGCCGACAGCGTGGAAAGCGTGCGTAAGCTGGATAGTCATACCGTCGAGTTTCGCCTCAAACGCCCGGACGCCTCGTTCCTGTGGCATCTGGCCACCCACTACGCCTCGGTGATGTCGGCAGAGTATGCCGCGAAGCTGGCGCAGAACGATCGCCAGGAACTGATCGACCGGCAACCGGTCGGCACCGGTCCGTTCCAGTTGGAGGAGTATCGCAGCGGTCAGTACATTCGCCTGCAGCGCCATCCGGCCTACTGGCGCGGTAAACCGCTGATGCCGCAGGTGGTGGTCGACCTCGGCTCCGGCGGCACCGGCCGCTTGTCAAAACTGCTGACCGGCGAGTGCGACGTGCTGGCCTGGCCCGCCGCAAGCCAGCTCTCTATTTTGCGTGACGACCCGCGTCTGCGCCTGACCCTGCGCCCGGGAATGAACATCGCCTGGCTGGCGTTTAACACCGCTAAGCCGCCGCTCGATAATCCTGAGGTGCGCCATGCGCTGGCGCTGGCCATCAATAATCAGCGCCTGATGCAGTCGATCTACTACGGCACCGCGGAAACCGCCGCGTCTATGCTGCCTCGCGCCTCCTGGGCCTACGATAACGACGCCAGGATCACCGAATATAACCCCGCGGAAGCCCGAGCCCGGCTGAAAGCCCTGGGGCTGGAAAATCTAACGCTTAAGCTGTGGGTGCCAACCAGCTCGCAGGCCTGGAACCCCAGCCCGCTGAAAACCGCCGAGCTTATTCAGGCGGATATGGCGCAAATTGGCGTGAAGGTGATTATTGTGCCGGTAGAAGGTCGCTTCCAGGAGGCCAGATTAATGGATATGAGTCATGACCTGACGCTGTCCGGCTGGGCAACGGACAGTAACGATCCGGACAGCTTTTTCCGTCCGCTTTTGAGCTGCGCGGCGATTACCTCACAAACCAACTATGCTCACTGGTGTCATCGCGAATTCGACGAGGTGCTGCAAAAGGCGCTCACTTCGCAGCAGCTAGCCTCGCGCATTGAGGCCTATAAAGAGGCGCAGCGCATTCTTGCCAATGAACTGCCGGTGCTGCCGCTGGCCTCCTCCCTGCGTTTGCAGGCCTATCGTTACGACATGAAAGGCCTGGTGCTGAGCCCGTTTGGCAACGCCTCTTTCGCAGGCGTCTCGCGGGAAAAAGAAGACGAGGTGAAAAAACCATGATTATTTTTACTCTACGTCGCCTGCTGCTGCTGCTGATTACCCTCTTCCTGCTGACCTTTGTCGGTTTTAGCCTGAGCTATTTTACGCCCCACGCGCCGCTGCAGGGTGCCTCGCTGTGGAACGCCTGGCTATTCTGGTTTGAGGGCGTGCTGCACTGGGATTTCGGCGTTTCCAGCATCAACGGTCAGCTGATTTCCGAGCAGCTTAAAGAGGTCTTTCCCGCCACCATGGAGCTCTGTATCCTCGCCTTCGGCTTCGCGCTGGTGGTCGGGATCCCCGTCGGTATGCTGGCGGGCATTATGCGCAACAAATGGCAAGATACCCTGATCAGCGCCCTGGCGCTGCTGGGCTTTTCGATTCCCGTCTTCTGGCTGGCGCTGCTGCTGACCCTGTTTTTCTCCCTTACCCTGGGCTGGTTTCCGGTCTCCGGGCGCTTCGATCTGCTGTATGAAGTGAAATCGGTCACCGGCTTTGCGCTGATCGACGCATGGCTATCCGACTCTCCGTGGCGCCATGAAATGATCGTCAGCGCGGCGCGCCACATGGTGCTGCCGGTGCTAACCCTGGCGGTAGCGCCGACGACGGAAGTGATCCGTTTGATGCGTATCAGCACCAGCGAAGTATACGACACCAACTATGTCAAAGCCGCCGCCACCCGCGGCGTATCGCGGCGGACGATTTTACACCGCCACGTCCTGCACAACGCCCTGCCGCCGGTGATCCCGCGCCTGGGACTGCAGTTTTCCACCATGCTAACGCTGGCGATGATTACCGAAATGGTCTTTAGCTGGCCGGGGCTGGGCCGCTGGCTGATTAACGCGATTCGCCAACAGGACTACGCCGCGATCTCAGCGGGCGTGATGGTCATCGGCGCGCTGGTGATTATTGTGAACGTGATATCCGATATTCTGGGTGCTATGGCTAACCCACTGAAACATAAGGAATGGTATGCCCTACGATAGCGTCTATCTGGAGAAGCGCCCGCCGGGTGCGCTGCGCACCGTATGGCGAAAATTCTACGGCGATACGACCGCCATGATCGGCCTGTACGGCTGTGCGGCGCTGGCGCTGCTGTGCGTTTTCGGCGGCTGGTTCGCTCCTTACGGCATCGATCAGCAGTTTCTCGGCTACCAGCTGCTACCGCCGTCCTGGTCGCGGTACGGCGAAGTGTCGTTCTTTCTCGGTACCGACGATCTCGGTCGCGACGTCCTGAGCCGCCTGCTGAGCGGCGCGGCGCCGACGGTCGGCGGCGCGTTTGTGGTGACGCTGGGCGCCGCCCTGCTGGGACTGGTGCTTGGCGTGATTGCCGGTTCTACCCACGGCCTGCGGTCGGCGGTGATGAACCATATTCTTGACACGCTGCTGTCGATCCCGTCCCTGCTGCTGGCCATTATCGTGGTCGCCTTCGCCGGGCCGCACCTCAGCCACGCGATGTTCGCCGTCTGGCTGGCGCTTCTGCCGCGGATGGTGCGTTCGGTCTACAGCATGGTGCATGACGAACTGGAAAAAGAGTACGTTATCGCCGCCCGCCTTGACGGGGCCTCGACGCTGAATATTTTATGGTTCGCGGTGCTGCCGAATATTACCTCAGGCCTGGTCACCGAGATCACCCGCGCGCTGTCGATGGCGATCCTGGATATCGCTGCGCTGGGCTTCCTCGATCTCGGCGCTCAACTGCCTTCCCCCGAATGGGGAGCGATGCTCGGCGACGCGCTGGAGCTGATTTACGTGGCGCCGTGGACGGTGATGCTGCCGGGTGCGGCAATCATGATAAGCGTCCTGCTGGTTAATCTGCTGGGCGACGGGATCCGCCGCGCCATCATCGCCGGGGTGGAATAATGCCGTTACTCGACATCCGTAATTTAACCATTGAATTCAAGACCAACGAAGGCTGGGTGAAAGCCGTCGATCGCGTCAGCCTGACTCTCGCCGAGGGGGAAATACGCGGCCTCGTCGGGGAGTCCGGCTCCGGCAAAAGCTTAATAGCTAAAGCGATATGCGGCGTCACCAAGGACAACTGGCGGGTAACCGCCGACCGCATGCGCTTCGACGACATCGATCTGCTGCGTCTCTCGGTGCGCGAGCGGCGTAAGCTGGTGGGCCACAACGTCTCAATGATTTTTCAGGAGCCGCAATCCTGTCTCGACCCTTCCGAACGGATCGGCCAGCAATTAACGCAGAATATTCCCGGCTGGACCTTTAAAGGCCGCTGGTGGCAGCGCCTGGGCTGGCGCAAGCGGCGCGCCATCGAGCTCCTGCACCGCGTCGGAATCAAAGACCATAAAGATGCGATGCGCAGCTTCCCCTACGAGCTGACGGACGGAGAGTGCCAGAAGGTCATGATCGCCATCGCGCTGGCTAACCAGCCGCGGCTGCTGATCGCCGATGAGCCGACCAACGCCATGGAGGCCACGACGCAGGCGCAAATCATCCGCCTGCTGACGCGGCTGAACCAAAACAACAACACCACCATTTTGCTGATCAGTCATGATATGCAGATGCTCAGTAAATGGGCGGACAAAATCAACGTGATGTACTGCGGGCAGACGGTGGAAACCGCGCCGAGCGAAGAGCTGGTGACGATTCCTCATCACCCTTACACGCAGGCGCTGATTCGGGCGATTCCCGATTTCGGCAGCGCCATGCCGCACAAGAGTCGGCTCAACACCTTGCCGGGGGCGATCCCCTTGCTCGAACAGCTGCCCATCGGCTGCCGGCTCGGGCCGCGCTGCCCCTATGCCCAGCGCGAATGTATCGAAACGCCCCGGCTGGTGGGCGCCCGTAACCACCTCTATGCCTGTCATTTCCCGCTGAACATGGAGAAAGAGTGAAATGGTCGAAACATTGCTTGAAGTGCGCAATCTGAGTAAGACCTTTCGCTACCGCACCGGCTGGTTTCATCGGCAAACGGTGGAGGCGGTTAAGCCGTTAAGCTTTACCCTGCGCGAGCGCCAGACGCTGGCGATTATCGGCGAGAATGGCTCCGGCAAGTCAACGCTGGCAAAAATGCTCGCCGGAATGGTCGAACCCAGTACCGGCGAACTGCTGATTGACGATCGCCCGCTGGCGTTTGGCGATTACTCTTTCCGCAGCCAGAAAATTCGCATGATCTTTCAGGATCCGTCGACCTCGCTCAATCCTCGGCAGCGTATTTCGCAAATCCTCGATTTTCCGCTGCGCCTGAATACCGACCTTGAACCCGAGGCGCGGCAGAAGCAGATTATCGAAACGTTGCGAATGGTTGGCCTGCTGCCGGACCACGTCAGCTACTACCCACATATGCTGGCGCCGGGACAGAAACAGCGTCTGGGCCTGGCGCGCGCGCTGATCCTGCGTCCGAAGGTCATCGTCTGCGATGAAGCGCTGGCATCGCTGGATATGTCAATGCGCTCGCAGCTGATAAACCTGATGCTGGAGCTGCAGGAAAAACAGGGTATCTCCTACATTTACGTGACTCAGCATCTGGGTATGATGAAGCACATCAGCGATCAGGTGCTGGTGATGCATCAGGGCGAAGTGGTCGAACGCGGCAGCACCGCCGACGTTCTGGCGTCTCCGCTGCACGAGCTGACAAAACGCCTGATTGCCGGTCATTTCGGCGAGGCGCTGACTGCCGATGCCTGGCGTAAAGACGGTAAATAAACCGAGGCGTAATTTGCACGGCGCTAGCGCCAGGTCGCCGTCATATCCGATGGTATACTCTTGTATACACGGTAGCCAAAGCGCGATATGACGTGGCGAATGGCAGAAAAATATCGTGACACAAGGGGTCGTCAGTGGGATATAATTCCCGGCTAAATTTGAGTTATTTTGAAATAACAATGCTAACCAAATGATTGTTAAAGTAAAAATACGCAATAACGATAAGGATTAAAAGCTATGGGTTTTCTTTCCGGTAAGCGCATTCTGTTGACTGGCCTTGCCAGCAAACTGTCCATCGCCTACGGCATCGCGCAAGCCATGCACCGTGAAGGGGCTGAACTGGCGTTCACCTATCAGAACGAAAAACTGAAAGGTCGTGTGGAAGAATTTGCCGCCGCGCTGGGCTCTAATATCGTCCTGCCGTGCGATGTCGCGGAAGATGAGAGCATCGAATCTCTGTTCACCGAGCTGGCAAAAGTGTGGCCGAAGTTCGACGGTTTCGTCCACTCTATCGGCTTTGCGCCGGCAGACCAGCTGGACGGCGACTACGTTAACGCGGTCACTCGTGAAGGTTTCAAAATCGCTCACGATATCAGCGCCTACAGCTTTGTGGCGATGGCGAAAGCCTGCCGCGGTATGCTGAACCCGGGCTCCGCCCTGCTGACGCTCTCCTACCTGGGCGCAGAGCGCGCCATCCCGAACTACAACGTGATGGGTCTGGCGAAAGCCTCTCTTGAAGCTAACGTGCGCTACATGGCGAACGCCATGGGCCCGGAAGGCGTTCGCGTTAACGCCATCTCTGCCGGTCCGATCCGTACCCTGGCGGCTTCCGGTATTAAAGATTTCCGTAAGATGCTGGCGCACTGCGAAGCGGTCACCCCGATCCGTCGCACCGTCACCACTGAAGACGTGGGCAACAGCGCAGCATTCCTGTGCTCCGACCTGTCTGCCGGCATCTCCGGCGAAGTCGTTCACGTTGACGGCGGCTTCAGCATCGCCGCCATGAACGAGCTGGAACTGAAATAAGTTCGTTACCCTCCTCGCGCCCGCGAGGAGGGGTATTTCCCCCGCGCTTTCCTTCTGTTATTCCAATCCGCTATTTGTTAGCACGGATCAATATTTTCTCCCGCTCCAGGGTTAAGCCAGGATAGTTCCGCATAGCATGACCGCGAAACGGCGGTTTGCCACATACCGAACAAGGAACGCCCATGGAGCAACGCCGCGTTAACGGCAAAAACCACTGGTATCATGAGACCCAGTCAACAATCTGCCCGGTGGATGTATTGCCGCTCGTCCCTGAAGCCGCCCATGTCGAAGATCGTTTTCTACTCGATCTGACTCTCCCCCGGGAGCTGCTCGAGGCGCATGCGCGCTGGCTTACGCCGGCCCGTCGGCTGGCAGATGCCCTCTTTCCCGCGTCAGTGACGGTTAACCGTCTACAGACATTTAGCGCCTATGACCGGCTAAGTACGGCGCTGACCGTCGCCCAGGTTTATGGCGTACAGCGCCTGTGTAATCACTACGCCGCTCGCCTGGCGCCGCTTCCCGGCCCGGACTCCTCGCGTGAGAGCAACCGTCGTCTGGCGCAAATTACCCAGTATGCGCGTCAGCTCGCGAGCTCTCCTTCGCTGATCAACGCGCTCGCCCGCAGCCAGCTGGACGAAGTCGGCCTGACCAGTCGCGATATTATCCTTATCAATCAGATTATTGGCTTTATCAGCTTCCAGGCCCGCGCTATCGCCGCCTTCCATGCCGCGCTGGGTTACCCGGTGCGCTGGATCCCCGGCATGCCGCAGCAGGAAGATGCCCCGGAAGCGCTTTTCGTCGCGAGGGAGAGTGACTGGCAGCCAGGACTTGACGACGCGGACTTACGCTATGCCGACGATGAGCGCCAGTCTCTTTTAGCGAACTGGCGAAAACATCCGGGCCTGTTTGAACTGGCCCCGCTGCTGGCGGCTCAGGAACCTCCTCTGGCTCTGCTGGAACAGCTCCTGACCCACCTCAGCGATCGGCAACCGTTCGCCGCGCAGGTGGCACTGATCGCTGCGCGAATTAATGGCAGCATCAGCTGCTTTAACGCGTGGGCCTCGCGATGTCCAGATTTAGCCGATCTCACGGACGCTTTGCGTGGTAATGAATCCGGCGTCCAGCCATGGGGAGACAACCCGTCAATGGAACGCCAGCTTCTACAATCCGTACAGCTTTTGACCCGCGCGCCCGACCGCTTCAGCGCCGCCCAGCTAACTCCCCTCACTGATTACGGGCTTTCCCGTAGCGCGGCTATCGATCTACTCGCCTGGTGCGGGCTGTGCGGTTGGATGAATCGGCTGAAAATCGCCCTCGGGAATGTACGTCAGGAGACGTAAAATGCTGAAACAGCGCTTGCTGCGGCAGGCATATTCGCGTAAAAATGTCAGCCGCTCTTTTAGCCACGAAAATACGAAATTATGTTTCAGGACAACCCGCTGCTAGCGCAGCTTAAACAGCAACTGCATTCCCAGACTCCGCGCGTTGAAGGGGTCGTTAAGGGGACGGAAAAAGGATTTGGCTTCCTCGAAGTCGACTCGCAGAAAAGCTATTTCATTCCGCCGCCGCAAATGAAAAAAGTGATGCATGGCGATCGTATTATCGCCGTGGTCAATACTGAAAAGGAACGCGAAAGCGCTGAGCCTGAAGAACTGGTTGAGCCGTTCCTGACGCGTTTTGTCGGCAAAGTTCATAAGAAAGACGATCGTCTTTCCATCGTTCCTGACCATCCGCTGCTGAAAGATGCCATTCCTTGCCGCGCCGCGCGCGGCGTAGAGCATGATTTTAAAGAGGGTGACTGGGCCGTTGCCGAAATGCGCCGTCATCCGCTGAAAGGCGACCGCGGTTTCTACGCTGAGCTCACCCAGTACATTACCTACGGCGACGATCATTTCGTTCCATGGTGGGTCACCCTGGCGCGTCATAATCTGGAAAAAGAAGCGCCGGACGGCGTGGCGACCGAGATGCTTGATGAAGGTCTGGAACGCCGTGATTTAACGGCCCTGGCTTTCGTGACCATCGACAGCGCCAGCACCGAAGATATGGACGATGCGCTGTACGTTGAGCAAACCGCTGACGGCAAGCTGCATCTGACCGTCGCTATCGCCGATCCGACCGCGTGGATTGCCGAAGGCAGCAAGCTGGACAACACGGCGAAAATTCGCGCCTTTACCAACTATCTGCCGGGCTTCAACATTCCGATGCTGCCGCGCGAGCTCTCGGACGACCTCTGCTCTCTGCGCCCCAACGAGGTTCGCCCGGTTCTGGCCTGCCGCATGATCCTCGCGGATGACGGCACCATCGAAGATGATATTCAGTTCTTCGCGGCGACCATCGAGTCGAAAGCGAAGCTGGCCTACGATGATGTTTCCGACTGGCTGGAAAATAACGGTGGCTGGCAGCCGGGAAGCGAGACTATCGCCCAGCAAATTAAGCTGCTGCAGGAGGCCTGCCTGCGTCGTAGCGAATGGCGTAAAAACCACGCGCTGGTATTCAAGGACCGCCCGGATTACCGCTTTGTGCTTGGCGACAAAGGTGAAGTGCTGGATATCGTCGCCGAACCGCGTCGTATCGCCAACCGCATCGTTGAAGAGTCAATGATTGCCGCCAACATCTGTGCCGCCCGCGTGCTGCGCGACAAACTCGGTTTCGGCGTTTATAACGTCCACACCGGTTTCGATCCGGCCAACACCGAGCAGCTCGCGGCCTTACTGAAGACTCACGATGTGCACGTTGACCCGGTGGAAGTGCTGACGCTGGAAGGCTTCTGCAAGCTGCGTCGCGAGCTGGACGCGCAGCCGTCTGGTTTCCTCGATAGCCGTATTCGTCGCTTCCAGTCGTTTGCGGAAATCAGCACCGAGCCGGGCCCGCACTTCGGCCTGGGTCTTGAGGCCTATGCGACCTGGACTTCCCCGATCCGTAAGTACGGCGATATGATTAACCATCGTCTGCTGAAAGCGATTATCAAAGGGGAAGCGATCTCCCGTCCGCAGGATGACGTTGCGATCCAAATGGCTGAACGCCGTCGCCTCAACCGCATGGCGGAGCGCGATGTTGGAGACTGGCTGTACGCCCGCTATCTGAATCCGCAGGCCGGCACCACTACCCGTTTTGCAGCTGAGATTATCGATGTCAGCCGCGGCGGCATGCGCGTGCGTCTGGTTGATAACGGCGCGGTTGCCTTTATCCCGGCGCCGTTCCTTCACGCCGTGCGCGATGAACTGGTGTGCAGCCAGGAAAACGGCACCGTGCAGATCAAAGGCGAAGTCGTCTACAAAGTCACGGATGTTATCGACGTCACGATTGCCGAAGTGCGCATGGAAACCCGTAGCGTGATTGCGCGTCCAGCCGCCTGATAGTTCACCTGTGCGGCTCCCTTATATGGAGCCGCATTTTAGCCCTTCCCGTTGTTTTTCTGCGCGTTGCCCACGAATCATTGTAGATGAGTTAGTTTGTGCGTTTTTTTCGCTTCTCTTTTTCATCCGTTTTTAGCATCATTGATTTTATTCACATTTGTAACCAGGATAACGCCATGTCAGATCTGAATGCCCGCCTGCTCGCCCAACGAATCGATACCGTGCTGGATATTCTGGTTGCCGGGGATTATCACTCCGCAATCCATAATCTGGAAATTCTGAAAGCTGAACTGCAGGCGCTTTCCAGCGACGAGCAGGAAAATAAACCCGGTCAGCCTAAAGCGCCGTGGGAAATTTGATAATCTTCATCGTCGCCATCGGCCATCCAGGGCCGATCGCGCCCAAATAGCCCTTAACTGCGAAGTTGCTATGAACGCCCGACAACAAAGTATTTTGCAAATGGTCATCGATAAAGGCCGTATGAGCGTGGCCGATCTCGCGAAGATGACCGGTGTCTCTGAAGTCACCATTCGCCAGGATCTGAATTCACTCGAGAAACAGAGCTACCTGCGGCGTACCCACGGCTTCGCCGTTCCGCTGGATAGTGAAGATGTGGAAACCCGCATGATGACCAACTTCGCCATTAAGCGAGAGCTGGCTGCGCGGGCCGCTACGCTCGTTTCGTCCGGGGAAACGGTGTTTATCGAAAACGGGAGCTGCAACGCCCTGCTCGCCCGTACGCTTGCCGAACGCGGCGATATCACTATCATCACCGTCAGCAGCTATATTGCGCATCTGCTGAAAGAGACGCCCGGAGAAGTCATCCTGCTGGGCGGGATCTATCAAAAGCGCAGTGAAAGTATGGTGGGTCCGCTAACCCGCCAGTTTATTCAGCAGGTCCACTTCAGCAAGGCCTTTATTGGCATTGACGGCTGGCAGGCTGAAACCGGATTTACCGGACGGGATATGATGCGTGCTGACGTGGTCAACGCGGTGCTTGAAAAGGGCTGTGAAGCGATTGTGCTCAGCGATAGCTCGAAATTCAACGTGGTTCATCCCTATCCGCTCGGCCCGATAGGGCGCTTCAATCGCATTATCACCGATGATAATCTCAATGATGCAGTGCGCAACCAGTTAACCCAGTGCGGTTTAGCCGTCGATATCGTTAACCATCCCTGATCCTTATTTCTGCCTTACCGCCGCTTTGCCGGGCTCTCCCCGGCATCGCCCTGGTCTGAGACTTTTCTGACACCTGAATTCAGACTTTTTACCTGCCTGAAAAATTTATAGAAAGTAGAATTAATGTTAGCGATATAACAGGAAGTAACTATCACCTGCGTGAATAGAGCAACACCTGCGCAACTAAAGCTTCATGGAATACCCCCCGGGCTGGCGTAACAAGCTATGCTTAAGGGAAGTTGTATCCATGAATAGATTATTCAGGAGAAAAAAAATGATGACTTCAATGAACAAAAAAATGGCCGCTGTGGTTCTGGCCGTCACTGTTGCAATGTCTCTGAGCGCTTGTTCTAACTGGTCTAAACGCGACCGTAACACCGCTATCGGCGCAGGTGCCGGTGCACTGGGCGGTGCGGTATTAACGGACGGCAGCACCCTGGGTACCCTCGGCGGCGCGGCAGTCGGCGGGATTATCGGCCACCAGGTGGGTAAATAATATTAACCACGAACAATAAAATGAAAGTTTATATTTGCTGACCAGTACACCAGCACAAAAATAAAGGCCACGATATTTATCGTGGCCTTATTATTAATCAACCGCCAGCCAGCTTAACCTTCATGCCTTTGGCTTCCAGAAGCGATTTGAGCAAGTCACGCTTATCGCCCTGAATCTCAATCACGCCATCTTTTACCGCCCCGCCGCAGCCGCATTTCTTTTTCAGCTCGGCAGCCAGCTTAGCCAGCGCGTCGTCACTTTCATCTATTCCGCTAATCAGACACACGCCCTTCCCCTTGCGTCCGCTGGTCTGGCGCTGGATACGTACGATACCGTCCCCTTTCGGACGCGCCTGTACCGCTTTGGGCTCATCAATACGACCGCTGTCCGTTGAATAAACCAGACGACTGTTGGAATCGCTCATCATACCCCCTTATTCAACGATGCGTTGATACCGCGCAGAGTGGCGGCCGGATCGGCAGACTGCGTTACCGGACGACCAATCACCATGTAATCTACCCCCGCCGCCTGCGCCTGTTCCGGCGTCATAATGCGCCGCTGGTCACCCGCGTCGCTACCTTGCGGACGAATGCCAGGCGTCACCAGCTTGAACGCCTGGCCCAGCTCTTGTTTAAAGCGAACCGCCTCCTGCGCCGAACAGACAACGCCATCCAGCCCGCAGCGCTGGGTCAGCGCCGCCAGCTTCGCGGCGTGGTCCGCCGGAGAAAGCGTAATGCCCAGATCCTGCAGATCGCTGGCTTCCATGCTGGTTAACACCGTTACCGCAATTAATAGCGGCGCATCTTTTCCGAAGGGCAGCAGGGCCTCACGTGCGGCGGTCATCATACGCGCGCCGCCGGAGGCATGAACGTTAACCATCCAGACGCCAAGCTCTGCCGCTGCGGCGACCGCACGCGCCGTGGTATTCGGGATATCGTGAAACTTTAGATCGAGGAAAATCTCAAAACCGCGTTGGTGCAGGTCGCGAACAAACTGCGGCCCCAGCAGGGTGAACATCTCTTTACCAACCTTGAGCCGGCAGTCGCGCGGGTCGATACGGTCGACAAACGCCAGCGCTTTATCACGGTTATCATAATCGAGAGCAACGACGATGGGAGAGGATGTGACAACGCGGGAAGAAGATGTAGCAGTAGACGTCATGACCGGACCTTAATTGTTGATGAGCGCCGGTTCGGCGCAAAAAAGGTAAACGGGCAGCATTCTACCTGCGATAAGCCGAAAATAACAGGCTGCATTTCCCTCCCTGCCGGACGCCTTAATAGCCGTAGCCGGAGGAGACGGACATAATAATCCATAAGTATGTTGTAACTAAAGTGCGGCTTTTTTTTAAAATTACTGCCCGTCGAGTCCGCGAATGGGCTTAATGGTTGACCACGACCGGCAGGATGGACAGTGCCAGTACAGCGTATGGGCGGTAAAGCCGCATTTCTGGCAGCGGTAGCGCGGCTTGCTGCGGACCTGCTCGCCCACCATGTGGCGCAGCACGCCCAGGCTCTCCTTCGCGCGCCCCTCTTCGGCTTCATTGATGTGGTAATCGATGAGCTTATGGAAAACGCGCATCGTCGGATGACGCTCCAGCTGGCGAGTCACGTAGTTTTGCGCGGCGTCAACCCCTTCCCGCTGTTCGAGGATCTGCGCCAGCATCAGATCGGCCGTCGCGCCGGTATTTTCCTCCGCGCAGCGGCGCAAAAATGCTTCCCACTCGTCGGTTTTCCCTAACTGCTGGTAACAGGTTTGCAGCATCTCCAGGGTTTCACCCACCAGTTCTTTATCCTGCTCAATCACCCGCTCCAGGCTCTCTACCGCTTTGGCATAGTCGCCCTTCTCCATCCATACCCGACCCATCATGATGGAGACACGAGCGCTGTTGCGATCCGCCGCGGCGCCTTTTTTCAGCAGCGCCATCGCCTTATCCAGATCGTTGCCCGCCATTTGCTGCAGCGCCAGTTCACACCAGAAATTGGCGATTTCGCCGCGATGTTTCTCTTTCCCCAGCTTAACCAGACGCTCGGCCACTTCTATCGCCGACTGCCAGTCGCTGGTTGCCTGATAAATTTGCAGCAGCTGCTGCAGGGCGCTCAGGCGAAAATCCGTTTCATCCACCAGCTGTTTGAACATCCCCTCCGCCCGATCGTAGAGCCCGGCGGCCATATAATCGCGCCCCAGCTGCTGAACCGCCAGCAGGCGCTGGTCGTAAGTCAGCGAGGCGCTTTCCATTAAGCTCTGGTGGATGCGGATAGCGCGGTCAACTTCACCGCGCGAGCGGAACAGGTTGCCCAGCGTCAGATGGGCTTCGACGGTGCCGGTATCCTCTTTCAGCATATCGAGGAACAGATCGACGGCTTTATCCTGCTGATTGCTCAGCAGGAAGTTGACCCCTGTAACGTAGTCACGCGACAGACGGCTCGCATCGTCCTGTTTGGACTGTTGTGCACTTCTGCGCCCCATGTACCAGCCATACGCTGCGGCAACGGGCAAAAGCAGAAACAACAACTCCAGCATAAATGATTATTCCTTCACCGCAGGAACACCGGCTTCCGCAGGCGTAGCGCTGGCTGGCGCGATCTGATGCTCCAGACGCTTAATTTTACGCTCAGCGCGCGCCAAAGAGACGCGAACGCGCAGCCAGAAAAGACCGCAGATCAGCCAGCCGATAGCAAAACCGGCAGCAAAAAGCACGGCCAGCAGCGTCGAAATACGGAACTCACCCTGCGCGAGGAGATAGTTGAACGTGACCACCTGGTCATTCTGCGCGCCCAGCGTCACTGAAATGACGAAGATGGCTAACACCAGTAAGAAAATAAGAAAATATTTCACATGACTTCCCGTTCTGTGGGTTGCGCGAAAAAATCCCGCGTTCAGCCCTATAAAGTACCATTTTCGCCGCAGCGGTGAAATGGAAATGCATGACACCAGTACAGGATATGCGGCCTGACAGGGGTAATATCAACATTATTCCGGCGCTGCCGCCCTTTTTTTAATATCCTGCGCCTCTTCTCCCGGCGGCGATAGCGGGCCGCAGAACCGCTGGGCAAGCCAGGTCGCCAGGGTCACCAGTAGCCAGGAAATCAGCGTTGCGACGATCAGATCCTGCGGCCAGTGCATGCCCAGCGCCAGGCGGCTGCCCATCACCGCCGTCGCCCACGTTAGCAGCAGCGCCAGGGTGACCCAGCGACGCCGCGGCCACAGCAAACCAACGCCGAGCAGCGCCCAGCTGGCAGCGAACATCGTATGGCCAGATGGGAAAGCGAAGCCGGTCTCTTTTTGCCAGTGCTTGCGCAAAAATCCGGGGATTTGCTGCTCTTGCGCCAGCTGCTCATGCACCAGTTTAGCGCGTTCTTTGCGTTTCAACGCGTAGAATTGCGTGACCGGCACCTGCTGCGTCTGCTCCAGCCAGATGACAAAGGGACGAGGCTCCTGGACGCGGCTTTTAATCCACGTCTTCATTCCCTGCCCAACCAGTATCGCTGCGGCCAGAATGAGAAACAGCATTATCGCCGCTCGCAGACGAAAACGCAGGCACCACAGAAACCAGGCGCATAAGATAACGTGCGTAATGATGCCCCATGGCTGCGTCACCGTTTCGGTCACCCAGTACAGCAGCTTCATCGTCCCTGCCGACAGCCCGGGATGCCATTTCCAGCCCGAAATCCAGATCGCAGCAGGCATGATTAATAACAGGGCCGCGCCAACGGCGGTTCGTCTGGCAATCAACAGCATCTCGTCTCCTTATTCATTAACCTCAATATCATAACGGAAAGTAGTTCGTTTGTGCGCTTTGCGCGCAGCTAACCCTACGCAATTAGGAGAACGTCGCGCCATTGTGGCAAAATAGCGGCAAACAGAAGCACAGTCAGGTGCTGATAGAATCTGGAGAATCACATGCAGCTTAAACGTGTGGCAGAAGCCAAACTGCCAACCCCATGGGGCGATTTTCTCATGGTGGGTTTTGAAGAACTGGCAACCGGGCAGGATCACGTCGCGCTGGTATTTGGCGATATTTCGGGGCAATCCCCGGTTCTGGCTCGCGTACACTCTGAGTGTTTAACGGGCGACGCCCTTTTTAGCCTGCGCTGTGATTGCGGATTTCAACTGGAAGCGGCGTTGTCGCATATTGCCGAAGAGGGGCGCGGCATTCTGCTGTATCACCGCCAGGAAGGGCGCAATATCGGTCTGCTGAACAAAATCCGCGCCTACGCGTTACAGGATCAAGGCTATGACACCGTGGAAGCCAACCATCAGCTGGGCTTTGCCGCCGATGAACGCGACTTCACGCTGTGCGCAGATATGTTTAAGCTGCTCAACGTCGACCAGGTACGCCTGTTGACCAACAACCCGAAGAAGGTCGAAATTCTGACTGAAGCGGGAATTAACATTGTGGAACGCGTGCCGCTGATTGTGGGACGCAACCCGAAAAATGCCCACTATCTGGATACTAAGGCTGCCAAAATGGGGCACCTGCTGAGCAAGTAATTCCGTTGAAAAATGAAGGGCCAGCCTGTGCTGGCCCTTTTTATATCAGACGCGGGTTTACAGCATATTGCGGATCACATAGTGCAAAATACCGTCGTTCTGATAGTAGGTCAGCTCAGTCGCGGTATCGATGCGGCAGCGGCAATCAATCACTTCCTGCCGGCCATCAGCGCGCGTCAGCGTGACCGGCACCGTCATACCGGGCTGCAGAGCCTGCAGGTTGCTGATATCTATCCGCTCCTCGCCGCTCAGTCCCAGCGTTTTACGCGTCACCCCCTGCGGGAATTCCAGCGGTAAAATCCCCATCCCAATCAGGTTGGAGCGGTGGATGCGCTCGAAAGACTCGGCAATCACTACCCTAACGCCGAGCAAACGCGGTCCTTTAGCCGCCCAGTCGCGGCTGGAGCCGGAACCGTACTCTTTGCCTGCGATCACCGCCAGCGGCGTGCCCTCCGCTTTGTAGAGCATAGCGGCATCGTAAATAGCGATGGGTTGGCTATCAGGAAGATGACGGGTCATCCCCCCTTCCACGCCGGGGACCATTTCGTTACGAATACGAATATTGGCAAACGTCCCGCGCATCATCACCTCATGGTTGCCGCGACGGGAGCCGTAGGAGTTAAAATCGATGCGTTCGACGCCGTGATTTTGCAGATAACGGCCCGCGGGGCTGTCGGCTTTAATGCTGCCCGCCGGGGAGATATGGTCGGTGGTAACCGAGTCGCCCAACATGGCCAGAATGCGCGCGCCGTGAATATCCTCTACCGGTTTAGGCTCAACGCCCATCTCATCAAAGAACGGCGACAGGCGAATGTAGGTGGAATCATCCTGCCAGTCGTAGGTATCAGAGCGATCCACTTTAATCGCCTTCCACTCGGCTGTCCCTTCAAACACTTCGGCGTACTCTTTACGGAACATCTCCGTTGAGACTTGCTCAACCGCCTGCGCGACTTCGATTCCGCTCGGCCAGATATCCTTCAGATACACCGGCTGACCATCTTTACCCGTCCCTAACGGCTCACGGGTCAGATCGAGATTCATATTCCCCGCCAGGGCGTAGGCAACCACCAGCGGCGGCGACGCCAGCCAGTTGGTTTTTACTAGCGGATGAATACGTCCTTCAAAGTTGCGGTTCCCGGAGAGCACAGCCCCGACGGTCAGATCGCCCTGCTTGATTGCGCGCTCGATCGGGTCCGGCAGCGGTCCGGAGTTACCGATGCAGGTGGTACAGCCATAGCCGACCAGATTGAAGCCCAGTTCATCAAGATACGGCGTCAGCTTTGCGTGGGCCAGATAGTCGGAAACGACCTTCGACCCGGGAGCCAGCGACGCTTTAACCCACGGCTGCGGTTTCAGCCCCCGCTCAACGGCTTTTTTGGCCAGCAAGCCGGCGGCCATCAGGACGCTGGGGTTCGACGTGTTAGTACAGGAGGTAATGGCGGCAATCACCACCGCGCCGTCAGGCAGCGAATACTGCTGTCCGTTCAGCGTGTAGTCAATTGGCCGTTTATCTTTCTGCGCGTGATTAACTTCCAGCTCGGTGCTGGCGGCAAAGGCCTGGGGCACATCGCCGAGCGCTACGCGGTCCTGCGGGCGTTTCGGCCCGGCCAGGCTGGCTTCAACGGTTCCCATATCCAGCGCCAGCGTGCTGGTGAATACCGGTTCATCTCCGGGCTGACGCCACATACCCTGCGCTTTCGCATAGGCCTCTACCAGCGCCACCTGCTCTTCGCTGCGGCCGGTCAGACGCATATAGTCAAGCGTTACCGCATCGATCGGGAAAAAGCCGCAGGTCGCGCCATACTCCGGGGACATATTGGCAATCGTCGCGCGGTCCGCCAGCGGCAGAGAATCGAGGCCATCGCCGTAGAATTCAACAAACTTACCCACAACGCCGTGTTTACGCAGCATTTGGGTGACCGTCAGGACCAGGTCCGTCGCGGTAATGCCTTCGCGCAGCTTGCCGCTCAGCTTGAAGCCAACAACGTCCGGGATCAGCATGGAAACCGGCTGACCGAGCATGGCGGCTTCCGCTTCGATACCGCCGACGCCCCAGCCCAGAACGCCTAAACCGTTAATCATCGTGGTATGGGAATCGGTGCCGACCAGGGTGTCGGGGAAAGCCACCCACTCGCCGTTTTGCTGTTCGCTCCACACCGCCCGGCCAAGGTATTCGAGGTTTACCTGGTGGCAAATACCGGTACCCGGCGGTACTACGCTGAAGCGGCTGAATGCCTGCTGCCCCCAGCGCAAAAAGACGTAGCGCTCATGGTTGCGCTCCATCTCAAGCCGGACGTTCTCTTCAAAAGCATCATCGTCACCAAAACGATCTACGGTGACCGAGTGGTCAATCACCAGGTCGACGGGCGAAAGCGGGTTCACTTTAGCGGTATCGCCGCCCAGGCGTTTGACCGCTTCGCGCATCGCCGCCAGGTCCACCACGGCAGGAACCCCGGTAAAGTCCTGCATCAGGACGCGCGCCGGACGGTAGGCAATCTCCCTGTCGGCATGGGCATGCTTCAGCCATCCGGCCAGGGCATGAATATCTTCGGCGGTCACGGAATCGCCGTCCTGCCAGCGCAGCAGGTTTTCCAGTAGCACTTTGAGCGATTTGGGCAAGCGCGAGAGATCGCCCAGTTGTTTAGCGGCCAGCGGTAAGCTGTAGTAATGCCAGGTTTTATCTTTAACCTGGAGCGTATCCTTACTGGCTGCTCGTAGGGTTGACGACATAGCTCCTCCTTTACCTTAGGGATAGCATCCCCTGATCCTCCTCAGGGTCATTATTAAAGATAACACATCTTTGATGTAACATTTTGATAACAACTCAAATTGCTAAAATAGGCGTAACGCATTAAGACAGGAAATTTGAATAATGAGGGCGGATATATTGAGAAGGATTGAATAAGTCAGGTTTGCGTCGGCGAGCGCGACGTATTAGTACACGAGTACAAAGAAAGACTAATCGCCATTATTCTGGCGATTAGTCCAATAGAGAAAGTTTATCGAGCGAGTCTAAAAAGGGAAAAATTATATCCTCCTTATTACCGCTATTTTATCAGATAGAAATAATTCTCAATAATTCACTTGTCATAAAACTGACATAACCGCTATGACTGGAAGGTGCTCTAGCTTAGTAACCAAACGTTGCAGACAACCAGAGCAATGACGCTCCAGAACATCGCAAGCCCAAGGATAACGGCGCTCCAGGCCTTACTTCTCAAAACTGGATCTATCTCAGTCTTGTCACGTTCCTGTGACATCGCAAACTTCATATAATCGATATCACTAATCATTTTTTCACCACCAATCGCTAAGAATTACTAACCACAGATAAATCTTAATTATGGATTGCCTATTAATCCAGTGAATTCGCTTTTCAGCAGATATCTTTCATCATTAATTTGATCGCGGCAGGTATATTTGCAAATGTGGTACGAGGAGTTAACAAAAATTGTGATTCAGACGAGGTTTAGATATTCCATTTCAGGCCATTATAGGCTTTGGCATCCCCGAGAGGATGCCATTATTTTTTATGTGGTTATTTTTCCGGTAATTTAATATCTTTGAACATCGCTTCAATATCTTCATTTGAGCGCAAAGCAACGGCGGTATCGACCACATCCCGGGTCAGATGCGGCGCAAATCGCTGAATAAAATCATACATATAGCTTCGCAAGAAGGTACTGCGACGGAAACCTATTTTCGTGGTGCTGTGGCTGAAAATACCATTGGCGTCCAGCTTCACCAGGTCCGGGTCGGAAACCGGATCCACCGCCATACTGGCAATTACCCCTACCCCAAGGCCCAGACGCACGTAGGTTTTAATCACATCGGCGTCGGTGGCGGTGAATACGATGCGCGGCGTTAAGCCGGCGCGATTAAAGGCGGTATCCAGCTCGGAGCGACCGGTGAAGCCGAAGGTATAGGTCACCAGCGGATACTGCGCCAGCTCCTCAATCGATACCGACTCTCGCGACGCCAGCGGATGCTCTGGCGTGACGACCACGGAGCGGTTCCAGTGGTAGCACGGCAGCATCACCAAATCATCATAAAGATGAAGCGCTTCGGTCGCGATAGCGAAGTCAGCATTGCCTTTCGACACCGCCTCGGCGATTTGCGTTGGCGACCCCTGATGCATGTGCAAGGAGACGCGGGGATAGCGTTCGATAAAGCCTTTGATAACGCCCGGTAGCGCGTAGCGGGCCTGGGTGTGGGTAGTTGCTACGTACAGCGACCCCTTATCAGGCCAGGTATGCTCACCCGCTACCGATTTGATCGCATCGACCTTCGACAGGACCTCGCGAGCGATGCGTATGATCTCCTGGCCTGCGGGCGTGACCTGGGTCAAATGTTTGCCGCTGCGGGCGAAAATCTGAATTCCCAGCTCATCCTCCAGCATGCGAACCTGCTTGCTGATACCCGGCTGTGAGGTGTACAGGCCTTCGGCCGTGGAGGAGACGTTCAGATTATGGTTAACAACCTCAACGATATAGCGGAGCTGCTGTAGTTTCATGGCTGATATCCGATAGCACGTAAAATAAACCCGCTTAATACATTTTACGCTCAGGTCACTTGGCGGTGGACGGGCTAGCCCGAACCTCCCTGCGACTCGCCGTGTTGGCGCCACAACGTATCCTGATGACGGTGATGTATAAGACGATAAGATAATAAAAAAGGGATTAGCTATAACCACTATATCATTTATATCTACAGTGTATAGATACTAACAAAAAATAATAAGGCGGTTATAAGGAGAGAGGAGGAACAGAGTAATATCTTGGATATCAACAACATGTGATGTCAAAAAAGGGCCGCGGCGCGGCCCTTTTATCAGATGATAGCAGTTACTTCTTTGCTTCAGTCCATTTGCCATCTATATAGAAAGCTGACCAGCCGGTGGCTTTGCCATCTTTCTCTGAGGCAACGTACTGCTGCTTAGTTTTACGGCTAAAACGCACCATCGTTTTGTTGCCTTCCGGATCCTGCTGCGGCGCATCGGCCAGATAGCGCAGCTTCTCCGCCAGGCGGTCGCGGAAGCGGTACAGCTCTTCCACGAGCGGCGCGCGGGTTTCGCGCGATTTCGGGAAGGTGTTGGCAGCCAGGAAGACGCCCGCCGCGCCATCGCGCAGAACAAAGTAAGCGTCCGATTTCTCGCACGGCAGCTCCGGCAGCGGTACCGGATCTTCTTTCGGCGGCGCCACTTCCCCGTTACGCAGGATCTTACGGGTGTTTTTACACTCGTCGTTGGTGCAGGCCATATACTTACCAAAACGCCCCATCTTCAGGTGCATTTCGGAGCCACATTTTTCACACTCAACGATCGGGCCGTCATAGCCCTTGATGCGGAACTCGCCCTCTTCGATCTCGTAGCCATCGCAGGTCGGGTTATTACCGCAGACGTGCAGCTTGCGCTTCGGATCGATGAGGTAGCTGTCCATCGCCGTGCCGCATTTTTTACAGCGGCGTTTAGCGCGCAGCGCGTTGGTTTCAGCGTCATCGCCTTCCAGCACGTTGAGCACTTCGTTTTCCGGCACCAGGTTAATGGTGGTTTTACAGCGCTCTTTCGGCGACAGCGCGTAGCCCGAGCAGCCGAGGAATACGCCGGTGCTGGCGGTACGGATCCCCATCTTGCGCCCGCAGGTTGGGCAGTCGATGGTGGTCAGCACCATTGGGTTCGGCTGCATGCCGCCCTCTTCCGGATCTTTCTCTGCCGTCTGCAGCTGCGAGGTAAAGTCTCCGAAGAAGCTGTCGAGGACCTGCTTCCACTCGGCCTGATGGTTAGCCACCTGGTCGAGGCGGTCTTCCATCTGCGCGGTGAAATCATAGTTCATCAGATCGCGGAAGTTCTCTTCCAGACGATCGGTGACGATTTCGCCCATCTTTTCCGCATAGAAGCGGCGGTTTTCCACCCGCACGTAGCCGCGATCCTGAATGGTCGAAATGATCGAGGCATAGGTGGACGGACGACCGATGCCGCGTTTTTCCAGCTCTTTAACCAGCGAGGCTTCGCTAAAACGCGCCGGCGGCTTGGTAAAGTGCTGCGCAGGGGTCAGCTCGACCAGGCTCAGGCTGTCGCCCTTATTGACCATCGGTAAAGTACGGTCTTCATCGCCTTTACGCAGAGCTGGCATTACTTTGGTCCAGCCGTCAAAGCGCAGCGTACGGCCGCGGGCTTTCAGTTTGAAATCGCCGGCTTTCACCGTCAGCGTGGTGGAGTCGTACTGCGCAGGCGTCATCTGACAGGCGACAAACTGGCGCCAGATCAGCTGATACAGTTTCTGCGCATCAGATTCCATATCTTTTAACGTTTCGGCCAGCACGTTGACGTCGGATGGACGAATCGCCTCGTGCGCTTCCTGCGAGTTTTCTTTGCTGGCGTACTGATTCGCGCTCTCCGGCAGATATTTCTTACCGAAGTTGTCGCCAATGTAGCCGCGCACCATGCTCAGCGCGTCCTGGCTCAGGTTCGTCGAGTCGGTACGCATATAGGTAATGTGGCCCGCTTCGTAGAGACGCTGCGCCATCATCATGGTTTTCTTCACGCCGAAGCCAAGACGCGTGCTGGCGGCCTGCTGCAGCGTGGAGGTGATAAACGGCGCGCCCGGCTTGCTGCTGGTCGGCTTGTCTTCACGCTCCAGCACGCTGTAGCTGGCTTTCTCAAGCAGCGCGACCGCCGCCATGGTTTCATCACGGTTTACCGGACGGAACGGCTTATCGCCGTTATGCGTGACCTGCAGCGGTAACGCATCGCCGCCAGGGGTCGTGGTGCTGGCATCAACTTCCCAGTACTCTTCCGGAACGAACGCTTTAATTTCGCGCTCGCGCTCGACCACCAGACGCACCGCAACCGACTGGACGCGGCCTGCTGACAGACCGCGGGCAATTTTTTTCCACAGCAGTGGAGAGACCATGTAGCCCACCACGCGATCCATAAAACGGCGCGCCTGCTGAGCGTTGACACGGTCAATATTCAGTTCGCCCGGCTTTTCGAAAGCCTGACGAATCGCATTCTTCGTGATCTCGTTGAACACCACGCGGCTATAGCGCTGTTCATCACCGCCGATAACTTCCCGCAGGTGCCATGCGATGGCTTCCCCTTCGCGGTCAAGGTCGGTTGCGAGATAGATGTGGTCAGCTTTTTCCGCCAACTGTTTGAGTTCAGAAACGACCTTTTCTTTACCCGGGAGTATTTCATAGTGCGCATTCCAGTCATGCCACGGGTCCACGCCCATACGGTTGACCAGAGCGCCGCGTTCATCCTTCTTAGGCTTTTTAGCCCCTTTGGTGGAGGTAGAGTCGGCGCTCTTTTTGGAAGCTGAGCCACTGGTCGGCAAATCGCGGATATGACCGACGCTGGACTTAACCACGTAGTCATTACCCAGATACTTATTGATCGTTTTGGCTTTTGCCGGGGACTCAACGATAACGAGAGCTTTACCCATATTCACCTTTACCTAATTTGATTCATCCAGGAATACATCGCACATTGATTCACCATCCACTGGCGACACGTCACAACCTATGTTGCGTCGTTATCGATGGATATCAACCCCTTGCACCGGTTTCGCATCCATAAACCAGATAGCTGAGTTTGCTGGCTTTTTCTCGCCAGGCGACATAGCACGAATAATTTTTGGCCGAATGTCAAGCAAATCTGTTGCCAGATCGCTGAAAGCGTCACACTGTACCTGATAAAATTCGTTACGCAACTTTATTAGCATGCAAAAGCAAATCCCGCCACTAAACTGATGTTTATTAGGCTTCTGCGATTACCCCTGCAAGATCAATGGAAAATTTGCCCCTCGCCGCCGCGCGGCGTAGACTAGCCGCGAAGAAACACAGGAGGCATTTATGCAAGGTACAACCCAACCCATCGATCGCCAGACGCTTCTGGAAAAAGCCAACAAACTCATTCGCGAACATGAAGATACGTTAGCCGGGATCGAGGCCACCGACGTCGTTCAGCGTAACGGCGTGCTGGTGTTCAGCGGCGAGTTCTATCTTGACGAGCAGGGTCTGCCAACGGCGAAGAGTACGGCGGTATTTAATATGTTTAAATACCTCGCACACGAGCTGTCTGATAAGTACCACCTGGCGGATTAACCGCTGCCTGCAGGGCCATGACAACAACGCGAGGCCGAAGCCTCGCGTTGTTTGTTTACATCAGCGGCTTTTGCCCGCGCTGCCACCAGCGCAGCAGAAGTTTATCGGCGCTTTCCGCCGCGCTGCCGGTAAACCGCTCGAGCATTTTCTTACGCTGCTGATAGCGCACGCTGATAACCTCGTGCTTATCCATCAGCCCCAGCAGAAGTTCATCGCTGGTTTCCACCGCGTCCACAAGGCCTTTTTCCAGCGCCTGAACGCCGTACCAGTGTTCACCCGTCGCTACCTGCTCGATATCCAGCCCGGGGCGCATCTGGTGGACAAAATCTTTGAACAGCCGATGAGTATCGTTGAGGTCTTCGCGAAATTTCTGCCGCCCTTCTTCGGTATTTTCACCCAGCATCGTCAGGGTGCGTTTGTACTGCCCGGCCGTATGTAGCTCAATGTCGATATCTTTATTTTTCAGGAAGCGATTGATGTTGGGAATTTGCGCCACAACGCCAATAGAGCCCAGGATAGCAAAGGGTGCACTGACGATTCTGTTCGCCACGCAGGCCATCATATAGCCGCCGCTGGCCGCGACTTTATCGACCGCGACCGTTAGCGGGATCTGCTTGTCGCGCAGGCGCTGCAGCTGCGAAGCCGCCAGGCCGTAACCGTGAACCACGCCGCCTGGGCTTTCAAGGCGAATGACGACCTGGTCGCGCGCTTTTGCCGCCGCCAGAACGGCGGTGATTTCTTCGCGCAGGCTGCTGACTTCATGGGCATCCATACTGCCTTTAAAATCCAGCACCCAAACGCGCGGCTTGACGTCCGGCTCCGGTGTGCCGAGCTTCGCCCGCGCCTTTGACGCCTTTGCTTCCTGCTTGAGCTTTTTCTTTTGCGCTTTATGCCACAGCTTCTGCTGCGGCCCATCGAGCAACGAAACCGCCAGCTCTTCCTTCATCTCCTTATATTGCTCGCTAAGATTGGTGACCCGCAGCTCGCCGCGCTGTTTTTTGCGCTGAGTCAGGTTAACAATAATGGCGACGATAACCGCAATTGCGACAACGATGGTCGCGATTTTGGCCAAAAACAGGCCATATTGAGCAAGTAATTCCACGTTTTCACCTTGTGTAAACCGCTGACGTTGGCGCACAGTGTACATCAGCCGTCGGCGAGAAGTCTTTGTGCTTTGTGTCGCACGCGAGGCGCCTTCCTGTTTTTTTCAGCGACGATGAAATCGTTGCAAGATATTAATTCCGCGAAGAGTTTCCGCTTCGCCGATTGCAATAGCGGGCGCTTTCAGGCATAAAGAGAAAGAAAAACATGAAATAACAATAAACATCAACAAGTTAACAAGAAAGGAGATTAAAAAATACACTGCAATTTACTACATTTCACTACAAATCCAGTCACTATATATCAATTACTTAAGACTCCTTTTTGACCTGTAATCAGACACATCAGACAGGACTTACATCCTGCCTAAGATCGTTAATCGCATGGGTTGCGACTCCGAGCACTTCGACATCATCCAGCGCCTCCCCTTCAATACTCTCTCCCTCCACTGTGATAAACGACTGTCCCATCAGCTTTGCGAATTGCAGTTCGCCCGCGCAACGGATAAGCACAACGCTTCCCTGCGTCACTTTTAACGACAAGTCCAAAACAACATAGCCGCGGTCAGTCTGGATAACCTGCGAGTTAGCGCCGATGTCACACGCAGCGGTTACCGTCAACGCAGACTCGATGTAATCAGCTGCCGGTGATGGAAATGGGCCCATTACATCACCCTCCCCATGTTGCGGAGAATCCACAACCGGTTTTCTGTGTGCTCTGGAGTTTTGTCAGCGAAGCAACTCTGATAACGCTCAATCCAGCGGTTAGCTTCTGACTCTGAGAAATGAATGCCCCGCAGCATCAAACAAGAGATGAAGTCTCGTGTGTGTAGATACTGATAGCCTTTCGAGTTCCGAAGAATTGCCTCCCGAAACGCCTGATTGATGTCTGATTGCCTGAGCATGATCTCCCCTCCCATAAATACTGTTTATATATACAGTAATTTCATTGAGCGAGAAGATCAAGAAAGGTTGCGGCTATCAATTTCCATGACAGCCGCAAGTTTGATTATCAGTTATTATCAATCCAGTACTGCATCCATGCATCAGCCATAATATTGCAGGCAAAGGTATATTCTGAGAATGTCGTTGAAATTTCTGAGAAGAAATCCAGATCCCACAGCTTAATCTGCCCATTGGTATTTGACCCACCGTACTCATCAAAAGCATCCAGCAGGCGCTCAGCTGCTTCGAGGCAGGAGTTATCACCAGAATGCAGGAGAGGGTACAGCATGAATCCAACCGTTGTCGGCTGCCCGCGACGCGATTCGGCTATGCAGTAGTCCACTTCCTTCAGCCCACCGTAACCCGATACAGCATTTAACGCATAGGTTTCCATGTTAAGGACCGATGCCCGTCCCGCTGCTTTGCATCCGATCAGGTAGTTGTTCCAGGCATACACCTGATAATGCAGATAGCGACGCTTCGGAACATTCTCAGTGACATTATCGGTAATAATGTTTTTCACTCCGGCAAAATAGGTTGAGCTGGAAAACTGCCCGTCAACCATATCCATCGCGGCTGTGTAGTTGCCAGACGGATCAATTCCAACTGCCACCGCCATCGCCCAGGAACGGAACGCTGCTGCATAAAAGTTGCTGTTTGCTGAACCAACAGTACCGAATGCCGAATAGCAATCAGCTGCCATATTACCGATAGCCACTTTCAGTTCGGTTTGCTTTTCAGTATCTCCATTCAGCACCGCCAGTTTGTACAGCCACCATAACTGCGGCAGCACCAGTCGTGACGCAAACTGTAGCCCCTTAGAGTCAGCGGCAGCACCCAGATGGATATTACTGATACCACCGTACCATGTAGTTGCCCAGGCGTCGAACTTCGCATAGACCGTATCGAGTGTGCCGATTTTCAGATGCAGCATGCGCACGATGTCACCGGCAATCGTGTTGAACATCCCGTTGCCGTTGTCGGTGCTGGTCGCGTCCAGCGTATTCCAGGCTGCAATACCGCTGACAGTATCCCCCAGACGACTCATCAGTTTCGCCTGCCTGAATCGCGGATAAACCGACTCTCCTGACGCAAACCCCACCGGGGGGTTCAGTTCAATGTCAGACAATGCCGTCGGATCGGTCACTGACTCATTCAGGTTAATACTAAATCCCACTGTCCATGCCCAGTTTTTCGGTGCGCCAAGCGTTGATGCTGATGCGTTCCACGTCCCCGCCGTCCACCCCCCGTCAAAACGGGAATAGGTCGTATTCGTGGTCAGGCCTGCCACAGGCGTACGGTTTCCCAGCGTGGCGGATTCCGCCGAGTCACGGATAGCATCCCCTCCGGCGTAGCGGATAGCGATTGACCGGACAACCGAGTTATCCGTCCACACCGAGTTGTAATCAGCGCGGTACGCCTTTGTCGCTGTGGAGTTCAGCTGGATCCGCGTCACACACGCAAACAGTATATTCGCCGCCAGGGCTGACAGAAGACGAGCGGATGCATCAATCTGTACGTAGCCATTCCTGAAGACCTTCGTCCGGTATGTGTGCTTAATCACCCCAACCGGGAGCGCCACATTTCCGGTCTGGGCACCATTAAAGAAGGTGGTCTCCACTTCGGTAAATAACGGTCCGTCGCTGATAACCTGATAACGGTAATCCGTATATCCCGCCGCGACATACGACCACGCCGTCCCCGTTACGGTCGCATAAAGCTGCTGACAAATGTTGGTATAGGTGATGCTGTCCCGCGTCAGTTTGTATGGCAGCCAGCCTACCACGCTGTCAAAACGTACCTGAGTCCCGTCATCTGCTGTCACCAGAAAACTGGTGGACGATTCTCTTACCGTGCGGCTGTACAGTGAAGCAGACTGCTCTGTCGGGTAGGCTTTAACCACATATTTTTTTGCTGCCCCGGCGGCGAGATTATCCAGAATAAGCAGCTCACCGCTGCGCAGGGAGTCATCGCCCCAGTAACTCAGATTGCGACCCCGGCGCGGGTTGAAATCCGGCTCTCCCGCCCACTGGCATGGATAAACCGTGCCAGCTGCATCCGTCACCACCAGACATCTGTCGTTCGGGACTTCCCCTGCGCCGAACCGGCATTTGATCCTGACCGGGCGTAACCCGGTCGCATAGCCGGTGTTGTTGCGGATCGTGGTTTCATACCGTCTGTATGTTGTCAGTTCATCTGTTGTCATTTTAGGTCCATAGAATGAGCC